>NZ_PPRM01000006.1 GCF_002902665.1 Macrococcoides caseolyticum
TTCCCATACCGAACACAGAAGTTAAGCTCTCTAGCGCCGATGGTAGTTGGTCTTACGATCCGCGAGAGTAGGACGTTGCCGGGCAATATATAGATGGATGCGATGAGCCGCACACTGGGGACCTGTTAGGTCTCTTTTTTTATGTCTTAATTTAAGTAAATTAAATGTGTTACAATAATAGATATTTAAAATATATTGAAGTGAGTGTGTTACATGAAAATAATGATAAATTCAATTGAAGATACAGAGCGTCTCGCTCAAACAATTGCGACCCTCGTCACGCATGGGGACGTGTTGTTACTTCATGGTGATCTAGGGGCTGGAAAGACGACTTTCAGCCAATTTTTTGGGAAAGCACTTGGTATAGAACAGAAGATTACTTCTCCTACATTTAATATTATAAAATCGTACGAAGGTAAGCTTCCGTTTCACCATATGGACTGCTATCGTCTTGAAGGTGCAGAAGATGATCTGGGATTTGATGAATATTTCTATGGAGATGGTGTCACAATTGTTGAATGGCCTGAGATGATTGAAGACTTCCTTCCCGAAGATTATATTGAGCTTAATCTTAAGTATATTGAAGATGCAAAACGTGAAATAGAGATTCAGGCGATGGGTTCTAGAGGAAATCGCTTAAAGGAGCAGATTATTGATGAAATTACTGCATATTGATACGAGTAATCAGCCTTTATCCGTGAGTATTACTGATGGTGATAGTGTATTAGCTGAATTTAATAGTGGTGTGCGTATTAATCATTCCATTACATTAATGAGCCAGATCGAGCGTTTATTGAAGTATACACAGTTAACGATGAAAGATATTGAAGGTATCGTCGTTGCTTATGGACCAGGATCTTATACTGGTCTCCGTATTGGTGTGACTGCAGCTAAGACGCTGGCGTATACTTTGAATGTTCCTCTATATTCAGTATCTAGCTTAGCTGCATTAGCAGCAACTGTAAGGATGCATGAATTCCTGCTAATTCCTGTATTTGATGCACGTAGAAATCATGTGTATGCTGGAATATATCGTTATAAAGGGATTAGATTAGAACGCGTGGAAGAGGATTGTTATATTTCTATAGATGAATTAAATGATAAATTAAAGGCGCAGCACTTACCTTATATCTTCTTAGGGATGGATGCTGTGAAACTTGAAGATGCGTTAAAGGGCCCTGTATTTTATTGTATACCTAGAAGTGCTGAAATGCGTCGTTTAATTGATATCGATCATCCAGTGAATGTTCATACATTTGAACCGACATATTTAAGGATATCGGAGGCAGAACGCAATTGGCTGAACAAACAGGATTAGTTATTAGAAAGATGGAAACAGCAGATGTCCCAGTAGTATATGATATTGAGCAAAAGGCCTTTCCAAGTGGATCGTGGACATTGGATGCTTTCTATCATGAGCTGGAGAAAAATGAATTTGCACATTACTTTGTGCTTGTTCTGGATGGAGTAGTGATTGGCTATCTAGGCATGTGGATTGTCGTAGATCAGGCGCAAATTACGACCGTTGCAGTGAATGAACAGTTTAGAGGATTCGGTTACGGGAAGCTATTACTAGAGTATGTAATAAACTATGCACGAATAACATGTGAAATGATGAGTTTAGAAGTGAGAGTAGAAAATAACGCAGCACGAGGACTATATGAAAGTCTCGGCTTTACTTATGGAGGCATTAGACGCGACTATTATGGTGCTGGTGAGGATGCGAAAGTGATGTGGGTGAAATTACGATGAATAATGAGAAAGATATAACGATTCTGGCAATAGAAACAAGCTGTGATGAGACTGCGGCAAGTGTTGTACGTAATGGCTACGAAGTGTTAAGTAACATCGTCAATTCTCAAATTGAATCACATAAACGATTTGGTGGTGTCGTACCTGAAGTAGCGAGTAGACATCACGTTGAGAATATTACGATGGTTATTGAAGAAGCGCTTGTTGAAGCGCATATGACCTGGGAAGATATTGATGCTGTAGCTGTGACTGAAGGACCAGGGTTAATTGGTGCATTGCTTGTCGGTATAAATGCAGCGAAGGCGTTGGCGCTCGCACACAGTAAACCGCTGATTCCAGTACATCATATTGCAGGACACGTCTATGCGAATCATATTGAAGAACGATTGACATTCCCGATGCTTGCACTTGTCATTTCGGGAGGGCATACAGAACTTGTGCTCATGAAAGATCATATGGCTTTTGAAGTGATAGGTGAAACTCGAGATGATGCGGTGGGCGAAGCATATGATAAAGTAGCAAGAACGATAGACTTACCTTATCCAGGCGGGCCTCACGTCGATAGACTTGCTGCAAGTGGAGAAGACGTACTAGAATTTCCACGTCCGATTATGGATGATTATGATTTCAGCTTCAGTGGACTTAAAAGCGCAGTCATTAATAAACTGCACAATTTAAATCAAAAAGGGATCAGCTACAACAAAGAAGATGTTGCTGCAAGTTTCCAGGCAAGTGTTATTGATGTATTAACTACACAGACATTCAAAGCGCTAGAAGATTATGATATTAAACAGCTACTTATATGTGGGGGTGTGGCGGCAAACCGTGGCATCCGTGCACGTATGGAAATGATGTGTGATAGCAATGATATTAAACTATTAATACCACCGTTAAATCTATGCACAGATAACGCGGCAATGATTGGAGCAGCAGCTTATTATCAATATATTGCAGGCAAGTTTGGAACGATGGATCTAAATGGGCGTTCAAATATCGATCTATAGTTACAAAGTTGGTAATAAATAACTGTCACAATAAAAAGGAAGTCACCCTATTGGATGACTTCCTTTTTATTGTGAAATTATAGCATAGAAATCTAATAAATTAGAAAGGATAATGCTTCACATACATACACGTTATGCCGTCCTTGTTATAAATTATCCAATAAAAACTACATTGATTAAAAAACACGAACATACGTACTTGTACACAAGTTGTTAACAAAATGTGCATAACAATATGTCAATAGTACGTTTTACACATTAAAAGCGATATGTTTTTGTTAAAATTCTGTGGATAAGTATAATAACTTTGTGGATTACTTATAATATAACATTTTTATTGTGTATAACTGTGTGAATATCTATTTTCAGAAAATAGCGTGTATTAATGAAAAATTATCCTTCTAAGGCCATTTCGATGTCTGACCATTCTTCAAGTAATTTTTCATTTTCATTGTTGAGTCGGATAAGTTCTTCATTGAATGTGTTTGCCTTTTCGATATCACTGAATACTTCTGGCTTTGTAAGTTCGAGTTCAATTTCATTGATACGCTCTTCGTTTGTTTCGATTTGCGTTTCCAGCTTCTCTTTTTGTCGCTCTAGCTTTCTTGTTTCTTTTCGGTTCGCTTTGAATGCGTCATAGTCGTTCTCTTTGTTTACGGATTGCGTTTGTTCTTCTGCTTGATGTGCAAGTATGGCCATACGTTCTTCTTCTTTTTCAATGAAGTAAGAGTAGTCGCCTAGGAACATACGCCCGCCTTCTTTATCCATATGGAATACTTTCGTCGCCAGTTTGTTGATAAAATAACGGTCGTGACTGACAAAGAGCAATGTTCCTGGGTAATGGATAAGGGCATCTTCCAGTACTTCTTTCGCATCGATGTCTAAATGGTTCGTCGGCTCATCGAGTATGAGCACGTTATGATTTTCAAGGCTAAGCTTTGCGAGCTGGAGTCGAGCTTTTTCGCCACCGGATAAGTCATTGATGATTTTCTTAACATCATCTTGTACGAATAAGAAACGTCCGAGCACAGTTCTGATTTCTTTTTCCGGCATTGTAGGATAGTACTGCCACAATTCTTCTAATACAGTATTGTTTGATGAGAATTCAGCTTGTTTCTGATCGTAATAACCGATAGATAAGTTTGCACCGTAATGAACCTCTCCGTCAAGAGGTTTTAATAGTTTAGCGATTGTTTTGATGAGCGTTGTCTTTCCGATTCCATTCGGTCCGATAAATGCGATTGCGTCTTGTTTAGATACATCAAAGTTGATATTGGTTGCAAGAGGCGTTGTATAGCCAATTGCAAGCTCTGTACAACGCAGTACGTCATTTCCTGTTTCCTTATCGATATTAAAGCGCAAGTTCATTGAGTGGTCATCTTGCTTTGGCATATCAATCTTCGTCATCTTCTCTAATACTTTACGGCGAGACTTTGCCATCCCGCTCGTTGATGCACGGGTAATATTCTTTTGTACGAATGTTTCGAGTCGTTTGATTTCAGCTTGCTGACGATCATATTCGGCCTGCATCTTATCATAGAACTGATCACGCAGTGCAATAAATTTGGAATAGTTACCAGCATATTTCGTTACTTGTCCGAGTGCGACGTCATATACGGTATTCACAACCTTATCTAAGAAATAACGGTCATGTGAAATAATGACGATGGCACCACTGTATGTTGTTAAGTAATTTTCCAGCCATGCAGTTGTATCCATATCCAGGTGGTTCGTCGGCTCATCAAGTAATAATAAATCGGGATTATGAAGGAGCATCTCAGCGAGTGCGAGACGTGTCTTCTGTCCACCAGAGAAACGATCTATTTTTTTATGAAAGTCTTCTTCTGTGAAGCTTAATCCCATTAAGACAGACTTGATCTTTGTTTCATATAGATAGCCATCTTGTGATTCAAACTTTTGTTGTAGTCTTTCATATTCTGCTAATTTCTCTTGATATGCATCGCTATGTGCATCTGCGCTATGCTCACTTAAATAGGTAGCAATGTTGTTTAACTCTTGCTGCATGCGCTCTAAATGTAAGAAAGGTTTCTTCATAGCCTCATATACGGTACCTTCAGCATTTAAAGTCATCTGTTGTGTTAAGTAACCTACATTCACATGTTTAGCAATAGACAGATGACCTGAATCATAGTCTTCAGTTCCTGCAAGAATCTTCATTAATGTTGTCTTCCCTGCACCGTTTCTACCGACAATCGCAATACGATCATTGGACTTGACTTCAAATTTTACATTTGAAAATATATTTTCACCTGAGTAGGATTTAGTTAAATTACTAGCTTGTAATAGTATCACTTTGCTCACCTCTCTTTTATTGTACATTAGTGTGATATCAGTGGGAATGATTTATCATTAATTCATAATTTCACATAGTCATTTATTAATATAGATGTTATAATTGTATCGATGTGAAGTTTATCACAAAAATAGAAACGGGTGATTAGGATGTCGAAGGACGAAATTAAGATTCCTAAAGCCACTTTGAAACGACTTCCTTTATATTATCGTTTTGTTAATACGTTATATAATTCAAATGTTGAACGAGTGAGCAGTAAGGAACTAAGTGAAGGATTACAGATTGATTCTGCAACAATACGCAGAGATTTTTCTTATTTTGGAGAACTGGGTAAGAAAGGATATGGCTATAACGTTAATTTCCTGCTGAATTTCTTTAAGACAACGTTACAGCAGGATATGATTACGAAGGTTGCGATTATCGGTGTCGGTAACTTAGGTACAGCATTAGTAAACTATAACTTCTCTATCAATGATAGAATGAAGATTACAGCAGCATTCGATGCGAATGATGAAACGATTGGTCGTAAGATTGGCAAGATTGAAGTCCAGGATATGAAGGATTTTGAGAAGGTTGTAGAGGCTACAGGAATTCAAGTGGTTATCTTGACGGTTCCAGGTAGTGTTGCCCAAGACGTCGCAAATAGAGTGACAAAAGCACAAATAAAGGGTATATTAAACTTTACACCAGAGCGTTTAAATGTACCGAGCGGAGTACATGTACATCACATTGATCTTGGCGTGGAATTACAATCATTAATTTTCTTTATGAAAAATCATTAGGGGGATAAATATATGTTTTTAGGTTTAGCATTATCAGGACCAGTTGTTATATTTCTAGGAATTATCGCTTTAATTATCTTTGGCCCTAAGAAATTACCAGAGTTTGGTCGTGCCATGGGGACATCTCTTAAAGAATTCAAAGATGCAACAGATGGTATCATGAAGGATCACGACGACAAAGATAACAAAGATATCAAATAATCGAAACTTTAAAGCGGCGATGCAGTGCCGCTTTTTGTATGAGGAGGTCAATTCCTTACATGAATAAAGATGATTTAACAGTAGTTGAGCATTTAGAAGAACTGCGTAAACGAATTATGACAGTCTGTTACTTCTTAGTAGCAGGCGTTATCGTCGGATTCTACTTCGGAAAGCCGGTCACAAAGTACTTGACGAAGGATGATGTGCCAAAAGAAATTACTTTACATTACTTTAAAGTAAGTGATCCGCTGACAATTTATATTACAGTGATTATGTTAATTGCACTCATCTTAATCTCGCCTGTTATTCTGTATCAAATATGGGCGTTTATCTCACCCGGACTGCATCCCAAAGAAAGAAGCGCTACGTTAGCATATATTCCGATCAGTATTATATTATTTCTTGCTGGGCTATTGTTCAGTTATTATTTAGTATTTCCTTACCTCATCTTCTTTACGTTAGGGCTCGCAAGCGAGATTGGTGTCAACCAGATGATTGGTGTAAGAGAGTACTTTAACGAAATGCTGCGCTTTACGCTGCCTTTCGGGTTTGTCTTTCAGTTACCGATTCTTTTACTGTTCTTAACACGACTTGGTATCGTCACACCGATGTTCTTAAGTAAGAACCGTAAGTATGCTTATTTTATTTTATTTGTCTTTGCCGCATTAATTGCACCTGCTGACTTTATGACGTATTTAATGTTCGCTGTGCCGATGTTACTGCTGTATGAAGTGAGTATCCAAATAAGTAAGATCGGCTATAGACAATATTTAAAAGGTGAACAGAAACTGATTGAAGAAGAACTTGAGAAGTAGTGACAAAGCTACTTCTTTTTTTATATTTTCTGATAGAATATAAGTAATATATTTCAAGGAGAATTATGATGAAGGAATCCCAGATAGTGCCATTAACAGAGCAGGAATTAGAGGAACTTGAAGCGCAAGTCGGCAGCAAGTTAGATGTGTATCCATCACAATTGAATTATAATATTGCTGACCATGGATTCGATTATCAGCCCGTCACCTTTATGCTGGATGAACAAGACCGTTGCCTATTAATCGGCAGAATTGGTGATGTACTTGCTACACCAAGGATTGTGTCAATCGAGGACGGACAGCTAAGACAACGGCCACTGCTTTCTTCTAGTAGGCAAGGCAAACTTGAAACAGCAGAAGGTTACGCCACAAGGAAGAATGTTCGCCTGCATCCTTATGAAGGCAATAATTATGAACTTGTCGCTGAGATTATAGAGAATAATGCCTTAGAATATATACTTGAATTACGTGTTTCAAGAAAAGAGCGCACGGTATTGATCTATGACACAGAGAAAAGAATATTTACTGTGGATCGTTCGGATAGTGGTTTGATTGATGAACCCTATACAAAGTTTATTACGTTGCACGAACCATTGACAAAGTTACACTGCATTGTTCATAAACAGACGATAGAGATATTTATCAATGATGGAGAAGCAGTAATGTCCACGCGTATTAATACATCAGAATCAGCAGATGGCATTAGAACATCGGCGGTTCATGGGGATGTTTATTTGAAGCTATGGAAGTATGATTTAAAGGATGCATAAAAACATCCACAAATTTTAGAAAATTTTTGTTTTAATTGTTTTCAGCAAATAGTATATTTATACTGAAGTGAAGCTAGCGAATTGAAATTAAATAGGGCATAACATTAATTGAATAAGATGTAAGGAGCTGAAATTATGTATTCAGTATTAGGTCAAATTACAAAGATGTACGATAGCTTTACACCAGTTGAAAAAAGGATTGCCGACGTTGTCATTGAGTACCCTGAAAAGGTGGTCAACTTACCAATCAAAGAAATTGCACATCTTTCAAATACAAGTGAAGCAGCCATTGTACGCTTCAGTAAGCGTCTTGGATTATCTGGGATTAAAGTGGTTAAGGTGGAGCTCGCACGTGAACTTCACACAATTGCAGATAAAAAGGTACCGACGAAGATTGAATTAACAGACGATGAAGAAGTAATGAAAGAGAAAGTCTTCAACAATACAATTCAAGCACTTTATAATACAGAGAAGGTCATTTCTGCTAAAGTGATTGATGAAGCGGCCCAGGCAATTACAAGTGCAAAACGCGTTATGATCTTTGGCGTCGGGAACTCAAGAGTTGTTGCGACAGATTTGCATGTAAAGCTGATGAATATTGATCAGTCTGCAATTCTGGCAACAGATCTTTTATCTGCGATTACATTATTAGGACACTATGAAGCAGGAGATGTATTATTCATTACATCTGAAACAAGTAAGAATAAGGTTATTACAGATATTTGTAAATATGCAAAAGAGAAAGGGATTAAGATTATATTATTAACACAAAAGTTCTCATCTCCTGCTATTCGTATGGCGGATATTGTACTTGCGATGGCGAAAGAAGAAAATGAAATCAATTTAGGATATATGACAGTACGTACAGCACAACTTACAATTGTGGACGTACTTTATCTAAGAGTTTGTGCGTATTTAAAGGATACAGTATTATCTAATATGCAGAATTTAAATGAAACACGTAAAATTACGCACGAACAAGAGAACTTATAATAGAAAAGCTGCATGTATGTACCGGGTTATCGGTGTCATACATGCAGCTTTTTATAGATGTTTTTATTTTGTTATGATGAAACGGTCCTCATGTTTTCATAGTGTCTAAAAGCTTACTATATTTTTTCTTAAATAATCCCATAGTTTACACTTCTAATTTTTTGTCATTATTCTAATTCCGATGCCGCTAGGGTCATATACAATATTTGAATTCTCATCTTTTAACTGAGTTGATCCTTTTTCTGATAATGTTTCTAAAAAGTGCTGGAGGTCCTCTTCATTTGGGATATTCAAATCGAATTTCCTTAATCCTGGATAATCAAGACGTGCGCGCTCAGTCTGATGTTGCCATGTATTTAATCCAAGATGATGATGATAGCCGGCTGTTGCCATAAATGCTGCCTGACTACCATAGCGAGTCATTACATCTAAGCCAAACAATTCGTTATAGAAAGCAATGGACTGATTTAAATCAATGACTGATAGATGCATATGTCCAATGATTGTATCCTTCGGCATACCATCGAATGGACGGTTATGGTTTGCTTCAATAACAGCTGCGTAATCCATTTCAGATGTACCCATGACGATATTACCATTTGGTTCAAACTGCCACTCATTGCTTGGCACATCTCTGTAAATTTCTATCCCGTTACCTTCCGGATCCTGCAAATAGATGGCTTCTGAAACATCATGATTGCTCGCACCTGCTAACGGATATTCAGTCTTAATGAGGTGGTAGAAAATATTGCCGAGCACAGCACGAGAAGGAACCAATAGGGCAAAGTGAAACAGCCCTGCAGTTTGAACACGCGCATGATTCGTCTGATATAAATAGATCAGAACGCTATCATTAACCCCAAGTGATGAAAATGTAGGGGTATGCTCGATAATATCCATACCTAATATTTCATGATAAAACTTTACGCTGTTATCCATAAAGTTAACGTTAAGATGTACAGCACCAATATGTGTGTCTTTCGAAAAGAATTGTCTCTCCATTATTATCCCTCTTTACAATGTATTATATATATTTTATATTAGATATATTAATTATACTAAAATTCACTAGAATTGCAACACATTCATTTCTGGCATTAAATTTTGATATGTTTCATTTATATATGAAATGTTAAATGTGTGTAACAATGCATCCTCATCATAGAAAAAGTGTACATTCTCCATTATAATTAGTCTAAGTGGAAATTGGAGGAATTAGAAATGTACAAATTTAAGGTGAAAGCTGTTGCGGCATTGGTATGTATGCTGGGTTTATCTACTCAAAATGCAACGCTGTCTGAAGCTGCAGATAATTCAGTAACAGCAGAACAGCCGTCAAGTGAGCAAGTAGAATCTATAAAAAACGAATCTTCATTGAAATCGACTGAAGACAAAAGCCCAGAAAGTCCAGTGATTGAAATCGTGTCTACTGAAATTATCAAGGAAGATGAGACGACAGAACAGCCAACAACAGAAGCACCAACAACAGAAATACCATCCAAAGAACAGACACCAACGACAGAATTACCTTCAGTTGAAGTCAATCAACCGACTGAGCACCCAACAACAGAAGTACCAACAACAGAGCATCCAATAACAGAACATCCGACAACAGAGCATCCAGCACTGGCATTCCCTTCACATGATGATGCAGATTCAACACCACCTAAATATGATGGTAATGATTACTCAGCTGGCGTAGTTCCCCCATCACCAGGCACAATTGATATTCCTGAGCTGCCTGACACTCCGGTGAGTCCAGTAGAACTAAGTGATAGTGAGTCGGAATATTCTTCTCTTGAAGAAGATGATGACTTGCTTAGCATTAAGCCAGGAAAGTTTAAGCCAACAGATGGTGAAGCGTATTATGCGGCGCTTGATAAACAAGTGTGGGACCTTGTGACACGTGAAATCGGTAAATCTAAAAAAAGCCATCAAGACAAGGATTCAAAAGCGACTTCAAAGCAAAAACAAAAAGTAAAAAAACATGCTAAGCTGCCCGATACAGGAGAAAATGTCTTCATGTATGTATTGGCATCTGTGAGTTTGTTGTTATCAGGATTAATCTTATTAAGAAAATCATAACGTATCGCAATGAAATAATATCCCCATCGATATATTATATCGATGGGGATATCTTTATAGTGAACTAAAAATTACTCGTATCGATTTCATCAAGATAATCTTCAAGGAACGTCATCGTATCTTCTAATGTACCGTCTTGGAATGGAGAGCGTAGATTTGCCGCTTCAACAATTTTATTGAATGGTAATGAGCCACCAATATCACAGATGTGCAGATAATCTTTCCATGCCTCTTCAAAATCCTCTGTCGAACGTTTGAAGAACTGGAAGGCACAAACTTGTGCAAGCGTGTAGTCGATATAATAGAACGGTGAACCAAAGATATGGCCTTGACGATGCCAGAATGCACCACCTTCTAAAGCTGCGATACCGTCATGATCTTTATGTGGTAAATACTTCTGTTCAAGCTTCGTCCATTCAGCACGACGTTCTTGTGGCGATAATTCAGGATGTTCATAGACGATATGCTGAAATTCATCAACTGTCACACCATAAGGTAAGAACTTGATGGCATCCCCGATATGTTTATATTTGAACTTATCTGGGTTGTTAAAGAAGAGATCCATCCATTTATATGTGAAGAACTCCATACTCATTGAATGAATTTCACATGATTCGTGTGTCGGCCATAAATAATCCGGAATTAAGTCTTGCGAACGGTACACTTGAAATGCATGTCCGGCTTCATGTGTAAGTACGGTAATATCATGATCTGTTCCATTAAAGTTAGAGAAGATAAACGGCGATTTATAGTCTTGGATGAACGTACAGTAACCTCCAGCTTCTTTCCCTTTCTTCGCTTCTGCATCAAACAGTTCGCGGTCCATCATGAACTGGTAGAATTCATCTGTTTCTGCACTGAGCTCTTTATACATTTTACGACCGTTCTCTAAGATTGTTTTTCCGTCATCTTTTGGCTTCTCGTTCCCTGATAAGAACACAATACTCTCATCATATGGCTTTAAGCTATCCCATCCATTACGCTTCATTTGAGACTGATACAAACTTTGTGCAACTGGTACAACATGCTTATGAATCTGATCACGATATCTCTTTACCATGTCAGGTGTGTAATCCACTCGGTTCATACGCACATAACCAAGCTCGATAAAGTTCTTAAAGCCAAGTTTCGTTGCGATTTCATGACGTACTTTAACGAGTCGATCATAGATTTCATCGTACTGTGCTAACTGCGCAGCACGATATTCTTCCATTGCAAGTTTCGCTTCTTTGCGGACTGATCTATCTGCAGAATCGAGAAACTGTCCCATCTGTGCGAATGTATATGTTTCGCCTTTAAATTCAATTTCTGCTGAAGCAACGAGCTTACTATATTCAGATGAGATTTTATTTTCTTTGTTCAAGAGATCCTTGATTGAATCATCATATTGTTTTACGAACATTTCAGCAAGATCAAACAGCTGATCACCATAAGTCTCACGCAGTGCATCTTTAAATTTACTATTTGCAAGTGCATTGTAGAACTTGGATTCAATCTGAATGACTTCTCCACCATGTGCATCCAGATAGTCGCGCTCTTCAGAATAAAATGCATCATTTGTATTAATTGAAGCACGCACATACGCAAGATTCATTGCAGTATCGAGATGCTTTCTTACTACGTTAATATCATCGATCAGCTTTATTTGCGTTTCAGCAGATGTCGCTGCTTCAAACTGTTCAAGTAACTGATCGATAGATTGGTTAACTGCATGCAAGTCGGGTCGTTCATATTTATAGTTTTGGAATGTTATCATATAGCGCTCCTTATTATCTAATTTTTCTTACTATTATAATAATACTTCAATAATCGAAATAATGAAATACAAAATTTCTTAAAAATCTGTCATTTAATAGTATAATTAAATTAATACGCTGAGGAGGGGTCATATGACGAAAATAGATAAGCAGTTACAGCTTACGACAGCAGAGCTCGTAAGAAAGACACATGAAGCAGGCATTCCGGTTATGATTGTATTTGAGGGGATACCAGCTTCAGGAAAGTCACGACTATCTAACGAACTCTTACTGACGCTTGATGCAAAATATACAAACTTCTATGCAACGAAACGTCCGGATGAGGAGTTATTACGCTATCCGTTCCTGTACCCGTATTGGAATAACATTCCGAAAAAAGGCGGGGTAACGCTCTTCTTTAGGAGTTGGTATGCCCAGAAGCTTGATTTTGAAGAGCATGGCTATAAGAAAGACATCATTAAAGACTATGATTTATTAACGCAGGAAATTAAAGGATTTGAATCGATGTTGTCAGATGACGGCTATGTGATTATTAAATTCTATCTATCAGTAAATGAACAAAAGCGTCAGGAGCATATAGAACAGACGAAGAAGAATCCATTGACACGCTGGAAAGCTCAGGAATATGAAGCGAGTATTCCGACCAAAGTCTACCAGGACGGTATGATTGATTTGATGAAAGCGACAGAAGAGATAGCACCATGGACACATATCGACTATACAGAACGTGGCAAGGCTGTCAATGAAATGTACGAAGTCATCATTAAGCGACTCGAAAAAGCGCTGAAAGCTAAAGAGAAATCGAAGCAAGACGAACGTGACGGTGCCTTTACAGAAGACTTCACAACAGATATGTTCGAGGATACGTCTGATAATATGTCTAAAGCAGAATATAAAGAACTATTACCGAAGCTACAGGCACGTATCCGTGAACTACAATATGCACTGTATGAACGTAAAATCCCTCTGATGCTTGTATATGAAGGTATGGATGCTGCAGGAAAGGGCGGCAATATTAAGCGTGTACGTGAAAGTCTGGATCCAACAGGATATGAAGTAAACGCCATCAGTGCCCCGACTGAAACAGAACTGAGTTACCATTATCTATGGCGCTTTGCCACAGATGTCCCGAGAAGCGGGCATATCGAAATCTTCGACCGCAGCTGGTATGGACGTGTACTCGTTGAGCGTGTGGAAGGCTTCGCAACGAATAAAGAATGGCAGCGCGCATACGATGAGATTAATAAATTTGAGAAAGCATTGACGATAGAAGGTGCCATTGTGATCAAGTTCTTCCTTGTACTTGATAAAGACGAACAGTTGAAGCGCTTTGAAGAACGACAAGTTACACCTGAGAAGCAATGGAAGATAACAGATGAAGACTGGCGTAACCGTGAGAAGTGGGACCTTTATCTTGAAGCAAGTAAAGATATGATTGATAACACCACAACCGAACATGCACCGTGGGTAATTATCCCGGCAAATAACAAACGTGCAGCACGAATTAAAGCACTGAAAACCATCATCTCCGTATGTGAAGAACGACTGTGGAATGTGAAGAAGCTGTGGTAAAAAGGACGTGACACGCGCGTCCTGACCCAAAGCATAATGTGAACAACGCAAAGAAAAAGTTCTTTGTTTTCTGTGTTGTTTGCATTATGCCGAAAGGGTTAGCGAGTGGAACGCCGTAAGAAGGGCGTATCACGCATTTAGCCATGATTAAAATCCTGAAAAATAAGCTTGAGACAGTTGTCTCAAGCTTATTTTAGTTAAATAAATGCCATATCAAGTTTGCCTGCTCTAATTGTTTCTGTGCTTCGATCACTTTATCAGCGAACACCACCTGCATTAAGACGACGAATCCATTCATCAGCATATGTGCTACGATTGGCACGATGATGCGATTCGATAATACATATAAACCACTGAATACGACTGACATTCCCATATAAATGAGTGTATGGTTGAAATCACTGTGTGCTGCTGAGAAGATGAAGCCGCTGATGAGTACGCTGATTGTAAAAGCAACGGCGCGGTTTCCTTTAATTAGTTCATAAAGTTCCCCGAATATAACTTTTCTGAATACGAATTCTTCCAATATCGGCCCGACAATTGCAATCAGTATAATGAATATAGGAGCTTGTTTCGCGATGCCCATAATCTGCGTCGTATTCTGACTTTCCATAGGTTGATTTAATATATATGTATTAACCATGCCGAGCATCATCTGTGTAAATAATGAAATGAATAATCCACCGACAATTAAACCAATCGTTGATAATGTATCAGTCTTAACTGAACGTTCAACGCGTGTTTTATTGTTAATTTTCGTATTGATATAAATAACAAGAATACTTGCTACGACAAATGACCCGACGTAATATGGGATTGCTTTTAAGAAGGCTGCATCGTTATCCAGCCCTTGCTTTAAAAAGATACTTGTCGGTATTAATACGAATAATTGTGATCCTATATAAAGTAATACGGTAAGGATGTTAATCCATTTTCTGTTATGCTTCACTTTAAAACTCCTCTAATAAATAATATCCATATTCATTGTACCGTAACTATCCATTAATTAGAAAGCGATAAGAGATAAATCAAATATTATTAAAAAAAATAAAGTAAAATGTTTGCATTTTTGACCTTCTTTGATTATTATAAAATTATATTAGCACTATATATAAGAGAGTGCTAAAAAATCATTAATGTGATTATAAGGAGGAAAAAATCGTGTTAAAACCATATGGAAATCGTGTTGTAATTCAAAAGACTGAAAGAGAGACAACGACAGCAAGTGGAATCGTCTTAACAGATTCTGCGAAAGAGAAGACAAATGAAGGGACTGTAGTTGCAGTAGGTACAGGACGCATCCTGAATAATGGTGAACGCGTTGAGATTGGTGTTAGCGTTGGTGACCGTGTTGTGTATGAGCCATTCGGCGGTACCGAAGTTAAGACTGGTGATGAATCTTATATCGTATTAAAAGAAGAAGATATTATTGCAATAGTAGAATAGCAGATAGAAGTATAGAAGATATAATTCACAAAATTTATTAATAAATGGAGGAATTCACTAATGGTTAAAGAGATTAAGTTTTCTGAAGATGCAAGACGCGCAATGCTTGCAGGTGTAGATAAATTAGCAGACGCAGTTAAAGTAACACTTGGACCTAAAGGACGTAACGTTGTATTAGATAAGAAGTTTGTTGCACCTTTAATTACAAATGACGGTGTAACAATCGCGAAAGAAATCGAATTAGAAGATCCTTATGAGAACATGGGTGCAAAACTTGTTGCTGAAGTAGCGAACAAGACAAATGAAATTGCTGGTGACGGTACGACAACTGCAACAGTACTCGCACAAGCGATGATTCAGGAAGGTCTTAAGAACGTAACGAGTGGTGCCAACCCAGTTGGTATTCGTCAAGGTATCGACAAAGCAGTAGCTGTAGCACTAGAAGAACTTGCAGCAATCTCTAAAACAGTATCAAGCAAAGAAGAAATCGCGCAAGTAGGTAGCATTTCAGCAGCTGATGAAGAAATCGGTCAGTTCATTTCTGAAGCGATGGAGAAAGTCGGTAACGACGGTGTCATCACAATCGAAGAATCTAAAGGGTTCAAGACAGAACTTGAAGTGGTTGAAGGTATGCAGTTCGATCGTGGTTATGCTTCACCTTACATGGTGACTGATTCAGATAAGATGATTGCTGACTTAGAGAATCCTTACATCTTAATTACAGATAAGAAGATCTCTTCATTCCAGGATATCCTGCCAATCTTAGAACAAATCGTTCAAACATCACGTCCAATCTTAATCGTAGCTGAAGACGTTGATGGCGATGCACTTACAAACATCGTATTGAACCGTCTACGCGGAACATTCACTGCAGTAGCAGTAAAAGCACCAGGATTTGGTGACCGTCGTAAAGCGATGTTAGAAGATTTAGCGATTCTTACAGGTGGACAAGTCATTACTGACGACCTTGGATTGGACTTAAAGGACACAACAGTAGAAATGTTAGGTAACGCTGGTAAAGTTCATGTAACGAAAGATAACACAACAATCGTTGAAGGACGCGGCGATGCTTCAAACATCGATGCACGTGTTGGACAATTAAAAGCTCAAATCGAAGAAACAACTTCTGAATTTGATAAAGAGAAATTACAAGAACGTTTAGCGAAATTAGCAGGCGGTGTTGCAGTAATTAAAGTAGGTGCTGCAACTGAAACAGAACTTAAAGAGCGTAAATTACGTATTGAAGATGCATTAAACTCTACACGCGCAGCAGTTGAAGAAGGAATCGTTGCAGGTGGAGGGACAGCATTAGTATCTATTTACAACAAAGTTGCAGCAGTTGAAGCAACAGGCGACGTTGCAACAGGTGTGAAGATCGTACTGAAAGCACTTGAAGCACCAATCCGTCAAATCGCTGAGAATGCAGGACTTGAAGGCTCAGTGATTGTTGAGAAGATTAAACACGCTGAAACAGGTGTCGGCTATAACGCTGCAACGGATGAGTGGGTAAACATGATTGACGCAGGTATCGTTGACCCAACAAAAGTAACGCGCTCAGCATTACAAAATGCAGCATCAGTAGCAGCAATGTTCTTAACAACTGAAGCGGTAGTGGCAGAAATGCCTGAAGAAAACCCAGCACCAGATATGGGTATGGGCGGCATGCCAGGAATGATGTAATACAGCTTATAAACGTTGTTATATCAACATTCTTTGTATACATTGGTCATAATATGGTCATAGAAAATTAAAAAATTTCATCTGAAACGCTTCTCATTAATTCATTGAATTTTTGGGAAGCGTCTTTTTTGTGTGCTTTTGTTATCTTGGCATAAACATTCATAGTAGTATTTATGTCACCATGTCGCATACGTTCTTGAATCGCTTTAATATGTAATCCAGCTTCAATAAGTAAAGCACAATAAGTGTGTCGGAATGAATGTGGTGTGATAGCCTTTTTTATATCTGTTTCACTCATGATTGATTGCACCCATTGAGATATTTTTTTAACGACTAAAGGATAACCGTTGTTATCAGTGAAAATAAAATCATTATCATTATACAATTCATCTTTCCATGTATCTTGAACATTGGCTTTATAATCAAGCAACATTTTTATAATATTGTGATCTACAGGCACAGTTGCGATTGATGTTTTAGTTTTAGGTGTGAGTATTTCATACTTACGTTTATTGTTATTAGGGTTATAGTATGTCTTTGTCACACTGATTGTATTATTCAGTGTATCTATATCAGTCCATTTTAAAGCCAGTAACTCACCTATACGAAGCCCCGTATAAGCAAGCGTGGTAAACAACTCAAAACTATTCAATGGCTTGTGCTGGTGCTTTGCAACCTTTAAAAACTGTAACAATTCTTCCTTCTCGAGAAAATTATTAGAGATATTATCATTCTCTAATTCTTCCACTGTTTCTTTTTTCTTTTTTAATTTCACATTGATATGTGGGGACTTCTTAATATATCCATGTTTAACAGCATAATTAAATACCATGTTCGTTGAAGTCATAATACTTTTAATATAGTTGGTACTGTATTCATCACTTAAACCATTAATAAATTTATCATAATCATGTTCACTAATTTTTTGAATAGGATAAGGACCGAACTTGTTTTGACTAATTTTAATGGCTTTTTTTCTTGCACGCACACTGCTTATTTTAACGTCTTTAGAGTATTCTTCTAACCACTCACCGACTACAGCATCAAAACTTATTGTTGAAGGTGCTATATATTCATCTAATCTTATTTGACGTTCAACCATTTCAGCATGGTGCTTAGCGTCTGATTTACGCTTAAAACCTGATTTAGAGATATATTCATATTTATTTGTTTTAGGGTTCTTGCCCAAACTGATACGGTAACGCCAGGTATCGCCACGCTTCTCATAACTTGCCATTAGATCACCTACTTAATATTAAGATATTGTTTAAGAAAATTGTCGAACTCATGCGTTAAATAATCGAAAGTTTCTTTTTCTCCTAAGTCTTTGTTTAAGTGCATCAATTTCAAAAGAAATGAAATGAAAAATAAGTTTTCTTTATCATTTTTTTCAGCTTCATAGTATTTAATTATTTCTGCAAAATATTTTACTTCTATAAATGATAAATCTTTTTGTATTAACTCTAATAGATAATTTTTTACTTCTCTTTCGCTATTATCTTTACTTTCTCTTAAAACTTTTTGAACAGTGTTTAACTGATTATTAATTTCATCTTCTGTTAGATCATTTAATGTTTTCATACCTGTAGTTAGATATGTTATAGATACATTTAATTTTTTCGCTAATTTTTCTAAGGTTTTTGCACTGGGGTTTTTGTTACCATTTTCTATATCGCTTAAATAACTTCTCGAGATTCCCATTTGGTCGGCTAACTGTTGTTGGGTCATTTTCCTTTGCTTTCTGATGGTTTTGATAGTATTCCCGATATTCATGTATATATACCTCCTTCACTTTAATAATAGTCTATCAAATAAAATGACGTTGATAAAGACTTTTTTTGATGAACGGTGTTGACAAGTAAAAAAGAAAAGTGTACTCTATATTTAGACGTTGATAGAGACAAAAAAAGAGGTGAAAAATCATGTCAATAAATATTCATTTTTTACTTAAAAAAAAGCGAGAAAAACTTCAACTTACACAAAAACAAGTAGCTGATAAAGTGAAAATATCGAGAAGTTATTATTCCGATATTGAGAATGGCAGAACAATTCCGAGTGTAAATGTGTTGCTAAGGTTGAATAATATAATGAATATTTTTTTAATTTCGAATGACGTTGATAGTGACATTAAGGAGGAAGTTAGATGATTGATATTCAAATCAATGAAAGTGAAGCACGTCAGATGCTAGAAGAAGCAATTGAGAGACGTGTTGAAGAACTCGCTAAAGAAAAATATTTCATGACTTTTAAAGAGTTATCTTCATATCTTAATCTATCAAAACCAACGATAGACGAGTTACTCATAAAGAACGGAATGAAATATTATCGTGTAGGCAGTACATACAGATTCAAACGTTCGGACGTTGACGAATTTATGGATTGTATCACAGCACAATGCACCCCTTTGAATAACGATTTAAAGGCATTGAAGGGAGGTGAGAAGAGAAGATGAAGAATTTAGAACTAGCGTTAAAAACTTTATTCTATGTATTTATAATCACTTGTATTTGTAACACAATCACATCGACTGCACTTGGTTTTCAAATGTGTTTCTACTTTTGTGTTATCGCAACTGTTATGTATGAATTTTTAAAATCAGAAAGAGTATAGGAGAGAAGTAATATGTTAAATCAAAAAGAAGCTAAAAATTTATTAGATCATTATACGAAGCAAAAACAGACATTGCGTGTAATAGAAGCGTACGTTAAAGCGAGTGATTTATTGGAGGAAACAATCGCTGAATATTTAAAGCAAGAACCAGCACTCATTAAGCATTTAGAGAATATACAAAGTAATTTTATAAATAAATTATCCGTAGAAGTATTAGCAATCAATGGAGAGCATGAGATAAGTTTGAAAAATACCGAAGAATTACTGAAAAAGATGATGGGGGAAAAGTAAAATGACAAACTTAAACGATTTAGTAGTGGATATTAACAGCCTTAAATTAAAGGTAGATGCACTAAATAATTTAGTATTTAGCAATTTAGAAGATGCAGAAGATAGATTAGAGCAAAGTTGGATTAAAGAAAACTTTACATTAAGAACGATGACAGAGGAACAAACGCAGGACTTATTTATCCTTTCAACAGTGATCAGTGATGTATGGAAGTCGGTCGAGAGGCTACAAGATGAAATAAAAAAAGCCGATACTTCACATAAAAACACTTTGGCGAGTGATGAAGTACCAGCACGAGAGTCGAACGATTAACAATCGTTCTTCTCTTAATTATAACAAGAAGGGACTTGTATAAAAAATGAAAGACAATAATTCTGATAAGACTATTATACCAAAAATAACAGTAAATCACTACAAAAATCTTTATTCTAACTCATTTTTAACAAGTAAACCACTTACATTTAAAGAGTTAGTTAAATACTTATCAGATGTTAAAGTATCAGATGATAAATATAGCAACGGAACTTATATTTTGGGCGAAATGAAAGATACACATAGGAATGATGAGAACGTGCTTAATCGTCATGCACTTGCACTAGATATTGATGATCTACCGACAGATACAAGCATAGTAGAGGATATTGAGAATATGTTTTCATTCTCTTATATCTTGTACAGTACATTCAGTCATAGGGTAGATAAGCCACGTTTTAGATTAATCATTCCATTAAGTAAACCGATAGAAAAAGAGTATTACAAGCCAGCTATCAAATTCTTTGAGAAACAGCTAGATGTTAGTGTAGATGACAAATCATTTACATGGTCTCAATGTATGGCACGAGCAGTTAAACAGTCAGATGATGCAGATTTTATATTTAAGTATCAAAATAGCTATTTCATAGACACAGACACCCTTATAAGTGGTCTAAAGCCATACATGGAAGAGAAGCCAACTGATATGAATAACGCTTACAAGCGAGATGATAGCCATTGGGATATAGCATACGGACAACTAAAAGAGGGAGAGGGAAGAAACAACGCTTGTACTTCATTAGTAGGCTTGTTGTTAAGACGGTATATCCCTTTAAAAATTACGGTGGCACTTATCCAGCACTGGAATAATTCTCTTATAGATCCATTAAGTGAAAAAGAATTAAGCACAATTATTAAATCAGTCGTAAAAAAAGAAACAGAAAGACGAGGTGAGCAGGTATCGTAAACAGTCTATTAAATGAAGTGCAACAACAAGCAGAACGAGAAGCACAAGAAATAAGTAAAATCAAAAAACTACCGTTAAGAAAACGACTGATACGAATTAGAGAAGTAAGACTTGCTGAACTTGTTTCAGATTGGGAAGCGAATGGCAGGAACGGAAATAAGCCGAAAGCATTACCGACATGGCTATGTGCATCAATCATCATGGAAGAGATACCATTTGTATTGTTTGATAATGAAGAAAATACAAAAATTGCAATGTATCTTGAAAATGAAGGGATATATACGCAAAACTATGGAATTATAAAAAAGTATTTATCGTGGTTAGAACCCTCACTCAATAATAATAGGGCAGAAGAAGTAATATATCATATACGCAATCGTGCAGATATACGAGAAAAGACACAGAAACCCCACTTAATACCAGTGGGGAACGGTGTTTATAATCGACATGCAGGCACACTAGAACCTTTTAACAGCGACTATATATTTACTACTAAAGTAAGTACGAATTACGTTGAGAATGCCCCTAAACCTATCATAGATGGTTGGGACGTAGACGAATGGATAAAAGAGATTGCTTGTTATGATGATGAAATTGAAACTTTGTTATGGCAGGTAGTCAATGACAGTCTAAACGGTAATTACACAAGGAAGAAGGCAATATTTCTTGTAGGCGAGGGGAACAATTCAAAAGGTACGTACCAGGACTTTATAAAATATATCGTCGGTGGTGAGAATGTAGCGTATCTAAAAGTAGATGAGTTTGAACAGCAATTTAGGACAAGTGTTCTCTTTGGAAAAACCGTGTGTATTGGTGATGATGTACCAGTAGGCGTTTATATTGATGATTCCAGCACATTTAAATCAGTTGTATCCGGTGACCCAGTGCTTGTTGAATTTAAGCGTAAACAACCATACAGCACTAATTTTTATTGCACAGTCATTCAATCTACAAACGGAATGCCACGCTTTAAAGATAAAACACATGGTAATTTACGAAGAATATTAATTGTGCCATTTAACGCAAACTTTAATGGATCAGTAGAGAATAGGAACATCAAAGACACATACATTAAAGATAAATCAGTGTTGGAATACGCACTATTCAAAGCGATAAAAATGGACTTTGTAAACTTTGTAATTCCTAAAGCATCACAAGAAAAGATGCGATCGTTCATGGCAGATAATGACCCAGTGTATGACTTTAAAATTGCAGTTTTTGATGAATGGAATAAAGAGTTTAACATTAAATATTTACCACAGCAATTTGTATATATGGTTTATGAGAATTTCTGTGATAGAAACAATTATAAGCCTTTAAGTGAACGAAAGTTTAAACAACAATTTGAACGTTATTTACCGGACGACTGGAAAAGTGGTCAAGATAGAAAGTTATCATCAGACAGCCATATTAAAACGATAACCCAATTAGCAAAGCGAGAACACGTCACATACGATGTCAAACGAGATAAAACATATCGTTCGTATCAAAACGACAAAATTAAAATAATTAATTAGAATTACCACAGTAAAGACGGTATTACCACATTTTAAAAAGCGTAACACGGTACGAATAAAGTCAGTCATACCAATAGTTTGAACGATTTTTACCGTGTTACCGTATTATTTATATAACTTAATATAAAAAAAGAATAAGAAGAAAGTATATATATAAACTAACTTTCGATATTTAGTCGGTAATACGGTAAAATCTTCTGAAAGTGTTGGTGTATAAGGCTTTGAGTGTACCACAGTATGATTTTACTTACCGTGGTAAAGTCGGTAAGACGTATCTCAATTATATAACGAAAAATCGTTCTAACCCTTGACACCACTAGCTTTATATACTCCCCCATGGTATAATGGTATTAAATATAGCGAACGTATGTACTGTAATTATAGAAAAATAAGAACTGATGTTCTTTAGGAGGTTTGGTTATTTGGTAAAATTCATAGACAAAATACTTGGTATCGACAAGTTAGAACGCCAGGCAACGCAGAACTTTGAAATGCTAACAGGTAGCTTTAAATCATTTTCGAGTTTTAATGGCGACGCATATTCAAGCGATATTTACCGTTCAGCAGTAGACAGTATTGCTAAACATATTGGTAAATTATCGGGTAGACACGTATATGACGGAATGAAGGAAGATAAGTATTCAAGAATCAACCGTATATTACAGTATCGACCTAATCCATATATGAGTGGTTACGACTTCTTATATAAGGTGGCGACACACTACTATTTATATAACAATGCTTTTATCTATGTACAGAAGGACGATAAAGGCAATCTAACAGGACTATATCCATTATCAGCAACAAGCGTTGAATATGTAACGGACAGCACAGGTGAGATGTACATTAAATTCTTGTTTGACAGTGGTAAGATCGTTCACTTAAACATGAATGAAGTAGCGACGTTACGCAGGCACTTTAATTCAAATGATTTACTTGGTGATGATAATAACGCAATCATGCCAGCATTAAACTTGGCTCATACACAGAATGAGGGAATGGACGTAGCAATAAAGAACTCGGCACAGATTCGAGGCATCGTGAAGTATAACCAGGCATTAAGTCCTAGTAAGTTAAAAGAAGCAAAAGAAGAATTTATGAATAACTATCTCACAATGGCTAACAATGGTGGTGTCATTCCGATAGATGCAACAACAGATTATACGCCATTAAACCCGTCTGAAACGCACGTTGAATCAAATCAGGTGCAGGCAGTTAAAGAGAAGATATATGACTATCTCGGAATCAATGGCGATATTGTATCGGGGAATTATAACGAGGACCAATGGCAGTCATTCTTTGAATCAGTTATCGAGCCATTCGCAATTCAAATAAGTTTAGAACTTACTGAAAAAATATTCACAGAACGTGAGAAGTCTTTTAGTAACAGGATTGTATATGAATCATCACGCTTACAATATGCAAGTACGAAATCAAAAGCAACAGTCATAAAAGAATTGTTACCACTTGGCGTACTTACAACAAATCAAGCACTCGATTTATTGAACTTACCACGTGTAGAGGACGGGGACGAACGTATACAGTCATTAAATTACATTGATAAATCAATCGCTAAAACATATCAAATGGAAGGTGTGACAACAGATGAAAGAAATTAGATCAGCAGAAATACAAACAGATTCCCAAAGTGATGAAATGGTACTTGAAGGCACAGCAATTGTTTTTAATAAGCCGACAGAAATTCATACGCCTACAGGCTCATATACAGAAGTGATTAAGCGTAACGCTTTAGACGGTCTTAAATTGAACGATACAAGACTTTTAGTATCGCATGATATGAATCGTATACCTTTAGCGAAATCGCCTAAAACAATGGATATATGGACCGATGATGTAGGTATGCACTTTAGGGCTAAACTACCCGACACAGAAGAAGCACGCTCTGTTTATACGGCAGTAAAACGGGGCGATCTGACAGGTATGTCATTCGGGTTCACATGCAATAAAGACGGTAGCCATTATGATGTGAACACAAGAACAAGAATCATAAATAAGATTGATAAGGTGCTAGAGTTTTCAGTCGTGAACTATCCAGCGTATCAAGAGGCGAGTGTTGAAGCACGCCAGCAGATACAGGACGCAGAACTTAAAGCACAGGCAAAGAATCAGGCATTACTCGGTTTAAATAAACTATTAATAAAGGAGATTAAATAATTATGTTTAATACAGTACAGGAAGCATTTAACCATTATAGAAACGCATCACTAGAAGAAATCGAAACACGAGCAGGACAAATCAAAGGAACTATCGAGAACGACCCGAACGCCGACATTGTAAAGTTAAATATCGAAATCGAAGGACTTAATCAAGCAAAAGAAAACATCAACGAAAAGGAGAACGAAAACTTGGAACAACGAGCATTCAACCCAATCACATCACAACAAATTAAAGGACATAACGAAGTACCGAAAGATAATATCTTTGGATCTAAAGAATACCGTTCAGCGTTCTTTAAAACAATGCTAGGACAAAATTTAACGGATATTGAACAACGTACATTCAATAAAGCTATGGAACAGCAAGAAGCAGAATATCGTAAAGGTGAATTTGCTTCAGCTTCTAATTCATCAGCAGTATTACCGGAACAAACACTTAACGAAGTTATTCGTTTAGCACGCACGCAGGGTGGCTTAATCAATCATGTAAGACGATTCAATATGCCGACAAAAATTAAGATTCCGATTGGTACGCCTACAGACAAAGCACAATGGCATACAGAAGGTGAAGAAGTATCAGCAGAACGCCCTCAAGCTACATTCGTTCAATTCGACGGACACGAGATTGTTAAAGTATTCTCTATCTCTGTTAAAGCTAAAACAATGAGTGTATCAGCGTTTGAATCATATCTTGTTGAAGAACTTACAAATGCAGTAGTTGAAACATTAGACTATACACTTATCAATGGTACAGGATCTAATCAGGGTGAAGGTATTCTAAAAGGCGTTGATTGGTCTGAAACAAATAGTTTTGAAATGACAGGAAGCTATACAGACTTTACTAAAGCATTAGCATTAATGAAACGTGGCTATTCAGCAGGTGCAAAGTTTGTAATGTCAAACACTACTTTATACAACACAGTGTACAACTTAATGGATAACAACAAACGTCCGTTATTCGTATCTGATTTACAGAATGAAAGTGTAGGGCATATTCTTGGTAAAGAAGTAGTTATCGACGACTATGTGCCGGACGGTACTATCATTCTTGGTAACTTCAATTATCTTGGTTACAACTTGCCGGAAGGTATGATGTTAGAACAATCACGTGAATCATCATTCAGAAGTGCATTAGTTGATTATCGTGTTGTTGCAGTTGCAGATACTAAAGTGTTAGTTGATGAAGCATTCGTTAAATTAACAACAGCAGATTCAGATTCATTGTAATACACAACGGACATCAGTAAATGCTGGTGTCCTTTATTAATATATAGAGGTGAGAAGATGATACTAACAATAGAAGAAGCAAGAAGTATATTAAGAGTTGATGGTGATTATAACGATGAAATTATAAAGCCATTGTTACAAGCGATACCGGAATACTTATATCTGACAACAGGCAGACGTTGGGACTATGGCGAGCCGGTGCCATTAGCAAAGACAACAGCAGGGTTTATATTACAGCTATGGTTTGACCCTCAAACAAAGGACAGCGAACGTTTAAAGCGAACGATAGAGAGTTTGATTGTATCTTTAACAGCATTAGGACGTTCATACAATGACTAGAAGCATATCAGAATCGTTTTATAGGCAGAAGACATGGAAGGACTGTAGGAACGCTTATATGTCATCTAAACACTATATATGTGAACGTTGTGGAGATGTAGCAACGATATGTCACCATAAAGAGTGGTTAAACGATATGAATGTGCTAGATCCATTAATAGCTTATGGTTTTGATAACCTAGAAGCATTATGTCAGACGTGTCACAATAAGGAACACTTCGGAAAAGGAACAATCGACGACGAACTGAAATTTGATAAAAATGGAAACGTAATAAAAATTTAGAATGCCCCCCACTTATTTTTGAGAAAAAAGAGCGTCGGGGAACGATGCGGGGGTTAACTTCTCCCCTCCATGATGTTTTGAATATTTAGGGGTTAGATGAATAAAGGAAGGTGTAGAATAAATGAAGAAGGACAACAGTTATATCAACTTAGAAAAACTTAAAAAGCGTATTGATGAAGATAGTAATATTAATAAACCCGTCGCTTATGATCTATTGGAAGAATTGTATTTCATGAAAGCAACGATGGAAGAATTAAAGCAGACGGTTAAACAGCATGGTGCAACATATATATTCACACAGGGTAGTCAATCCTACCTTAAAGAAAACCCAGCGATGAAGTCATACAACACAACAATTACAAAGTATAACGCAACGTATAAACAACTCTTGTCATTAATTCCCGATAAGGTGCAAGAATCAGACGCATTTATGGAATTTGTAAAGAATGGCTAACTATATTCTTGAATATTGGCAAGAGATAAAAGACGGTAACATTGTTGTGTCTAATCGTGTAAAGAATCAGTATGAAAAGCTAGTGAACGATATAACGTATCACCCACGATATAAGTATGATGAAAGAAAAGGGAATCGTCCTATTGAGTTTATTGAGAACTTTTGCAGGCACTCTAAAGGTGAATACGCCGGAAAGCCATTAGAACTCGCATTATTTCAGAAGGCTTATATATCGGCTCTATTCGGCTTTGTAGATAAGGAAACAGGATACAGACGTTATACAGAATCATTTTTCTTTGTAGGGCGTAAGAACGGGAAGACAACAATGTTGAGTGCTATAGCGTTATATATGATGATTGCAGACGGTGAAAGTGGTGCAGAAATATATTCAGTTGCATCAAAGAAGGACCAGGCAAACATATTATTTGAACAGTCACTTGAAATGATTAAACAAAGCCCGGACTTGAACAGGTATATCAGAAAACGCAAAAGTGATTTATATTTTGAACACAATTTCAGCAAGATGATGTCACTTGGCAAGAACTCTAATTCATTGGACGGGTTGAACGCACATCTTGTCGTGATAGATGAATTACATTCTATTCAAGACAGAAACTTATATGAAGTAATGAAGCAATCACAGTCAGCACGTACACAGCCATTATTAATTATGATAACGACAGCAGGTACACATCGAGGGACAATATTTGATGATCTATACGAGTACGCTTGTAATGTTGCAGACGGTAACTTTGCAGATGATAACTTCCTACCCGTCATGTATGAATTAGATAGTAAAGAAGAATATAAAGATGCAACGTGTTGGCAGAAATCAAACCCAGCGTTAAATATATCGAAGAAGGTTGAGGACCTGGAACGTAAGGTTGCACGTGCAAAGAATAATCCTAACGACTTAGCAGGAATACTTACTAAAGACTTTAATGTAAGGGAAACAACGCACAAATCATGGCTCACATTCGATGATTTAAACAATGAAGAAACATTCGATATAAAAGATTTTGCCGGCTGGTATGCCATAGGTGGTGCAGATTTAAGTATCACAACCGATTTAAGTTGTGCCACGTTACTGTTTATAGATCCAGCGACAGAAAAAAGATATGTACATCAAATGTATTGGCTTCCTAAAGATAATCTTGAAAAGCGTGTATTTGAAGATAAAATACCATACGACAAGTGGGAAGAACGAGGGTTATTGCGACTATGCAACGGTAACACAATCAACTATTCAGATATTACAGCATGGTTTACTGAAATGTTAAACGAGTATGAAATCACACCATTATGGATATATTATGATAACTATTCAGCGAGGTATTGGGTTGATGAAATGGAAGCACTCGGCTTCAAGATGATTAGAACGCATCAGGGGGCAAGAACATTGTCACTTCCTATGCAGAATCTTGGTGCAGACTTGCAAAAGAAAAAAGTAAACTACAATAACCACCCGATATTAAAGTGGTGCTTATCAAATACGGGCGTAGAAACAGATAGGAACGGTAATATTGTACCTATCAAGAATCAATCACCTAAACGCAGAATAGACGGTACAGCTTCATTATTAGATGCGTATGTCGGTTTATTTGATAACTATGAACAATTTTTAAGAACGATGTGATAGCTGGTATAAAAAAAGCCACTCAAAAAAAGAGTGACTGAAAAAATTAAAATTGAATAGCTTTGATTGATGAAGTTTTGAAAGCCTTATGATTATATTCGTCGTTATGAATAAAGAACATATCAACGGAACTATAAAAACCCATCACGCCTATATGTACGTCATAAGTGTTAAGTGATTTAGGAGATTTATAATCACCATTCCAATTATCTTCATAAACTACTTTTGAATAAAATGTTTCATCATCATCATGGTTAACAATGCCAGCTATGACAGTATTATCATAAATATCAATTTTTGAGCCATCTAAAAATTCTAACGTATAAATTTTCTTCATTAAATTCACCACCTTATAGAAATATTATACATGATAATAAAGGATATTTAGTGTAATTTTTATATTTTGAAAAGTGGATACGGTAATTATTCTAAGTAAATTAAAAAAACATTTGAACAACACAGAAAAGAGGGATATTATGGCATTAAACTTCAATAATAGAATTAAAATTTATACAACTGAAAGTTATGGACCGGAAGCATTCGAGGAACAAGAAGTGATTATCGCAAAACCCTGGGCAGACGTTAAGACGATTAAAGGGAATGACTTTATAATGAGTGGTGTGGAAGGCTCGGAAATTCCCGTAAGGTTTATTATTCGCTATCGTGAGGGAATAGAATTGAATCATCGTGTTAAATGGAAGAATGAAGAATATAAAATTGAATCATTGCAGAATGACGACGGACAAAACCATACACTTACGATCTATGCTAAAAAGTACAAATAACCTCATAATTGGGGTTATTTTTGTGTCGGAGAAACGCCCTCAGACGCATCGAAAAACAAAAAGTAAGGTAGTAGCCCACTAACTGTGCTTAAAATCGCTTATATCGAAGGGTGAAAAACTAATAAAAACAGTTAAACATAATAAAAACCCCTATAATAATATAGGGGCTTAATAACAAAACGAAGTTGTGTAGACAATTAATTAAGTACCTTAATTATAGCATGTTTCAGCAGATACTACAATGGTCATAATTTGGTCATAACAGGATAAAAAAACATAAAAAAATAAACGTTATGATTATATAAAAAGGCTTTAAATCAACGTTTTTATCATCTATTTAATTGAGTTTTTGTGCATAAATCATGCCAGGAATGATGTAATTTAATTATCACCGATCATCAGAAATGATGGTCGGTTTTTTTGTTTATGGATAGCTGCTCAAGTTGGCCCATAAAAAATAAACATGAGCCAAGATGCTGCTAGGAACAGAGTAGAGCTACTGAAGTTGGCCCATATTGATAGAGTAAGATAGATTGAAATATACTATTTTAAATCCATTAATTAAAGGAGATATCATTGTGGAAATTAGAACATTTGAAATGAAAGGTTTGGAACAAGTGAGATATTTATTAAATCACTATCGAATATTTTACAATAAAGATTCAAATATAGAGTCATGTAAAAAAATTTACAAGAACGATATAATAAAGAGTCTCAAATTTTCGAAAGCCTTAAAAAAATAAACAAGGAACAGATATTCCATCTGTTCCTTATTTTTGTTCATTTGCTATTCTGATTGAGTATCCTAATTAAAAATTTCTGCTCATCATCAACTTACCTAAAAAGTAGAGTGAGACCGTTAGTATCGATGCTTGAGCAACTGCTCCTAATACGTCGAATAGATCTAGTATGATAGGTTTTTCAAAAAATAAATGTCCGATATATAATTCATATATAAGGCTAGATAGAACTAGAAAAATAAAAATGTGTAAACTCTTTAACTTTAACGATTTAATGAAAAGATTATATTGTGTGGCATCATAAACCTCCACATATTGACTATGCATCGTTTTCACCAATCTATTGCTTAAAGTAAAAATATACATAAAGACAAAAAGGAGTAACATAAATAGTAAAGGTGTAGCAATAGATAATCGTTTAAATAGTACATCACTAATTAAACTAATGAAACATGCCGTAAGTAATAGATAAAAACTAATAACAGTACATTGAGCTAGAAATTTAACTATCACTGATTTCTGATATTCATCACGTGCATTAGCGTAACCCACATTACGTTTCATTAATTTTTCGTTTATTGTAAACATCATTCCACCTCATCCTCAGTAGCCTTTTTAATTTTCATTTTTCCGATGAAATACATCGATAAACCAAAGAATAACCCACCGATGATCCAGATAAATAAATTAAACCAGTCAAACTCATATGTTTCTCCGGAAATGATTTTAAATAATATTTCAATCATTACATACATGCATGTGCCCCAATATAGGCCTAATTTAACACTTTGTCTCTTTAGTTTATTAATTTCGGATTGGTAATCTTCATCAGAGTAAACTTCTGTAATATCTGATTGTGTTTTTCTATTTTGATTAATTATGAATATGCTAATTCCTTGTAAGATTAAAAACATTAATATTGTGCCAGTTGAAAACATCTGATGAGAGATATCCCAAATTAAGCTTATAAACATACTTGCCACAATGAGATAAAATAAATAATTAAAACAGTTCGCTAAAATGATATAACCTTGCTGACGTTGATATTCATCATTTGTCATATCTAGCCCCATAAATGAAGAGAGATAATCGGTGTCCAATATTTTCATTCTGAATCTTCTCCTTCGATGTCCACCCAAAATAGAGTGTTTAAATCTGTATTTAAAGCTAATGCAATTTTTATGCATAAATCCAATGAAGGATTATATTTATCATTTTCTATTAAATTGATGGTTTGTCTTGAAACTTGTATTTTCTTTGCAAGATCGAGCTGTGAGAGTTTAAGATTTTTTCTGTATGTACGTACATTGTTCATATTTATTTCTCCTAGGAAAGTCGTATATATATGACATTTACAATATATAACATAACAATAATGGTGTCAAATATATATGACATTTTGAGTGGTAAAGAATCTACCTTGTAATATTTGACGTTAATCTTCTTGTCTTGAACATCGTCATCGGATTGATAATTGTAATTATTAGTACATTTTTAATCAACAATAAAATTAAATTATCTCAACAATATTTTTCGCTATCAGTAAAGTTACAGCAATAATTATAATGCTCGACACTTTATTAAGTACTAAGATAAATTTACCTTCTTGATCGATGTTCCCGACAAGCTTTCCGATTAATCCGAGCGATACAAACCATATCCATGAAACAGAGATTGTGGTTATAGTAAATACTATTTTTTCAGCGTGTTGATACATTGCAGCATTTGTACCAATCACACCGATTGTATCCATGATGGCATGAGGATTTAATAAAGATACTGAAAGCGCAAAGCTTATTTGTTTCTTTGCGGACATGGGTGGGCTATCAGATTTAGAGCTTGGTGATTCATGCCATAGCGACCATGCCATATAAAGCAGGAATATGAAACCTATAGAATAGATAATTAGTTGAAGCGCTGGATATTGATTTAATAATAATGAAACACCAAACACTGCAAGTAAGATGAGCAAAGTATCACAAAGCCCCGCTGTAACAATGACAGGTATGATTTTTTTAAAGCTTTTGTAGTTTGCACCTTGATTGAAAACAAACACATTCTGTGCACCGAGCGGTAATATTAACCCGAATGCGAGTAAGAATCCGTGCAAAATTGATTGAATCATATGAAAGACCTCCCTTATGATAGTATAAAGAAAAAGGATTACGTTTAAATCTACCAGATTAAAATAACTGATCAACCAGGAGAAATCTATCCAACTTCAGATAAAGATAAAATAAGATTTTCATATGCTTATATCGATGAAGAGGTGATAGAACCTAATATAAAGCGGCTAAGAGAAATCATTGAAGGTAAGACGTTGATGGAGGTATATCATGACTTATGAAGCAATGTTCAAACGTTATAACAAGATGAGACGGTTATCTAATGATAAAGAAAATATTGAAGCACTGCTGAAACAATATAAAGCGTTTGAAATACCGGTTCATTCAATTCATCATGATGATTATCACAATGATGAAGAAGTTGACCCACTGTATATTTATAAACTATTTCATATTAGTGATAAACATGCACTTAATAAAATCATGGATGCTGCATATAAAGATAAAGGAGACGATACATACCCTCTAGGATCTGAACTTACCTATCGTTCACTCATCGGAAGACATAATTCTGGCAGAGGGGTATCTATCGTCTTAGAATCAAAAGACGGAAAAAAAGTATCGAATTTTAAAATTTATGGACAAGCTCAGAAATTAAGTGAATTGTTACTTTGCTATATTCCTTTTGAAGCGATGACTGAAGATATTCGGAGTTCTGACTTTCGATATTTTCTGGAATGTTTAGATGGAAATGGCTTTTTATAAAATAAAAGTGACGAACTATATAGAAGTCCGCCACCTAGACAAGTGAAAGAGGACAAAGCCAGCTGTAGGTGTCGAACTACGCAGAAGTCCGCCACTTAGGATAAGTGAAAGAGGACAAAGCCAGCTGTAGGTGTCGAACTACACGGAAGTCTGCCACCTAGATAGGTGAAAGAGGACAAAACCAACTTTAGGTGTCGAACTATGCAGAAGTCCGCCACTTAGGACAAGTGGAAGAGGACAAAACCAACTTTAGGTGTCGAACTATGCAGAAGTCCGTCACCTACAAAACACCATCCCAGCCTCACTCGTTCAATGTCACGACACCATTCTTAACATGCACCGTATCGCCACTTTCTACACGTTCATAAATTTCTTTTGACACGACATATAAGCGTTCTCTTCCATTTCGCTTAACGCTTATCGTATACGCTTTTCGGTTGCTGAGTTGTTGTCTGATTAAAGCTTGCTGTCTTTGCACGTTTGAAGAATGTCCGTACATAGCACCGTAAAATATTTGATTGTTCACAAACTGATTATGTGCCGCCTGGTACTTTAATGGTTGTATCATTTTGTTGCGTACAGGTGGTGTAAGTGTTACTGCATTTGCTTTTGCACGCTGTAAGTTTTGTGATGAATTCATACGTGACGTATTATTCATTCGACTCATAGTATTGATACGTGATGCGTTTACTGCGGCACTCGATGTAGTAGATGATCGTGCTGAACTACTCGAACTGGTACTCGATGATGAGCCTGAACTTGACGAACTTTGTGTACCGCCTGCATCAGTTGTTTCTGGTATCATCAGTAGCAATAATAATATTCCGCATATTTTTAAAGTTTTCATATTGATCTACTCCACAACAGATTTCTTCTCGACTTTAGCATCAAATTCACCTTCGTTATCAAAGATGATATATGGCTGTCTGAAAATGTGAACATCATTTTTCTTAATTAAAATATATGGTTTAGCACTTTCATCTTTAAGAATGTGCTCCGTGACATTTTCTGTATCAAATCGTTCAGACTTTAACTTTTTATTATCCTTATATCCGACTTCCATGGACATCTTGCTCTCACTGCCGTTATTCAGCACTTCTGCATAGACGAGGTCATACTTCTTAACATTCTCACCAGATGCATCTGGTGCCTCTTTTTCTTTCGCATTCCCACATGCTGCAAGTAATAATGTTAATATTACGATATAGCTTAATCGTTTCATGTGTCCACTCCTTTATATACTGTTAATTTCACTTTATAATAACATTTTAAATTAGACAAAGAAAATTTAACAATAAACTTGAAATATGTCTGTTTTTATCATATAATATTAAGGTAATTGAATTTTGGAGGGATACCCAAGCCTGGTTAAGGGGACCGATATTTATATCGGTTAGAAGCTTTATAGCTTGCGTTGGTTCAAATCCTTCTCCCTCCGTAGACCGAGATCAGAACATGATGTTCTGGTCTTTTTTTTATGTTATATTTTAACAAAAGGAGTGATGACATGATTCAACCATGTACAATAGAGGACAAGCAAGCATTGCAGCATATCGCATATCAGACATTTGATGAAACGTTTAGAGCTCAAAATAAAAAAGAAAATATTGATCATTATTTGAAGACGGCTTTTACAGATGAAAAAGTAGAACGAGAACTTTCAAATCCACATTCATTCTTCTATTTTATATTTCATGAAGAACAGCTTGCCGGCTATTTAAAGTTAAATATAAAGGACGCACAGACTGAACCATTTGATGAACATCATCTGGAAATTGAGCGTATCTATATTCTGAAGCAATTTCAGAAACATGGATTAGGACAATCACTATACCAGCATGCTCTTCAAAAAGCGCGTGCATTATCATGTGAACACATCTGGCTCGGTGTGTGGGAGAAGAATACAAACGCTATTGATTTCTATCAGAAGATGGGCTTTATGAAAGTCGACCAACATGCGTTTTTCATGGGCGACGACGAACAGATAGATATTATCATGTTAAAAAATATATAGAATTTTATCCTTTATATGGTATATTTTAGGTAAGAGGTGAACTAGGTGCTCAGTGACCAATTTAAGAAGGCGATGATGATCTATTTATCAATTTCTGTATTGATGTTCACTATAGCAATCTATCTCTACGAATACCTATGAAATCTTTCATCGCCTAGATACTGATAAAGGTAAAATTGGTCTTGCCATGATGTGTATTCACAAAATAAACAGCAGAAGATAATAGGGGGCTTAAAGATGAAATGCGTACACTGTAATTACAAATTCACTTTTAAAGAACGCATGAAAGTGGGATGGAAACCTTCTACGGATACTATCGTCATATGCCCGAAGTGTGGCGGTAGACAATATATCTCAAACAAAAGAATGGCGAAATCATATGGATTAATGCTGCTAGTGGAACTCATACTGATCATAGGAGCGCCGCTAATTAAAGTACCCATACCCCTCCTTACAGTCTTGATGATTATCGCGCTTGCTTTAGTCATCGTGCTATTTCCGTTAACACTGAAACTCGTCGCTGAGAAAGATGGATTGCTTGAAGAACAGTTTCGGGAGATGGAGAAGAAACAAAAGAGGAAATCGCTATGACAAAACAATATTATCTGATCACTACAATTATTATGTTCATAATTAATACCATCGTTATTTCAACGATGGTGATTTTGCAATACATTTTAGGGTTTGCAAATGAATATATAGATTATATGTATAGTGATGGAAATACATATCATTCATTAAATCACAATAATATCTTCTTAAGCTATGTCAGCTTTGTACCTATCACACTTGCTGTAATTTCGTTAGTTACACTTTATGAATACAAAAATTACGATAAAAATAATCCCGCATGACAATGTCATGTGGGATTTATTACATATCTTTGCTTTTCATTCTTTCTAGTTCTTTATTAACTTTTTCATTATAGCTTTTCTGTCCATTTTTATATTCTGAAAATAATAAGATTAAAAAAAGTACTAGTAAAAATAATACTGCCCAAAGCGGCATATTGGCATATTGATAATAGTATATAGCATATATAACTGCAAACACTGGGACTATG
>NZ_PPRM01000059.1 GCF_002902665.1 Macrococcoides caseolyticum
ATATATTATGTAATATATGAATATATAATATATATCTATATAATAAGAAAGGGTTAATTTATGAAAATAGGAAAAAGAATTAAAAATCGCCGTCAACAACTTAATATGACTCAAGGTGAGCTATCAGATGGGATATGCACTTAAAGTCAAATTAGCAAGATAGAGAAAGACGAGATAATACCTTTAGCAAGTCTTCTAGTGAAGATTGCTGAGAAATTGGAAGTTTCTTTAGATGATCTAGTCTATGAAAATAGAATAAAAAGAATAGAAAATGAATTTTTAATAGATAAGGAACGCATAGACTATTTATTGAAAATTAGAGAATATGGTAAAATACAAAATCTTATTAGCGTGATAGATAAAGAAAAATTAAGCTTTAATGACTCAATTTATATTATGTATGTATCATTAGTAACAGATAATTATACACGAAATAATAATTCATTCGAAAAATTAGAGATTTTTTACTCTGAACACAGTGATACTATGGAGGATAATCTTAAGATAAGAACTCTGAATAGCTTGGGGATTCTGTCAATGGAAAATAATCAGTCAGAGAAAGCTAAAGAGTATTTCTCGAAAGGTTATAGAATTGCGATAACAAGTAATGCATATGAGGATCTGTTATTCAAGGTTGCATATAATTACCTAAGGCTTCTCTTTCAGCTTGAAGAATACAAAGAGATGTATGATATTTCATGCACAGCTATAGAATTTGTCTTCGTGAATAATAATACCTATTGTTATCCTCAACTAGTTTTCTATAAATATTTTGCTTTAATGAAACTTAATTTATTATCACTCGTAGATATGAAAGAGATAGAGACAGCCTTATTTTTCAGCATAAAAAAAGGCGAAAACAAAACTACAGAAAACCTTGAAAAAATTATATATAATTTGAAAAGATTATAATTTATGAATCATCTACAAAAGGATGTTAATCTCTATGTCTCAAGAAAACAAATTGGATATGTTTCACAAGACGACTTGATAATGATGGAAAGCATTAGTGTCTTCTAAATTATTAACTGTTATCATTTTTTGGATTTCAATCGGTAATCGTTTAATTAGCCTTATTTATTATACAAATAACGTGTGATTACAAACAAAACACTCCAGAGTTAAGATTTTCAAATCTAACTTTTGGAGTGTTGCTCACATCTTTGTAACACGACGTTCTTATTTCAATTTAATGGTCTTCTATTCAGAAATTCTGTCTGCTTATTCAAGACATATTCAGGAATATTTTTTACGACTTTATTACGTAATTGAATAAACAGCTGCGATTCACTTTGAGCAGCTTTCCCTATCTTACGGGACTTCAGTATGACTTTCTTCGTATGCGGAACACTTAATCGGTCATAATTTGCAAGTGCTTCTTTCAATGGGTATTGTTCTAACTGGTTGGCGAGACAAACTGCATCTTCAATGGCCTGCGATGCACCTTGCCCCATATTAGGTGTCGCTGCATGTGCCGCATCCCCTAGTAATACGACACGTCCTTTTACGAATGTCTTAAGCGGTTCAATATCATATATATCATGATGTAATGGTTCACCGACTGTATTGTCTAAAACATTAGTCACTGCATGAGGAAATTCTTCAAAGTATCGCTTTAACTTCTTCAGATTATAGTTTCTGAACTCTGTATCCCGTTCAAGGGCATTAATACATAAAAACCAGTAGACTTCATTATCTCCCAGAGGAACAATCCCGAATCTGCCACGCGCATCCCAGTATTCTAACGCTGTCTTGTCGTTCAGCCCTGGATTCACGCTCGTTCCTCTAAAGCATGTATATCCTTGATACTTCGCCTCACTACCTGGAAACATCTGTCTGCGCACTTGAGAGTGCAGCCCGTCCGCTGCAATAATGAGATCATACTGGTTGCTAGTACCATCATTCATTTTAATTGTTCCTGCATCAAAGTCTGTAATCTTGACGACCTCTTTAATCAATCTTACATTCCCTTTATAATGATAACGTAGTATATTATGCAGTGAACTGCGCTGTATCGTAATATTATCTTCTCCAGCTTTATTAAAGATCACACGATTTAAATATGTATCGTTCGCATCTCTTAGCTGAGCTTCAATCAAAATATTGCCGTCTCTTTTTATATCTTCAGCAATATCATAACGTTCAAGTGCACGTATCGCGTTTTCACCGATACCAAGACCTACACCTTCTTGTTTTAATACGTGTCTCTTTTCTAGTACTTCTACGCTATGTCCAAGACGTTCTAGTAATATCGCTGCGGTTAAACCACCGATACCCGCACCAATGATTCCTATACGCATGTCATCACTCCATTAAATTCATATTCATAATAATAATAGCTATCATCTATATTCGTACATATAAAGTCTAACGTCTCAAGTAAACGCTGAGATGCTGTATTATCGATTAGTGCCGATGCTTTAATCGTCAGTTTGTCATGATGTTGTGTTAAATGCGCTATAAGACAGCTTATCGCTTCATAAGCATAGCCGTTACGTCTATAGTTACAGCGTATGTGGTAGCCGATTTCTATCTCATGATGCCAGCTCGGTGGTCCACTGAGGGAGATTTCACCAATGAAAGTATCCTCCAGCTTCAATAACCACGTCCCATAACCAATACGTCCTGGCATCATATGCTGTTTGTAAACTTCTTGAATATATTTGCTGTCGTACTTATATTTCGACAGCACCTCTTCTAAATTTTGTGCACATAAAGCATCAATTATCAACCGCTCAGTCTGTAATTGATAACTGATTGTCATAGCACTGTTCATACGCTCACCTGATTCTCATAATATAATTTCATTATACATCATCCATTATATAAATGCTTTTTTTGAGCAAAGAGACACGTCGCCAGAAATGGAAGCTGACGACGTTTAAGTTACTTAGTTATAAAGTTTATTCGATATATATTGCTGGGTGATTAAGATGACTGCACCGACAGACCAATATAATGGCAGTGCTGCTGGTGAATGGAAGCTGACGAAGATAATCATCATCGGACTCATCAGTATCATCGGTCGCATTTGTTTACGCGTTGCTTCCGGCATATATTGCAATGATATCCAAGACTGCAAGAAATATAATGCGCCTGCAATCACCATCATCATGATATCTGGACTCCCCAGATTAAACCAGAGAAAACTTTGAGTTGCAATATCCTTACTATGCGTTATCGCAAAATATAACGCCATCAATATCGGCATCTGTACGATGACCGGAAGACAGCCCATGTTTAATGGATTTACATTATATTTGCTGTAAACTTTTAAAAGTTCTTGTGATAGTCGTGCTTTCTCCTCTTCATCTTTTGCAACTTTGATCTGATCCTGCAATTTTTTAATCTCAGGCTGAGCAAGCTTCATATTGCCTTGCATAACCTTCTGACGTTTCGTTGCGTTCAGCATCATCGGCATGAGTACAAGCCGTACACAGACCGTAACAAGTACAATCCCCATACCGTAGCTTCCATCAAAGAAACTCGCAAAATATTTTATCAACTGCGCAAATGGCTCCACCAGTGACTGATGAAATAGACCATCCTCTTTTGGCGCGCACCCTGTAAGTAGTAATAATAATGCTGTGAGTAAAACTGTGAATTTTTTCAATTTATGTCCTCCTATATATTAATGTGAAATTAATATATAGGAGATGCCGCTACCTCATCGGACTGTCTGGACAGACACTTAATACGCCATATTAGCGTTTTGGAAATCAATAGATACGTATACGTTACTTTATGTTTAATCTTTCTGACTTCAATCCACTCTGCACTTACTTTAACATGTGCAATCGTGTGAATCAGTAAGAATAAAAAGGCAGTGAAGTATGGAATTAAATAGAGTAATTTAAAGAAAATATACTTCCACAGTAAATCTTCAGTTAATAAGTTGATCAATAACTCCATCACTTCACCCCTTCTTTATATTAGTATAGATAGAATATCATAATTTGGTTGAAAGGTGATAGTTATGTTATCGGCGAGTGGCCGATAATAGGACATTCAGACTCACTTTTGTACGCGAGTGGCCGATAATGGGACATTCGAGTTCTCCTCAAACACTCACTCAATATAAAGAAACGTGCGATCACCTAAGATCGCACGTTCTTCTTATTTTCTTTTCAACAATCTCAAACTATTCAGGGTCACTAATATCGTTGCACCCATATCCGCGAATATTGCGATCCATAATGTGAGCCATCCTGGAATCACGAGTAGTATCGCAAGTAGCTTTAAGCCAAGTGCGAACGTGATATTCTGCTTAATAATCTTCAATGTACGTTTGCTCAGTTGAATCACACGGGGTAAATCGTCAAGATTATCTTTCATAAATGCAATGTCCGCTGTTTCTAATGCGGTATCTGTTGCGGCCCCGCCCATCGAGAAACCGACGTCAGCTTGAGCGAGTGCGGGCGCATCGTTAACACCATCTCCAACCATCGCAACACGTCCATGTTGCTGATAATCTTTAATGATATCCAGTTTATCTTCAGGCAATAATCCCGCATGTACTTGTGTTAATCCGATTTCTTTGCCGATTGTTTCAGCAACTGACTTATGATCCCCTGTTAACATGACAGTATCAATGTTCATTTGTTCAAGGGTACGAATGACTGATTCTGCTTCTTCTCTCAGTGTATCTTTAATAAAGAACACACTGTAAATTCGATTGACTGTTCCAAAGAGCACCATCGTTGCACCTGTTTCATGCATGTTTTCTATTTCTTTTTGTGCATCATCAGTCAAATCAAAGAAAGAACGTTGCCCTATACGGTATTCAACACCATCGAACACGCCTTTTACACCTTTGGCAGTAACCACTTCATAATCGGTTACAGGAACGAGCGTGCGCACTTCAAGCGAATCGACGACGGCACGACTGAGTGGATGTCCAGCCTCTTTTTCAAGTGTATAGATAATGTCATCCTTCTGATCTGCTTCAAAATCTCTTCTTGATACAACAGCAGGTGTTCCTTTCGTCAAAGTTCCTGTCTTATCGAAAGCAACGGTGCTAATATGTCCAGCGTTCTCGAGATGCACGCCACCTTTAATGAGCATCCCTTCTTTTGCTGCGCGTCCAATCGCTGTTACGATTGCTACTGGCGTGGATATTACAAGTGCACAGGGACATCCAACAACAAGCACTGACAACCCTTGGTATAGGTAGTGATTAAAATCTCCTCCAAAGAGCGGTGGTACTACGATAATCGTTAATGCAATGAGCATAATAATAGGAGTGTAATATTTCGCAAATCTATCGACGAACTTCTGGGTCGGCGCTTTCTCGCTCTGCGCTTCTTCTACAAGATGAATCATCTGTGCAAGTTTCGTCTCATCATTTCGTTTAGTTACGCGGACTGTCAACTGACCGGATTCATTCAGCGTACCTGAATACACAGTGTCTCCCTCCTGCTTATGTACAGGAATACTTTCTCCAGTGATGCTCGCCTGATTAATATTACTTTGTCCATCGGTTACAACACCGTCTACTGGTATTTTCTTACCAGGCAGTACTTTGACGATATCACCAGGCATAATGCTGTCTACATCCACTTCAATAAACTTACCTTCACGTGCTATAAGCGCAACGTCTGGCGAGATATCAATAAGCGAAGCGATACCTGCACGGGATTTCTCCATCGCGTACCCTTCTAACGCTTCACTTATCGCAAAGAGTACAACGACCATCGCGCCTTCTTGTAATTCACCAATTAGCGCTGCACCAATGATAGCAACCGTCATCAGTACATTCATATCAAAGTTCAATTTAAACAGACCTTTTACTCCTTCGATAAATAGATGGTAACCCCCAACCAATATCGCAATGATGAACACAACACGCGTTACTGTATGATCCTCACCAAAGTTCAGACTACATAGCATCCCAACTAAAAATATAATTGCCGACAATATAAACGGTATATTCTCTCTCTTCTTATAGAAAGGAACTTTTTTAACACGTTTAATATGGGCCGGTCTCACTTTAATATTATCGAATTTACCTGCCGCTTCTAACGCCTCAATCGATGCATCTCCAGTAACTTCAAGCTTGGCCGCACCAAAGTTTAAAGTGACATCCTCTACACCTGGAATCGACTTCACGTTATCCTGAAATTTCGCTGCACAATTTGTACACGATAATCCTTCTAAGCGATATACTTCTTTATTCTTCATCATCCTCATCTCCATGTGCTAACGCTGTTCTTATCAACGTCTTAATATGATCATCTTTCAGTTCATAAAATGCATTCTTACCCTTTTTTTCGACGCTTACAATATGTGATTTAAGCAAATATCTGAGATGATGACTCGTCGTAGCGACAGTCGCACCGATAATGTTTGCCAGATCACACACGCATAATTTCTCTTCAAGCAGCAAACTATAGCAGATTGACAAACGATTCTTGTCAGCTAATGCCTTATAAATCGAAAGCATTGGTGCTAAGTCAACAACCTCCATATTCGCTTTTACACGTGATACTTTGTGTTCATCAAATAAGTAAACATCACACATATCATTACTCACATATCCACCTCATTCAAATATATCTTTGAATATATTATATAACAAACATAATATTCAAACAATGATTTGAATGTTATGTTTATATCTTTTTACTACGGGAATCTAAAAGATGAACAAATAATAAACAAGGGAGTTTTATCCATAATGGAATCAAGTAGTAATTATTTAAAGATTGAAATTAAGCTGGACAACAATGAAACTGTTTATCATTACGAGTTCTTCTCAACAGATGAGAAGATTGCGTACAATAACTTCATCACAAAATGCGATCGTAATGAAACAGGTTTCCTTCCAATCAATGACGGGGAACATAATAGTGCAATCAACTTAAATAAAATCGTCAAAATTACTCCGCTTGAAAGAACCGATATTTAAATAGTAAAAAGCACCTGACTCGTCAGGTGCTTTTTAACGTTCATGTTATGTTAATATTTGTCCTCTTCGACTACTTTCTCCAAATAACTATCTACCAGTTTGCCGTGTTTATTAATCCGTACCGCACATAGGTGCTCATAGTTCCCTGCACCTGTATCGATGTTGAGTATATTACGTTTCTTATCATACTCCGGCTTACCGCTTTCTGTTGGCGTATGTCCTATCACCTGCAGCTTATGCATATGCTTCAGCTTTCCACGGTAGCGCAGTACACACCAGCTGCTCTCTGTACTAAACTTCCTGAAGTTCAGCCAGTTCACGCCGGCATGTGATACATACAGTACCTCATTTTCATAATAAAGCGGTAAACGATGCATCCACTCAATATCCTTTTCTAATTTTTTCAATGGATAATGTGTGAGCGTTCTTCTGTAGTTTTCTTTCATCTCTGACTTTGGTGTATGCTGCATTATATACTGTACCATCTTATATTCATGATTCCCCTTTATACACACCGTATCCGGGTACATATTGCACAGCTTTCTAATATAATAGACCACATCTCTCGAATTGCAGCCTTTGTTAATATAATCTCCGACAAAGATAAGCTGTTCTTCGCCTTTTTTCCAGTGCTTCATGATTTTCTTCAAGGTAAAGAAACAACCATGTACATCTCCAATAATAAAATAATTCATCTCCGTCATCCTCATAATAAAAAGATTAGTAGTTACTGATTATAATTCAATCGCCGAAAAATCTAAAGAAAATATTAAAAACCAGACCGAAATCGATGAACATCACCCAGTCAAGTAGACACTTAAAAAAATAAAAATTAATTACTCGGCTGTGCTTGTATTAGCGCAGCCATTTTTAATGATATA
>NZ_PPRM01000060.1 GCF_002902665.1 Macrococcoides caseolyticum
CAAGAATATGGCAGCTGCCATATTCTTGGCTCTCTGTCAAATAGTGTTGATGAGTCAAATTCAGAACTACAGTTAATCACTGTGGTTCTTTTTTTTATAATTAAGTGACCGATGGATTGATTGACTCCGTTGGCGTTTTTCAAGTCGTCTGAGAGCGTTTCAGCAGACATTATTTCAATTAGTTTGTTGTACTTTCTTTAATTCATGATAGAAAGTAGATTTCTTAACACTTGTTGCTCTAAGAATATCAGCAACGCTCATTTTGTTTGTATCTCTATTGTTGTACATATTAATAGCTTTCTTTATATCTCTAGGACTTGAAGATCCTTTACGACCCATGTGTTTACCTTCTTTTTTTGCACGTTCACGACCTTCTGAAGTTCGTTCAACGATTAAATCACGTTCAAATTGTGCGAATGATCCTAAGATATTGAATAACAATCTATTGATTGAATTGTTATCATCAGCACTGAATAGCATTTGTTCTTTGAGAAATTGAACAGATACACCTCTGTCGTTTAAATCAGACACGATCTTGTTTAAATCTGAAATACTTCTAGCTAGTCTATCAATTTTAGTTACTAGAATTGTATCACCTTTTCTTGCGTGTTTAATCATATCTTTAAGTTGTGTTCTTTGTGCTGTACTTGTAGCAGTCACTTTTTCTTGATAGATATTATCAGGATCAGCACCATTTTCAATTAAGATTTCAATTTGTTTCTCTAAACTGTCATTCTGTTTATTAGTAGTTGATACACGAGCATAACCTATTTTCATATTTATTATTCCTTTGTCTAAAAGTTTACTATGTTATACACTTTTTATTATAGACTACCTTGTAGACTATTAAAAGTCTTATTTTTGCTTATTTTTCAGCAGTTTTTGAAGCAGGACAAAAGTGTACACTTTTAGACTTTGAAAATATATGGTAAAAAATATTGAATTTTCTATACATTTATTAGACTATTAACGATAACATATGATTTTATTGGAAGTAAGGAGACTATTAATTACAAATGATGAAATAGATAAACATATTAATGATTATGTAGCAGATCAAGAATGTTATATATTAAAAATGCACAATGAAAAAGAAAAAATTTCTAACGATTATAAGCAAACTTTTGTCATGCGTAATAAAAACAGTGGTTTAGATTATACACTAGGTTATAAGCTAACAAACTATGAGATTTAAATAATTGGAGGGAATGACAAAAAACAATGTATAAAAGTAAAATGACTATAATTCCAGATCAAGAAATTACAGTAGTAAAAAAGTTAAAAGAGTATTATTTTTTGCGAGATACTGATACACAAGATAATTTATATCGTATTGCCAGATACGATATAAATTTATTGAGTAATAGTAAATATGAATTAGTTAAAACTTATATATCATTTTTATACAACTTTGAAGCAGGACTAAAGGAACGATATGTAAATTATAATTATCATAACCATATTAAATAAGAAGATGTACAAGAAATAATTATATTTGAAGATTTAAAAGAAGTGTATCAGAAAATCAAAGCAGATCAATTTACTACTGATTTATCAGTACATGAAAACATAGAAATTATTTTAAATTTACGGTTGGCATTTACTTATCGTTTAAATAATATTATTAATGAAGTAAAGAATGATAATTTTTTAAAAATGTGTATTTTACAAGATTATGATATAAGATTTGAAAATGAATTATTGCATTATCTGAAAATGAAATTTTATAAGTTAGATTTTACGATTAAAAATAAAAATTTACATTTTGAAGAGAGGTAGTAATATCATATCTAAAACTTTAAAATACCTATAAAATATGATAAAATTCAATTAACGAAAATAGTGAGTGTGTTAAACACAAACCCCCGATACTACCGCAAATAGTATCGGGGGTTTTTATATGGGCTAGTGTCGTCTATTTCTTCTTATTCAAGCTAAGCCAGTGCGAGAATAATGCAACTATGCACCCACTAACAATGGAGCATAGCACTTGAACGAAAATAGTTAGCATGTTAAACACCTCCCCTCATGACAAACTATCGTCTGAGAGGTAGACGACTATGAAAGTATATCATAGCTTTTTTTAGAGCGACTATGATTCGTTATTGAATTAAATCAATATCTAAAAATCTATCTTCATAAACCTACTTTTACAATCTCTTAAACAATCGACTGATAAACGATTTATTATTTCTATCTTCTTTCAGATCACTGTAGAAGTTCTTTATATTCTGATTGCTTGTATCAGCTTCAGTATTAGCAGGAACATTTACAGATACATCTGTCGTATCTTGCTTTGTGCTATCTTCTTTCACTTCTTTTAATTCAACTTTTAACGCTTTAATCTCTTCATTTGATTGTAATTGTAATGACTGTTGATTGTTTAACGTATCATTTAGTTGCTTAATTTGGCTGTCTTTCACTTGTAATTGTTGTTCATATTTTTCTTTATCTTGCTTCAAGTCGTCAATTTGTTTTTTCAATATTTCAATTAAATCATCATTATTTGAATAGCTTTGTGCTTCAGCTTTAGAAGTATCAGCATTAAACTTTTCTTTGAGTTCGTCAGCCATCTTAATCTTGCTATCGTCTCTAATCTTGTACAAGCGTTCAGCGTTTACTTTATTCAATTCTGTTCTGTTCTCATTGATTGCTTCAGCGATCGCTATACATTGATCCAACGACAGGATTATGACACCATGACTATTTTTTTCTAGCTTCAGATTCAGTTGATTACTGTAGTTTGTAATTGTACCTTTGCTAACGCTCAATATGTCAGCTAGTTGCTTAACAGTAAATTGCATATCGTCATTCCTTTCATTAATTGTTATTATTCAGCAATATGCACGATTAATCACGTCACATAATAGTACTCAAAAAATTGATATTTAAAGTATATCATAAGAATAATTGATGATTGTATTGAGTTCTATTATGTGCCATTTTTTGTTTCAACTATCTAAGTGAATAATATTAATTAATAGCAGTTAAATGTACCTAATAATCGATTAATAACGAATATATAATTAATGCAGAGCAATATCCCATAATCACACTACAATCATATTTAATGTTTAGAAGCTATTTAAGAGCATGTTATTGATATATTATCGTTTACTATTATGAATCTCTAAAAGTCTCTAGAAATCGATATATAGAGCAAATAGACATACATTTGAAAGAAATATTAAAAGTATGATTTGAAACATGGTGATTTTATATCAATGTTTCAAGAAAAGAATTGTAGAACCTTTGCGTATTGCGAATTTCTGTATTTAATAGATTTCTTTAAGTGATTAGGTATTTAAATATATTAAAGTTAGGAATTGATTTATTTGAGATTAAATTGTGCAAGGGAGTTTAAACGACGTTTTGCGAATAGTTGAATATCTAATAGAATTAAGTGAGCGTCTTTTTATAAATATCTTTTAATAATCTTTTAATAATCTTTTAATAATCTTTTAGGGTAATGAAACACTTAGAGCCACAATGGATACAAGACACATTAAACTACATTTTGCGAATATTAAACTACATTTTGCGAATATTAAACTACATTTTGCGAATATTAAACTACATTTTGCGAATATTAAAACTACATTTTGCGAAAAAAGAATACGTTAATAAAATACAAGTAGTTGAATAGTTGTAGTCACTTTGATATCATGTTTAAAAACAACAAGGAAGTGCTTCAAGTGAATACAAAAAATAATTACATTACAAAGTATCAGAACGAATTAAACCTAGTACCTCTTAAAGATTTCAAAGCAATTGAGATAGATTTGTTCTTTAGTATCTGCACAAAGATTAAGGAGCAGGGAACACGTAAAGTTAAATATACATTTGAAGATTTGAGAGAATTAAGTAACTATCACTCACACAATACACGTGAGAGATTTATAAACGACTTACAGCACGTATACGACAAAATGCAACAGTTAGTGTATACGGAACGAACTGAAAAGAAGATAAGGAAGTTTAACTTATTCAGTTTTTATGAGATTGATCTAGAAGATGATTATGTTGAGATTGCATTGAATAAAGATTTAGAACACATTTTAAATAATCTAACAGGCAACTTCACACGATTTGAGTTACAAGAATTAACAAGCATTCAATCAGCATACTCTAAGAATATGTTTAGATTGCTAAAGCAGTTTAGAAATACAGGACTGTATAAAGTATCACTAGACGACTTTAAAGAATTGTTAGACATCCCTTACAGTAGAGTTTGTGATATTGACGCGAGGGTTCTCAAAATTATTCAGCGTGATCTTGCTGATAGTTTTGAGAATCTAGAAATTAAGAAGATTAAAAAAGGACGTAAAATTGTAGCTTTAGAATTTACATTTAATAGAGAGAATTTAAAAAAGAAAAAGAAGGAGGTTAAAATTGATGAAACTTTGAGAAGTCAATCAGAAGAAATGTTTAAAGAAATTATCAAATAAAATAGATTAGCACTCACTAACCAAGTGTTAGTGAGTGCTTTTATATACTTCAATCCTTTGATATTACCAGTCGTTCACAAATAAAAGAGAAAAAGGTATGCAGCAACAAATGGCAGAAGATTTATCTACTCCACATTCTCTTTTCTTCTTCCTTTTTCTTTTTCTTCTTATTAGTTTGATTTTGTTGTTCTTGTGACTGGAATAGCTGTGTCATCGTATATAATAAATGATTTGATAATGCTAATAATTTATTACTTTGAATAAATTCTTTTTTACCTTTATTTTCATTTTTTTCATCAGCTATATGTTTTTCTATAATTTCATCTACTGGAACATTATTATATCTTTCTAATTTTCCAATTAATTGTGTTTTACTGTAATTATTCAGATCATCTACTAAATGTTTATGATTTTTAGGTAATAATTGAGATAGTTCATCATCAATAAAGTACTGATGTTTATTAAGTTCCAACATTTTTTGTTCAATGAATAACTCATTTACATTAAACATCATGGAATCATTTTTATTATTTATATCAGCTTTTTGTTCTCTTTTCGCAAAGAATATATCTTTACTAGCTAACATATATACATCTTTATTTGTTAAAGTTCTAGGAATATAGTCTATCTGTTTAAATTCATATTCTATCTGACTATAATCCATAAAGTTACCTTTATGTGCTTCATAAACTACAAATGCTTTTTCATCATTAGTTAGATCAATTTCATTGTTAGGGTACATATTATTTACTATAAAATCATTTAACGCATTGTATGATTTATATATATGTTTACCAGCATAGTAATTCGTGTTTCTAATATCTTCTTCTTTTAATAATTTATATCTTTCTTCCTCTAATTCTTTACCCTTTACTATAATTTCATCTTTAAATGTTTCAGGATTAAAACCATAGTCTTTAATTTTGTTATTATCTTTTTCAAAAATTTCGTTTAGTTTTCTTATATATTTAATAGATAATTCATTCTTTAATAATTGATTTTGTACTTTTCTTCCGTAAGGTGAAGCTTCAATATTCAATTGATTTAAAGTATCTTTAGCTTCAATATATCCAGCATTACCTTTAACTCTTTTATCTAGAACTTTCTTAGCTTCTTTATGGAAATTGACAACATTATTTGCTTCTTCAACAATATGATTAAACTCATTTTGTTTTTTGTTTTGTTCTTCATTGATAGAAACATCTTTTAATAAACCTTTATTATAATCGGCAATATCTTTGTTTAGTTTGCCATAATAGGTAATAGGTTTATATTCAATATTTAATTTTTTACATCTTCTTTTTTCTTTCTCTTCTAGGTGATATTCAGCTCTAGTAAGATGTATGTGTGCTATTTGTTCACGACCCTGATCTATAAAACTTCTGGAATCATATCGTCTTTCGCTATTCTCTCTTTCAGCAAATTGATTTAATTTATCTTCCCAATTTTTACGTAAATTTTTTAAATCTAATTCAGCAAAGCGTTCTTGTACTCTAACTTTATTACCATTTTTATTTAATACTGGAGTACCATTTTCATCATATTTTGTTCTAGTAACGGTCTTATTACCCCAAGTACCGTCAGCATTTAATGGTCTGATTGTAAGCAAGATATGAGCGTGAGGATTGTTAATATCATCCCTATGAATACTAACATCTGCAATCATTCCTCTTGAAATAAATTCATCATTTACAAAATTATTTACCAGCTCTCTTTGTACATTTCTTTCTAGATCGTTAGGCAGACTTAATAAGACTTCTGTCGCAAGTCTAGGTGATTTTGTCTTCGTATTTTTCTTTTCAATCTTATCAACTTCATTCCAAAGTCTTTCACGATCTGTTGCCCAATCAGGAGTATTTTCAGGAGTAAGAATAAAGCTTTCAGGCTGAACAGAGTGATTTCTGAATTTAATTTTTTCGTTTGTTCTCTCACTAAATAACTCATCATCTGAACGATATGAAGCACATGCGACAATATTTCTTGTTGCTCTATTGATGTGACTTACTCTTAACATATAATAACCGTCAGCCATATTCTTACCCCCTTTCTTAAAGCCCCTGCGGGAACTATAAACGCTTTACGAACTTACCATTTATGCAAACTTTTAAGTTTGCATGTAAATGGGCAGTACTTCGTCCTGACTTAACTATACCATTTATTTATAGCTAGGATTAGAAGAATACCTACACCAGAATCTAAATTTCAAATGGTATAGTTATTTGAAGAATTGAATCAGCTAGAAACAGAATTATTTGATTATTTGAATTGGTACAACAATTTTAGACCACACTCTTCATTACATTACTTAACATCTCTGGGTTTAAAAATTTACATATGAAAATTTTCTAAGAAACTGTTGACATTCCAGAAATAGAGGAAGAGAAAGACTTGTAGTACACTATGGAAAAAGAAGGTAACGAAAAGTATACTACAAACCAAATCATTATAAGAAATTCTACAGAATAAGATAACTACGAGGGATATAAATGAAGCATTATGATATAACATATAAATTGTCAAAATTAAGGTGGGAGAAATTTAAAAGAAAATACGTTAGACTCACGATGTTTATGTGGAGAAAAGATTGTGAAGATTGGGATGAGTTATTTATTGAGTATGATAAATATAAAATATTACCTTTAAAAACTGAAGATTTAATAGAAGCTGAGTGTGAATTAGGTGATTACTTAGATTGTATTACTAATAAATTATTAAATAACTTTGAGGAATTATATCTATTAGAGAGAGATATAGATAGTTTTTATATCGATCTAAAAAAAGGAAACGAAAGCTTTGAATATCCTCCATATCCTCACGGAGATTATGTATTGTTTGATTTTAACCGTGGAAACTATATATTTGCGCCACCAGAGGATATATATATTTATGTATTTGGAGAGAGGATGAAAGAAATATTCACAGAAATGAGTAATGATAAATTTTTAGAAAAGCAGTGATAAAGAAATGGAGATGGTATTAATAGAAAAACAGGATATGCAGTTTAGTGTTGAGAATGAGATATTAGATTTAACAAGAAGTGTGATATATAAGGGCAATGATATATTGTCAGCAGATATTAAATTTAATGAAGATCTTTTGAATTTATTTAATTTTAATTTAGCAATCTTTAATGCTACCAAAGAGTTGAGAGAATATCTAAATAAAAATAGTATAAATTTTAGAGTTGAATCGAAATTTATTATTATGGAAAACGAAAGCACTAATTTGTACAGCCAGCTACTTTCTGTATTAGTGAATAGAAGCTATAACTATATTTTTTCAGGCATTTTTATTTTGAACCATGAAAATAGTAAGCCATATTTTAAAAACTTGAAAGTATATATAGATAATGAGTTTGCTATAATACCATATTATGAAGATGAAAGTGTTTATCTACTTAACGGGAGTAAGTATATAAAAAATATTTAAAAGATAGAAAATTCCAGACACTTTATTATGTCTGGAATTTTAAAAATATAATAGTTTTTCATCCTAAAAACAAGACAAGAAGAAACTCAAAAATTGCTTCGCATTTTTGAGTTCCTCAAGCAAAACCGACCTCTTTTTCAAAGAGATCGGTTTTTTTTATTCAATTTCATACTCCTTGCACACATAAAACCCGCATTTATAACAGCCACTATAGCAACAATTACTGAAATATAAATATTAAAATCAAAAAGACCCAAAATGATAAAAGTTAATAAAATCACGTTAAGAATCAAAGAAATAAAAAACGGCAAATCAAACTCTGTCTTCATAACAATCCCCCAATATTTTTTTATTCTAACTCAGATACACTTTAACTCATTTTTACATTTATTCCAATTTCCTTTTCGGTAGAAAAGATCGTTGCACCTTTTTCAACTTCGCAGATTAATTCTCTAGAAAAATTTAAAACTATTTATGTTTATTTTTAATTTTAAGCCCGTTTAAGACATTTTTAGTGTTTTTCTAGTAAAAAGTACTTATAATTCAAAAACGGCTCTTAAAACGCAAATATGAGCCGAATAGTCAAGATAAGAGGAAACTCATTTTCAACTCGTTTAAAAACCATAAACATAAGGAGTGATAGTATTGAAACTCATCAAATTTTTAATCCTATTTTTAATATCTTTAGGTATTTATTCTTTATCTAGTCTATTACTAGATTCCTATGATTTAGCAACAAGTATAATATCATCATTAATCCTTACAACATTATTTTTCCTTTGGACAAAAAATGAAAAAAACTAATGTTGCTTTATTCCAATTGCTTTATTGACGTTGAGCCTCGGAACCCTTAACAATCCCAAAACTTGTCGAATGGTCGGCTTAATAGCTCACGCTATGCCGACATTCGTCTGCAAGTTTAGTTAAGGGTTCTTCTCAACATCAATAAATTTTCTCGGCATAAATGCGTCGTCTACTTTTTGTCTTGTCCATCAATAATACCAAAGATCACTATAGTTTAATTAAGACTTTTTATTTTCATTGTCCAAAGGCGCACTTACACACCTAAAAAGGCATAGTGCTAAAAACCAAAAATCGCGTGTGATAATCCAATATACTTATTTTACATTTTAAAAGGGGTTTAAGCTCAAAATTTACAAATATCAAACATATACATAATCTTGAATACCATGGACATCTAAAATCACACCATATAAATAACCTCCATAAACAGCACCTCCATCAATACCTATTTTATTATCATTTATCCATATATCATATTTATTATTTTTATTAAGGATTTTCGTTTCAGTATGACCAAAAACTATAGTTTTATTTAACCTATTTGGCGTAAAATGAAAGTCTTCTCTAATCCACATAAAATCTCTAATACTTGTATCTTTCCAATTATTAATTTTGAGATTTACACCTGCATGAACAAAAATATAGTCATTCCATTCATAGAAATTTGGTAAATAAGTTAAAAACTCTATTAATTTATCATTATTTTTTTTTATATCTAATACTATATCCTTAAATGTATCATTCTCGGAATAACCAAAACTTTCTAATGTTTTCAATCCCCCATTTATAATATAATTTTCTTTAAAATCTTCAGTTTTATTTAAAAAATTTAAAAATAAATCTTCATGATTTCCTTTAATTAATATAGCTCCATAGTTATCACATAAATACTTTGCTAAATAAAAACATTCATAAGATTGTAAACCTCTATCACACAAATCCCCTAATAATATTAGCTGTTGTCTATTCGAATCCCAGTATTTAAGTATTTCTTTAAATTTTTTATATTCTCCATGTATATCACTAACTACAAATACTTCGTTATACATCTAAACACTCCAATACATTATTTTGAATTTAATTATTATTTAAAATATTACTCTAATTATTTTATTTATGCTTATCTTTCGAAAAAATATTGATTCCTTTCTTCGTTCAACATGACCACTCTTTTCAGTATCATATCAACGTTTGGACGTAATTTTAGCAGAAATATTTCCATCGAGTAAGTCAACAAAATATTTTTGACAGCGCTTACATTATAGATTATAATGTATTTTGGCAATACATTATAAAGGGGATTTATACAACATTCTACAGTTTATAAGGAGGCTGTAAAAATGGCAATTCATGAAGTTGAATTTAAGTCGTTTAATGAGATCGAGACGGTAAAGGGATGGATTTATACTCCCATTCGCGAACCTATAGGGGTCGTTCAAATCGTTCATGGATATGGTGAACATTCACGCCGATATCTCCATATGATTTTGACGTTGAATGAGGCCGGTTTTGTCGTGGCCGCCGATGACCATGTCGGACATGGAAAGACTGCTTATGATTCCGACAACTGGTCGAATTGGGGAGACAAAGGCTATATGACAATGGCCGAAGATGAACAAAAACTGCGCGAACTAATCAAGGAAGACTACGGTGACCTGCCCTATTTCATGTTTGGCCACAGCATGGGCTCTATGATTGCCCGACTATATGCGACGAAATATGGCGAAGAGCTGGACGGTTTAATCTTGTGCGGGACTTCAGAAATTTTACCTGATATGGAAAATATTGCCTCTGAATTAAAGGCTGAAATCGATGCAGGAAACGGCGAACAAGTGGACCCAGACTATCAAAATCGAATGTTTGAATGGATGACGGAGCGAATTGAAAATCCAAACACGCCAAACGACTGGATCAGTAAAGATCCGGACATTGTGGCGGACCACGCCAATGATCCGTTCAACAACTTCACCTCCGTCCCTAATATTCAATCACTTTATCAGTTTGCTCAAATGATTCAACAAATCCTGGGGACGGAATGGTCCGAGAAAGTCCCTACTGATATACCTATCTACAATATCGCCGGTGATGAAGATCCGGTCGGAAGATATGGCGAAGGCGTCTATGCGGTTTCTAATTGGCTGCTGGAAACGGGCCATCAAGTGAAAACAAAACTGTATTCAGGCTACCGCCATGAAATTCACAACCACCGCGAGATTCGCGATGAAGTCGTCGCAGGCATTATCGACTTTATAACGGAGCACGCCAGAGTAAAAGCTAATTAAATTCTCTAGTCGCTCTTTTCTTAATTAAAAACAGTTGGACGAGCTCAAGAATATGGCAGCTGCCATATTCTTGGCTCTCTGTCAAATAGTGTTGATGAGTCAAATTCAGAACTACAGTTAATCACTGTGGTTCTTTT
>NZ_PPRM01000061.1 GCF_002902665.1 Macrococcoides caseolyticum
GATATTTTGCTAATTTCTTTAAAATAACAATATTTTTCGAAGAAAAAAGACAAACTCACTTTTAGAATTGTGAGTTTGTCTTCAGTCTGTAAATAGCTGGATATTCCAGCTATTTTTTTATAGCTATTGTTAACTTTTTGTACTAAAAGGTTAACGAATAGTGTAGAATAAGTTTATTCTGTTGAAATGAGGTTTAAGAAATGAAATTGAAAGATTTAGTGATTATCGCAATGTTTGCAGCTTTAATCTCTGCGATGGGTATTATTCCTCCAATTCCTATGCCAGGTTTGCCTGTTCCGATTGTTCTTCAAAATTTAGGCATAATGCTGGCAGGCTGTTTGTTAGGACGTAAGAAAGGTACGTTTGCTGTATTATTATTCTTATTGCTTGCAGCAGTTGGTGCACCTGTATTATCAGGTGGTCGCGGAGGATTCGCATTATTTTTCGGTCCGACAGGTGGTTATTTATTATCATATATTATTGTTGCCTATTTAATCGGTTTAGCTACAGATAAGATGAGACACTTTTCAGTGTGGAAAGTATTTATTGTGAATGCATTTATCGGTGCAATTTTATGTAACTTAATTGGTGGAGCATTTATGGCACAAAACTTAAAAATGGATTTAATGAAAGCTTATACTTCTGTATTGGTTTTCTTGCCAGGAGATTTTATTAAAGCATTTCTTGCAGCGCTACTTGCTGTATCTTTAAGAAAGAACCCACAAATGAAGAGGAGTTTAAATATCGTCGATTGTAAAATTAAGCTAGACAACTAAAAAAGCCTTCTGTGCTAAACTCAATATGTATTTCCGACCAAAGAAAACATAAGGAGTTA
>NZ_PPRM01000062.1:0-5909 GCF_002902665.1 Macrococcoides caseolyticum
GTATATCATTAAAAATGGCTGCGCTAATACAAGCACAGCCGAGTAATTAATTTTTATTTTTTTAAGTGTCTACTTGACTGGGTGATGTTCATTGTTTCTGGTTTTTAGTATGAGGACAGGGGTACCTGTCCTTTTATTTTTTTAAGAGTAATGCGCCGATTGAAAGTGCTGCACCACCAAGTGCTGCAATGCCAACGTAGTTTGATTTTGAAGTGCTGTGTACTTCATCCCGCTTAGATTTACTCGGAAGTTCTGTGTGATGTGCATGCGCTACATCACCCGTATCTGTATGGACAGGGTCAACGATGCCCTGTTCCTGTTTCAGCTGCTGGAAGGATGTACCGAAACCTTTAACAAACTTGGTCAGTACGATAGAACCTTCAACGAAATCTTTATTTGTTAATACTTTAAGTAATCCGGTCCACCCAAGTGGTGTGCTTTGATTATATTCAGTCGATAATTTCAGACCTTTATTAAACTTCAAGATCATCGGTTCGATATCATTGAAGTTAAACTTACCTAATCCTTGTACGAGTAGGAGTGCGTTACGAATCGCCTGGTCAGTTTCAGTTTCATTGACGGCCTTTAACACACGCGTTAATATCGGATCGCTTTGAGAGAGCGCAGCATTGGCTGCATTTAATGCTTCATGCTCATCGAGCTGTTCGAGTAAACGGAATAATTTAAGTAACGTATCTTTATGCTGGATCAGCTGATCTTCTAATTCACGTAATTCCTTTTGTCTTAGTGCTTCAATATCTACTTCAGTCGGTTTAATTACACGTGTTGGTTGTGCCATTATCTATCACCTCTCATTTTAACGATATCGCCTGGATACACATAGTCATCTCGTCTCCATTTTGCTTCAACGTTAACACCCATTTGTGGTACACGGTTTCCGAAGCGGAAGTTGTTTTCTGGTAATGGTGATTTGTTACCTTTATCTAGGATGATAAGTTTTGCCTTTGTTTCTTTATAAGCTGGTGTTGATGTGTCTTTATCTGCGATAGAGCTTGAGAGCAGGTTGATCGCTGCATCGCCATTATCGTTCATCGGTAAGTAAACTTCTTTGCCGAATACACGGTCAGTAATTAATGCGCGTACATCAACCTTGCCGTATGGTGACTGTAAGCGTACGAGGTTACCTGTTTGAATGCCACGTTCGTCTGCAAGTTCCTGAGAAATTTCTAAGAACGCATCCGGTGTTTCCATTGCCAGACCTTTAACTTGATATGTCATATTGCCTTCATGGAAATGCTCAAGCAATCGTCCGTTGTTAACATGAATATCATATTGCGCTTCATATTCAGTCGGTTCTGTCCAGTCAACAGGGAAGAAGTTCGCTTTCTTATCTTCAAATGGAAAGCCTTCTGTAAACAGTAGCGGAGAATCTGTACCGTCTTCCTTAACTGGCCACTGTAAGCTATTGAATCCTTCTAGACGGTCATAGGATACACCTGAGTAGATTGGTGCCAATGACGCGATTTCATCCATAATGTCACCTGGATGCACATAATTCCAGTCTGCACCCATATGCTGTGCAATCTCCTGAATGATCTTCCAGTCTGGTTTCGTACCTTCTAAAGGTTCCATTACTTGATAGAGACGCTGAATACGACGCTCTGTATTCGAGAATGTTCCTTCTTTTTCGAAACTTGGTGCTGCAGGTAGAATAACATCTGCATATTCGGCAGTTTTTGAGAAGAAGATGTCTTGTACAACGAAGAACTTTAACTTTTCAAATCCTTCACGAACGTAGTTGATGTTCGAATCAACGATACCCATATCTTCACCTTTTAAGTATAAGACATCAAGCTCATCTGCATGCATAGCATCTACCATCTGATGATTATTCTGACCGACATTAGGGTTCATTTCTACACCCCATGCTTTGCTGAATTTCTCAAGCACCGCTTTGTCTGCAATCTTTTGGTAACCAGGAAGATGTGTTGGCATACTTCCCATATCTGAAGCCCCTTGAACATTGTTGTGTCCACGTAATGGATAAGATCCTGCACCTGGTTTCATATAGTTACCTGTTACAAGCAATAGGTTAGAGATCGCAGTAGAAGTATCACTGCCACCACGTTGCTGAGTCACACCCATCGCCCACATAACGGCTGTCGTTTTTGCTTCATGGATCATTTCCGCAATCTTGATAATTTCTTCTTTCGACATGCCCGTATGTTCTGCAGCATAATCGATTGTGTATTTCTGTAGTCCTTCAACGAGGGCACTGTAGTTGTTCACATGCTTATCGATGAACGCCTGGTCCTGCCAGTTATTGTCGATAATATATTTCGTTACTGCATTTAACCATACTAAGTCACTACCTGGATTCGGACGTACGAACATATCAGCACGTTCTGCCAGCTCGTGTTTACGGATATCTACTACAAGTAATTTAGAGCCGCGTAATTTCTGGGCGCTCTTTACACGCGTTGCAATAACCGGATGTGCTTCAGCTGTGTTCGTTCCAAGTCCAATAATCAGTTCTGCACGCGCAATATCTGTGATTGACCCTGAATCACCTCCGTAACCTACCGTACGCCATAATCCCATCGTTGCAGGAGACTGACAGTAACGTGAACAGTTATCTACGTTGTTCGTACCGACTACTTGGCGGGCAAGCTTCTGCATCAAGTACGATTCTTCGTTTGTACACTTGGAAGAAGTGATAAATGCTAACCTTTCAGGACCGCGTGTAGCAATCGTCTCTTTAAATTTAGAGGAGATTAAGTTGAGTGCCTCTTCCCAGGTCGCTTCCCTAAAGCCATCCGTTTCACGAATTAATGGTTTCGTTAGGCGTTCACCTGAATTTACGAAATCCCAGCCGAATTTACCTTTAACACATGTAGAAATCTGGTTCGCCGGTGCTTCAGGGCTTGGTTCTACTTTCAGCACTTCGCGACCTTTCGTCCATACTTCGAAAGAGCATCCGACACCACAGTACGTACAAACTGTCTTAGTCTTCTTAATTCTATCCTTACGCATCTCTGCCTCAACGTCTGAGATAGCCATAAGTGGTGTATACCCTGTTTCTACTGCTTTCGTAACTTCTACAGCGGGACGGAATGCGTCTTTAAGCATGCCTGTTAAGAAACCAGCTTCACCAATCATACCTACTTCCATCATCGCATTGCATGGACATACGGTAGAGCAGTGACCACAGTTAACACAAGAGGAATCATCGATATTTAGGTCCGTATTACCATCCCAGATAACACGTGGACGTTCTAGTTCCCAGTCGATCATCAGTGTTTCGTTGACCTGTACATTCTGACAGGCTTGCACACAACGACCACAGAGGATACATTGATCGGGGTCATAACGATAGAACTTACCCATATTCTTTGGTGCGCCTTTAGGAGACTGTGCAGTAGCCTGGTGATCTATCTTTAAATTCTTTACTGTATTATGTACTGTACAGTTCCCATTGTTAAAATCACATACTGTACAATAAAGTTCATGATTGCGTAATATTCTGTCCATCGCAATCATCTGTGCTTCAAATGCTTCACTTGATCCTGTCTTGACAATGTCCCCGTCTTTAAGCTGTGTACTACAAGAACGTACAAGCTCACCATTGACTTCAACGATACATGCATCACATGTTTCGATTGCACCTAGATCCGGGTGATAGCATAATGCTGGAACATCAATGCCCTTAAACCTTAAGTAGTCGAGAATACTTACATTGTTCGGAACTTCCATCGGTTTACCATTCAGCGTGATGCTGACTGATTGTGATGTTACATCATTCATAAAATTACCCCACTTCATATTTATTTAGAAAATATATGCCCTAACCTAATTATAAATTATCTGAGTATTATTGCAATTTTATTATTGAACTGATTTAAGTATGAATAGAAATAAGGCAGAAAAAAATAAAAGACGAGAATAAATGATACGTAATCATCTGCTCTCATCTCATAGCGTATTAAATATATAAAGGAAGTAATTTAAAGAACGTATCTTCAACCGCCGCTAAAAACTTTTTATCTGACATCAATGCAGCATCATCAGGGAAGAATACTTTGCCGAATAATAGTTCTCCTTTTTTTACATTGATGAGACGGTCGATATAACGCTTAAGCGCATCTTCATCAAGTGAATGAACTGTTTCGTATGTTTTTTTCATATGATCGCCCTTGATGATAAAGTCACGATCAAGTGCTAATATGTCATTAACTTGCTGCTGCCACTTTGCTGCCATGCGCTCTTTTTCAGGGGATTCATAGATAATACCAAAGAGTACGAAAGCATGGTCATCGAACAGTCCAATCTGAAAGTGAGGCAACATCTTGTAGCCGCGTTTGTTCGTTGAAAATGCAACCCATGTATCGTTCGGTGGATTCGTTTTACGACGCAGATGTTTCGCCACATGTGGGTAGAATGTTTCATCTGTATGCTGAGATAAATAGCTGCTAAAATATTCACCAAGTGCTTCCAGCTTCGGACGTGTTGTTTCAATCAATGCGGCCATACGTGGCTCTAAGCCTTCCACGTTAAAAACATTGAAATCCTTTGAAGTAAAATGATATTTTGTCATAGTTCACTCACCTTTTTCTTTTATATATACTATTATATACATAAAGTTGAAACAATTTTGCTTATGTTTAAGATATTGTATAATGATAATAGGAGGAGACGCTATGGAATTATTTGAATTTATGAAACAGATTGTTTACCAGGCTGGCAGTAATATTAGAGAGCAGCTCAATAAGCCGTTATTAATAGAAACGAAATCAAACCCGAATGATCTTGTCACAAATATGGATAAAGAAACTGAACAGCTGATGTACGATGCAATTATGGAAGCCTACCCAGAGCACCATATTATTGGTGAAGAAGGAAGCGGTAGAGATATTACCTCTATGGAAGGAACAGTATGGATTATCGATCCGATTGATGGCACCTTGAACTTTGTACACCAGCAGGAAAACTTTGCCATTTCTGTCGGCATATTTGTTGATGGGAAGAAGTATGCCGGTGTCATCTATGATGTCATGCGTGACACGATGTATAGCGCATGTGCAGGACACGGGGCGTACAAGAACGAAGAACCGATAGTACCCCTTGTTGATAGCGAACTGCGTCAATCTATTATCTCGATGAACCCGAACTGGTTAACGAAAGATTATACGAAAGACATCTATAGTGACATCGTCATCAAAGCAAGAAGTGCAAGAAGCTACGGTTCAGCAGCGTTAGATTTCGCTTATGTTGCAACAGGGAAAGTAGATGCTTATATTACGCTCAGGCTCCATCCATGGGACTTTGCTGGTGGCGTCATCATCGCTGAAGAAGTGGGGGCAGTCGTTACCAACCAAATGAATGAACCACTGGATATGCTCTATGCAAATTCAATTATGGTAGCAAACAAAGCGCTCCACGAAGAAATTTATACACAGTATCTAAAACCACATTCAGCAGCCCTTGATAGTATCCATCAAGAGAGATTCCATCGTCGCTAAATATAGTATGCACCTTTAGTTGTGCCGAACTTCTGGAAATGTTTATTCAGCAGCTTCGTGAGTATGAAAGGTGGGAAGTAATGCGCTGTAAATTCAGCGAAATTACGTCTCGTCAGTCTTTGTTCGGATAATATCGCTTTAAACTGTGAGATATTATGACTGAACAAGCTTTCTGAATCAGTCACTGCATTACAATGTGTGCAGTAATTCAGAGATTTGAAACGATTGAGTGTATTCAGCGATAAGCAGTCTGGACAGCTGACACCCTTTTTGAAGTCGGGGAGATGGATGTCATGTATGACAGAAGTATCGACTAAGACAGTGCTAATGGTGCTGTTTTTTTTTTTTTTTTGAGCAGATACTCATGCGCTCAAGATAAGGTAATATCTGATCCTTTAGCAGAATATCGCCTGTGTGACTATGGATATC
>NZ_PPRM01000062.1:5919-5996 GCF_002902665.1 Macrococcoides caseolyticum
GAGCAGATACTCATGCGCTCAAGATAAGGTAATATCTGATCCTTTAGCAGAATATCGCCTGTGTGACTATGGATATC
>NZ_PPRM01000062.1:6006-70514 GCF_002902665.1 Macrococcoides caseolyticum
GAGCAGATACTCATGCGCTCAAGATAAGGTAATATCTGATCCTTTAGCAGAATATCGCCTGTGTGACTATGGATATCTAGCATGAAGTTCTCACTGAACATCACACATTTTGTATACACGGGTAGCTGCGTTGCAGTTTCAGGCATCACATTGATAACAGAATACTTCATACAATGCAGCTCTGAAATATCAGCGTGTGTGGTATAGGTCGTGCTATTTATAAGCATACCGTCACCGTCAATATGATGTAAGCCGCTATAATCGTTGAACTTAAATAAGTGTACGGCAATATCAGTGATAATAATCAGGTTGATATAGATATTGTGATGCGTCTGATACTGCCATATGCATTCAAAGTGGGTATGGTCAATCTGATTCAAAAGCGCCATAAAGGCGTGCTCAAGCTGATAACGTTTGTTCAGCTCATATAGCTGTGCGGCGCAGTGCGTATCGGATGTACGATGGACAAGCGATTCCAGTGCAGTTAATGTATGAGGTTTGCTTAATGGTTTGACGTGCATATCAGTGCTCCTTTACGTTGATGGTTTTAATATAGCGATTCAATTGGAGATATTCAAATTGCTATTTTTAAAAAATTGCAAAAAAAAAACACTAAAATTTAAAAATTTTAGTGAGATTAATTAAAAATAGTATGAACGATAAAAAAATAGCGTCTCAAATTTAAAAAGCGGTAGATTGAGAAGATTTTTTTAAAGTTCACCATTTTCGCGGAACTTCTTCTTAAAGGTGAATCCTACGCCAAAAGTGGCGATAAATAATATCACTGCCATGCCCATAAGTAATAAGCTACCTTCAGCAAGTCCAATGCTGAAGAGGATAAGCATCAGTACTGCGAAACATGCGAGTGCAAATTGTGTAATTGTACTTTTCTTCATATAAATTTACTCCTTTTTGCTTTCTATAAATTCCATGATATATTAATATCGTATTATATGATATAATATCACAGTTACATAAAAACTGTAAGTTGATTAAGAAGGGAAAGACCACATGACTAAATTAAGAGAAGATGTACGTAATATTGCAATTATAGCCCACGTCGACCATGGGAAAACGACTTTAGTAGATGAACTATTAAAGCAATCGGGAACATTCCGTGAAAACGAGCAGGTCGATGAACGTGCAATGGATTCAAATGATATCGAAAGAGAACGTGGTATCACGATTTTAGCAAAGAATACAGCAATAGACTATAAAGGAACGCGTATCAACATTCTGGATACACCGGGACACGCCGATTTCGGTGGAGAAGTGGAACGTATCATGAAAATGGTAGATGGTGTTATTCTTGTTGTTGATGCATACGAAGGAACAATGCCGCAGACGCGTTTCGTATTGAAGAAAGCGTTAGAACAAAACTTAAAGCCAGTTGTTGTAGTCAACAAGATTGATAAGCCTTCAGCACGTCCTGAAGAAGTCCTGGATGAAGTTTATGATTTATTCATTGAACTGGAAGCTAATGATGAGCAGCTTGATTTCCCTGTAGTGTATGCCTCAGCAATCAATGGAACTGCAAGTCTAGATGCAGCGACGCAAGATGAGAACATGCAGAGCTTATACGAAACAATTATCGATTACGTCCCTGCACCGGTTGATAACCGTGAAGAGGATCTACAGTTCCAGGTTGCCTTACTGGATTACAATGACTATGTTGGTCGTATTGGTATCGGTCGTGTATTCCGTGGAACGATGGAAGTGGGTCAGCAAGTATCATTGATCAAATTAGATGGTACAATCAAGAATTTCCGTGTGACGAAGATCTTCGGTTTCTTCGGATTAAAACGTGTTGAAATCCAAAAAGCATATGCAGGAGATCTAATCGCAGTCTCTGGTATGGAAGATATTAACGTAGGCGAAACTGTGGCGCCAGTTGACAATCCTGAAGCGTTACCTGTGCTGCGCATCGATGAGCCGACTTTACAGATGACATTCTCTGTAAATAACTCACCATTTGCAGGTAAGGAAGGGAAATTCGTTACAGCGCGTAACATTCAAGACCGTCTTGAATCACAGCTTGAAACAGATGTATCATTACGCGTAGAATCTGTAGGACCAGACAGCTGGACTGTATCAGGTCGTGGGGAACTGCATTTATCCATCTTAATCGAGAATATGCGTCGTGAAGGCTTCGAACTTCAAGTATCAAAGCCTGAAGTTATCGTAAAGGAAATCGACGGTAAGAAATATGAACCGTATGAGCGTGTGCAGATCGATGTACCAGAAGAACATACAGGATCAGTTATAGAATCTCTTGGAGTACGTAAAGGTGAAATGGTAGATATGGTTAATGGTGGAAACGGTCAGACACGTTTAATCTTTAACGTACCTGCACGTGGACTCATTGGATACCGTACTGAATTTATGTCGATGACACGTGGTTACGGTATACTTAACCATACCTTTGATGAATACCGTCCGTTGCTTAAAGGTCGTATCGGTGGCCGTCGTAATGGTGTCCTTGTATCTATCGATAAAGGGGTAGCAAGTACTTATGCCATCTTAGCGCTTGAAGACCGTGGTGTAAACTTCATGGAACCAGGGACAGAAGTGTATGAAGGTATGATCGTTGGTGAAAACTCACGTGATAATGACTTGACGGTTAACATTACGAAAGTGAAAGCAGCGAACAACATTCGTTCTGCGACAAAAGAACAGACAACAACGATGAAGAAACCAAGAATCTTAACACTTGAAGAAGCGTTAGAATACTTAAACGATGATGAGCTAGTGGAAGTTACACCAGAGTCTATTCGTCTAAGAAAGAAAACATTAGATAAATCTCAACGTGAAAGAGAACAGAAGAAAGCGAAAGCTGCATTACAGGAAGAAGAATAGGAGTGATTAAATGAACTTTCTTATAGGGAACGTAAGCACGGATCCTGAACAAAGAATGTCATTTCTCGCAAAACTGTTTGCAGTAGATAAAAATCCAGAAGCGGGCATGTGGTATCTGCTTATCGCAATCTTTATCTTAAGTGCAATCGTCTATAACCTGGGCTTTGCACGTAAGTTAAAGCCATGGCAGAATGTAGTGATCTATATCATGCTATTTTTAGGGTGTATCATACTTAATTTCCTTGCGGTATTTCTACCGGTAGGGGAAAGCTTGATCATCGCAGCCATTGTTCTGGGATTATATCGCTATCGACTGCATAAAGAACGTAATCAGAAAATAGAAAACAGAGATTAGGTAGCAGCCTGATCTCTGTTTTTATGTCTATATAATTTCAATTCCCGTTACATGGGCAAGTTTTAGATTAAGTGTATCTTCAAGTAAATAAGCATCGACCATACCATCGTCATATAGACGTTTACCATCTTTAGAAAACTGAACATAAAAATACGGTAATGCATCTAAGTGAATTTCAGCACTGTCAGTTTCGTTTGTCAGCCTTATACGAGTTGCATCCTCATGGGGTTCAGCGTTCGTAATAAATGGTTCAAGGTTCATTAAGAATGTCCCTTCAAGGAGCTGCTGCTTCTTATATTTCTTCTCTGAAACAAGTGTCGGAGGTTTTGAACCGCCTTCTAGTATCTCTCGATTCCATTCATAATTATCCTGAAATGAAATAGTATCATCATCAAGTTTAATCGTATTCTTGATTGTATCCATCTCAACTTTACGATCATCAAAGATAAAAGTTGAAGGATCCAGTGTAATATTAAATTTTACTTTTCCCTTAATTTGAATTATCATCGCATTCACCCTTTCAACCATATTATGATATACATTTGTCGATTAGTAAATGCTTGATTTTTAAAGGCGCGTGCTATAGAATTTTAAAGTATAGAATATGAAATGAGGGAGTATGCTATGCAGGGGAATAATGATTACAAACAAAAGGCATATGACCAGCTTAATCAAGATGCAGATAAGATCCTGCAGCTGATTAAAGTTCAGATGGATAACTTAACGATGCCTCAATGTCCACTTTATGAGGAAGTTTTAGATACACAGATGTTCGGTTTAAGCCGTGAAGTTGATTTTGCAGTGAGAATAGGACTTGTGGACGCCGATGAAGGGAAAGCATTACTTGTGACGCTTGAGAAGGAATTATCTAAGCTACATGATGCCTTTACCAATATTTAAGTCTAAAGCACACGCTTTAGACTATTTTTTAGAAATGAGCGGATTTGATGAACTACTTGAAAGAATTTTTTGATTATGTTAAGCACAATACTAAATATGTGGATTTTCCGTTGCTGATTACATATGTTGTACTTGCGCTTACAGGGCTTGTGATGATCTACAGTGCGAGCATGGTTGCGGCGACAAGAGGGACACTGACGGGTGGTGTGCCTGTAAATGCAAACTATTTCTATGTTAGACAGTTGTTTGCAATTATCCTTAGCTTCGGTATCGTTTTTGTAATGACTTATTTTATGTCGATTAATCTGTTGTACAACAAGAAATTACAGCAGTTTGCAATCTTTGGCGTCATGGCGCTGCTTATCCTCACTCGAATTTTCGGACGTGAGGTCAATGGTGCGAAGAGCTGGCTGAACTTAGGGTTTATGCAGCTACAGACTTCTGAGCTGCTGAAGATTGTGGTGATTATCTACCTGGCATATATTTATAATAAGAAACGTAACCTTGATAAGCTGAGTACGGATATCATTGCACCACTTATTCTTGTAGGACTTTGTTCTGGCCTAGTGCTGATGCAGAATGATTTCGGTTCCACAGCACTGATCCTGATGATCGTTGGCAGCATCTTCCTGTATTCAGGTATTGCTATTAAGACAGTACTGAAGATGGGGGCATTAGTCGCTGTGAGCCTAGTGACCGTCACATTATTTTCTCTAGGTACTGGCCTTACTAACTTTCTCGGTGCCCATCAGAAACAACGCTTTGAAGTACTCGCAAATCCTTTTAAAGATGAAAGCGGCGCTGGATACCACCTATCCAACTCACTGCTTGCTATCGGTAATGGTGGATTCTTCGGTAAAGGATTAGGTAACGGTGTGATGAAGCTTGGGTATCTGCCTGAGCCGCATACCGATTTCATCTTTGCCGTGATTGCTGAAGAACTAGGGCTGCTCGGTGTGATCGTCATCATCAGTCTGCTCTTTTATATTGTGTTTAAAGGGTTTGTCTATGCAGCAAGCGCGCGTACAATGTTTCATAAGCTGATCTGTGTCGGCGTATCCAGCTATATCGGGATACAGACATTTATTAACCTCGGAGGGATCTCCGGATTAATTCCTTTAACTGGAGTGCCGTTACCATTTTTAAGTTATGGTGGATCGAGTTTGATGAGTTTATCTATTGCAATCGGATTACTGCTTATGACATCGAAGGATATTAAGCGAGATAATGAACGAAGAAAAGTATAGAAATACATTAGAGACTGGATGATTAATGCCTTTCTCTTTTTTTATACAACCATGTGAAAACGGTAACAATATGACGAGTTCGTGTCAATTATGGCTAAAAGCAGAATGTTCTTAACATTTATAATATAATATAAAAGAAATGAAATGATTGGAGGCTGTATATGAAAACGATTAAGAAATTACTTGTTGCTAACCGTGGTGAGATTGCAATACGTATTTTTAGGGCTGCTACAGAACTACATATTCCCACTGTCGCAATCTATTCTAAAGAAGATAAAGGTGCGCTTCACCGATATAAGGCTGATGAGGCTTATCTCATTGAAGGCGCAAGTCCATCTGATTGCTATCTTGACATCGAAGCGATTATAGAGACTGCAAAATCATGTGGTGCAAATGCAATTCACCCAGGGTATGGTTTCTTAAGTGAAAATCAGCAGTTTGCAGTGCGCTGTGCACAAGAGGATATCATTTTCATCGGTCCGGAGATCCGTCACCTTGATATGTTTGGTGACAAGATAAAAGCACGTAATACAGCAATCCAGGCTGGACTTCCGGTGATACCTGGAACAGAGGATGCAATTAAAGGTTTAGATGAAGCGGTGCAGTTTGCACATGATAAGTATCCGGTTATGATAAAAGCACTGTCTGGTGGCGGTGGAAAGGGCATGCGTATCGTGCGCAATGCTGAAGAACTGGAAGAAGCCATTTCACGTGCGCAATCAGAGGCAATGAAATCCTTTGGAAGCAGTGAAATTTATATTGAACAGTATATAGATGCGCCAAAGCATATTGAAGTTCAGATTATTGGAGATAAGTTCGGCAATATTGTTCATCTCTTTGAACGAGATTGTTCAGTACAACGTCGACACCAGAAAGTAGTTGAAGTTGCACCATCAGTCGGATTAAGTGATACCGTAAGAATGAACATCTGTAATGCTGCGGTTGATCTGATGCAGCAGATTTCATATGTCAACGCCGGAACGGTAGAATTTTTAGTTCAGGGAGAGGATTTTTATTTTATAGAAGTAAACCCGCGTGTTCAAGTAGAACATACGATTACAGAGATGGTCACAGGAATAGATATCGTTAAGGCACAACTACTGATAGCTGATGGAGCACAGCTAAGTGACGAACGTATTGCAATTCCGCAGCAGCACGAAATCGTAACACATGGCTATGCGATTCAATGTCGAATTACGACAGAAGATCCTGCTAATAACTTTTTACCGGATACAGGTCGTATCACAGCGTATCGCTCAAGTGGCGGATTTGGTGTGCGCCTTGACGCAGGCGATGGCTTCCAGGGCGCTGAAATCTCTCCTTACTATGATTCACTGCTCGTTAAATTATCTACGCATGCCCTTACTTTCAAGCAGGCTGAAGAAAAGATGGTACGTTCATTAAAAGAAATGAGGATCCGTGGTATTAAGACGAACTTGCAGTTTCTTCTGAATGTAGTTCAGCACCCTGTGTTTACTGCAGGTAATTACAATACGCGTTTTCTCGAACTTTATCCTGAATTATTTGACATAGAAGCCCCTAAAGATAGAGGGACGAAGACGTTAGCATATATCGCCGACATTACAGTGAACGGTTTTCCTGGCATTAATAAGACCGAGAAACCTGACTTTGAACTTCCGCTTACCAGGACCTTTAAAACCACTGGTTTATCTGGAACGAAGCAGCTGCTGGACGAACATGGGCCATCTTATGTCAGCGACTGGATCAAAGCGCAGCACGAAGTACTGATTACTGATACAACATTTCGAGATGCGCATCAGTCATTGCTGGCGACGCGTGTACGTACAAAAGATATGCTTGCGATCGCATCACAGACCAACCATCATCTAATTGATAGCTTCTCATTAGAAATGTGGGGCGGTGCAACATTTGATGTAGCATATAACTTTCTGAAAGAAGATCCGTGGGAGAGGCTCACAAAGTTACGAACAGCTGTACCAAACATATTATTTCAGATGCTCTTAAGAGCATCTAATGCTGTCGGCTATAAGAACTATCCAGATAACGTTGTACAGCAGTTCATCCGAACTGCAAGTGATAATGGCATCGATGTCTTTAGAATATTTGATTCGCTTAACTGGCTCGATCAGATGAAAGTAGCCAATGAAGCGGTACTGAACGCGGGTAAAATTTCTGAAGGGACCATCTGTTATACCGGCGATATATTAAATCCAAAGCGTTCAGATGTCTATACGCTGGACTATTATTTAAAGATGGCTAAAGCAATGGAACAAGAAGGGTTCCATATCCTGGCAATAAAAGATATGGCTGGCCTGTTGAAACCTGAAGCAGCTTATATATTAATTCAGGCATTAAAAGCAGAAGTATCACTGCCAATTCATCTGCATACGCATGATACGAGTGGCAATGGTATCATGACGTATAATAGAGCCATTGATGCAGGAGTTGATATTATTGATACTGCGATTTCCAGTATGAGTGGATTGACGAGTCAGCCTTCGTTGAATAGTCTCTATTACAGTTTAGAAGGAAAAGAGAGACAGCTCAGTGCAGATATAGAGGGACTTGAAGCACTATCGCACTACTGGTCAGTGGTGCGCAAGTTCTATCATAACTTTGAAAGTGATATACAGTCGCCAAACACTGAAATATATCAGCATGAAATGCCCGGAGGACAATATTCAAATATTGAACAGCAAGCGAAAAGTTTAGGTCTTGGCGACCAGTTCGAAGCGGTTAAAGATATGTATAAAAGAGTAAATATAATGTTCGGTGATATTGTTAAAGTCACGCCATCATCCAAAGTCGTCGGGGACATGGCATTATACATGGTGCAGAACAACCTTGATGAACAGACAGTTATAGAACGAGGAGAAAATCTCGATTTCCCGGATTCTGTCGTATCCTTCTTTAAAGGAGAGATTGGACAACCGGCAAATGGCTTCCCAAAAAGACTGCAGGACGTCGTATTAAAGGGAAAAGCGCCGCTTACTGTCCGACCTGGCGAAGCGTTAGCACATGTAGATTTCAATGAACTGCAGCAGACGCTTACAGAACGTTTTCAAGCGGTCAATGAGGAAGATGTCCTCAGTTATGCATTGTATCCGAAAGTATTTGAAGTATATAAAGAGACAGAAGCACGATATGGCAACATTTCATTGCTCGACACACCTACATTCTTCTATGGCATGCGCAAAAACGAAACCGTAGAAATAGAGATCGATGCCGGCAAAACGCTGATCGTGAAACTGCTGAGTATCGGACATGTGCATGAAGATGGATATCGTACATTATATTTTGAACTTAACGGGATGCCAAGGCAAGTGCGTGTGAAGGATAATGCAGCTGAAGTAAGTGTCAATACATTACTTAAAGCAGATGCTAAGAATAGCAAGCATATTGGAGCGCAGATGCCGGGAACCGTCGGAGAAATTAAAGTGACAGCAGGAGCACACGTTCGTGCGGGTGAAACATTGATGATCACTGAAGCGATGAAGATGGAGACGAGTGTGCAGGCACCTGTAGATGCAGTGGTGAAACATATCCATGTAACAACAGGAACGGCTATCCAGACAGGCGATTTGTTAGTCGAGTTTGAATAAAATAAACAAGCGTTGGCAATAATTACATTGCCAACGCTTGTTTTTATGTGAAATCATTTATTTTGCTCTGCTAATAAGCAGGATAAAGTAGCATAAAAGGCCGAATAGTAAAGTTATAAATAAGGCATGGAGTAGCGCGATATAGAGATTTACCGCTGTAAATATCGTTAATGCACCAGTTGTTACTTGTAAACAGATTAATATGAAAGCAATCATATAACCGTATTTAATAACGCGGTACTGCGCGTAGTTTCGCATAGCATGAAATGCAACGTATGTCAGCCATATGAAAAGAATGAAAGCAAGTGTTCTATGGCTCATCTGCACCCACTCATAGAAATTCTGGGGCAGTATAAACGCCCCCTTACGGCAAAGCGGCCAGCTGGAGCAGGCGAGGCTTGCTTTCTCATGGCGCACGAGTGCACCACTATAGATAACAAAATAGATAAAGCTTGTAAGCCCGATCGTATGACGTCTAAGCTTTGGTTGTAATATGAGTTTAGTTGCATCAAATTTCTGATCGACTTCAAAGATAAGCAGTGTCAGCAGAAATACAGCACTGAAGCTAATCAGTGATATTCCAAAATGCAGTGCAAGTACAAAACCATTCTGCTGCCACATCACTGCTGCCGCACCGATCAAAGCCTGTGCAAAGATAAATCCGATACTCATATAACAAAGGAACTTTGTTTCTTTCTTATGACCAATATATTTTATGCTGAGTATAACAAGCCATGTCACAGATAATAGTGCGAGGCCTGATACGCCACGGTGAGCAAGCTCGATCAAGGTCTCTTTCGGAATATGTGTCGGGACAAACTTTCCGTGACAGAGTGGCCAGCTGCTACCACAGCCATCTGCAGATCCTGTTTTTGTTACGAGTGCACCACCAATCTGAACAAATAGCATGAGCACAGTCGTAAACAATGATAACCATTTTAAATTCTTTTCTTTTAACAACAAAAACACCTCTATCTATATTCTTAACATCTGTAGATAATGTCATTTTATCTCATTTCTAAATAGTATATACTTAAGTTATAGTATATCAATCATAGAGATAAGTAAATGTGTCACATTCGTGAACAATTGAAATTACTCGCAAAAAAGAAAAATGTCACAATTTAATTTCGAAAATGTATAGAAAATGTGACAGTTTTCATATATTATTGTTATTATATGCGTTAGTATTGTAAAAGGAGGGTGAAAATGCAGAATGAACACATTTTAAAAGGTGTTAAATCAGTTGAACGGCGTCTGACTTTTAAAGATGTAAAAGCGATTGTGAAGCTTGGACTCGTACAAGGCAATTTAATACCGGCATTTGCAGGTGCGTTTATTGCAATTATGTTAAGCGGTCGTTCATTTTTAAGTAGTATACCTGAACTTTTAACGATGCTTTTCGGCACTACACTAATTATGGCAGGAAGTTGTGCGCTGAATAACTTTTACGACCAGGATATTGACAGTATTATGCCAAGTAAGCAAAATCGACCATCTGTAACCGGTAAAGTTTCTACAGCTTCAATCCTACAGCTCAGTCTTGTGCTTATGATCGTTGGAGAGATGCTTTTGTTCACGATTAACATCGAGACAGGGATCATTGGATTTCTTGGCATCTTTGGCTATGTTGTCTTATATTCGGTCTGGTCTAAACGACATCTTGTGTCCAACACAATAATAGGAAGTTTTCCAGGTGCGATTCCACCGCTTGTTGGCTATGCAGCGATTGAACCATCTCTTAGCAGCACAGCGTGGATGCTTTTCGTCATTATGTTTATATGGCAGCCTGCGCATTTCTACGCGCTTGCAATTAAACGTAGTGAAGAATATGCACTTGCTGGTATACCGATGCTACCTTCAGTTAAAGGGTTTAAACGTACAAGGCTTTCCATGCTGTTTTGGGTGATGCTGTTGTTACCGACACCATTTTTTATGCAGGAACTCGGCACGGTATTTATGGTACTTGCTTCGGTATTAAATCTAGGATGGCTGTTATTAGCGATTTCTGGATTTAGATCAAATGTTAAAGAGAATAAATGGGCAATGACAATGTTTGTATATTCTTTAAACTATTTGATGATATTTTTTGTTATGATAGTAGTAGTTACATTAATTCAAACGATTTGATTATGAATGGTGAAAGAGGGGTTAGAATTTAATGAAGAACAATTTAAAAAATGTAAAGCTGATCGGTTTATTTTCATTATTGTTAATGACCTTAGCAGGTTGTGGTAAAAATGAACTGTCTGCTTTACGTCCTGCAGGGGAAGTTGCAAAGGATCAATTTAATTTAATGATGCTTGCGGTAGGTATTATGGTTTTCGTTATTATTGTAGTAGTAGCTATCTTTATTTTAGCTGTATTTAAATTCCGTCGCGGTAAAGTCGGTGAAGACTTTGTACCGAAAGATGTTCATGGGAACCATAAGTTAGAAGTGATCTGGACAACGATTCCAATCATCTTACTTATCATCTTAGCGATACCAACTGTTATGTTAACATTTAAACTAGCAGATACGAAGGCAATGGATAAGGTTGATGCTAAAGGTAAGAATAAAGAAATGATTGTTAATGTAACTGCAAATCTATACTGGTGGGAATTTGAGTACCCAAATGAAGGTATCGTAACAAGTCAGGAACTTGTTGTTCCTACAGATACAAAAGTTTATTTCCGTCTGCATTCAGCTGACGTAAAACACTCATTCTGGATTCCGGCAGTGGGTGGTAAGATGGATACAAACGTTGAAAACATCAATAAATTCTACTTAGTGTTTGATGGTAAGAAAGCGCAAGACGCGAAAAACATGTTCTACGGGAAATGTGCGGAATTATGCGGACCGTCTCACGCATTGATGGATTTTAAAGTTAAAACAATGGATAAAGATCAGTTTAAAACTTGGGTATCTGATATGAAAGCTATCAAAAACCCTGTAGCAACAACAGATGCTAAAGAGGGCGAAAAAGTATTCAAGCAGTCTTGTCAAGGTTGTCATGCTGTAACACCAACTGGTAAAGGCGCTAAAGGTCCTAACTTAACAACATTTGGTGACCGTAACCGCGTTGCTGGTGTTATGGATCATAATGAAGAAAACCTTAAAAAATGGATCAAAGATCCTGAATCTGTAAAACCTGGCAACAAAATGACAGGTGCTTACAAAGTTTCAGACAGTGAAATTGATGCTCTAGCTAAATACTTAATGGAACGTAAAGTTGAAAAGTAGTAAATAAAGGGAGGTTACACATTTGGCTACACAAAAAAAGCGTGGTTTACTAATGGAGTACTTAACGACAGTAGACCATAAAAAAATTGCAATTCTTTATTTAATCATGGGTGGATTGTTCTTCGCCATGGGTGGTATCGAAGCGATGATCATTCGTCTTCAGCTTGCAGTTCCTGAAAATGATTTCGTCTCTGCGGGATTATTCAATGAAATGATTACGATGCACGGTACTACAATGATTTTCTTGGCAGCAATGCCATTACTGTTTGCATATATGAACGCAACAGTACCGTTACAAATTGGTGCACGTGACGTTGCATTCCCATTCCTAAATGCATTAGGGTTCTGGTTATTCTTCTTCGGAGGTATATTCTTAAACTTATCTTGGATTTTAGGTGGCGCACCAGATGCAGGGTGGACTTCATATGCTTCACTATCACTTGCATCAGAAGGGCATGGGATCGACTTCTATGCATTAGGTTTACAAATTTCAGGTGCTGGTACTTTAATTGCAGGGATTAACTTCCTTGTTACCATTATTAACATGCGTGCGCCTGGTATGACATTTATGCGTATGCCATTAATGACTTGGACAACATTAGTTGCTTCAGCTTTAATCGTATTCGCATTCCCTCCACTGACTATCGGATTATTCTTACTTATTTTCGATAGAATGTTTGGAACAGGATTCTTTGTAGTATCACAAGGTGGTAATACAATTATCTGGGAACACTTATTCTGGATTTTCGGTCACCCTGAAGTATATATATTAGTATTACCAGCTTTTGGTATTTTCTCTGAAATATTTGCAACATTCTCTAGAAAACGTTTATTCGGTTATTCTGCAATGGTATTTGCAACGGTATTAATCGGTTTCTTAGGATTCATGGTTTGGGCACACCACATGTTCACTGTAGGTCTAGGCCCAACAGCGAACGCGATTTTCGCAGTAGCGACAATGGCAATCGCCGTACCAACTGGTGTGAAGATCTTCAACTGGTTGCTTACTATCTGGGGTGGTAGTATCGAATTTACGACGCCAATGTTATATGCATTAGCATTCATCCCTTCATTCGTAATGGGTGGTGTTACTGGTGTAATGCAGGCATCAGCACCAGCTGACTATCAGTATCATGATTCATATTTTATCGTAGCGCATTTCCACTACGTAATCGTTGGTGGGGTAGTATTCGCGTTACTTGCAGGGTTGCATTTCTACTGGCCATTAATGTTCGGTAAGATGTTAAGTGAGAAATTAGGTAAAGTTTCCTTCGTATTATTCTTTATCGGTTTCCATCTAACATTCTTCCTACAACATTTCTTAGGATTAATGGGTATGCCACGTCGTGTATTCACTTACTTACCTGGTCAAGGTTATGACACATTTAACTTAATCTCTACTATCGGTGCTTTAACGATGGCCGTAGCAGTCATTATTTTATTGATAAATATTATCTTAACTACAGTGAAAGGTCCTAAAGTAGGACGTGACGCTTGGGGCGATGGCCGTACTTTAGAATGGTCATTACCAATCCCAGTACCATTTTATAACTTTGCACAAACACCACTTGTGCGTGGATTAGATGCATTTGATCTTGAGAAGAAACAAGGTAATGGTGAAATCTTACCAGCTGAGTCATTAGGTGATGTTCATATGCCAAATAACTCAATCTTACCATTCGTTCAGTCATTAGGATTATTCGTTGCAGCATTTGGTGCTTTATACTTAGCAGATGGACAAAAATGGGCACTTGATGCAGTTAAAGATTTACCGGCTCAACCATGGGCTCCATTTGTATTAGTTTTAGGTTTAGCGATTACAGCAGGAGCAATGATTGCACGTTCAGTAGTTGATGATCACGGTTATCACATTACTAAAGAAGAGCTTATCGAGTACGAAAGAGGTGTTAAATAATGGCACATCATGAAGAACAGATGACGGTTGAGAGATGGCCGAGTCATCCTGAGACAGCTTCATTAGAAGGTAAGAACAAATTATTAGGATTCTGGATTTTCTTAGGTGGAGAAACAGCACTATTCGCATCATTGTTTGCAACTTATTTAGCACTTAAAGATCATGTTCCTAGCGAGGATCATCTTTTAGCGAAAGATTTATTCCATTTACCGCTTGCATTTGTAATGACGATGTTACTTTTAACTTCGTCACTTACAAGTGTGTATGCACTGTATCACATGAAGAACTATGATTTTAAAAAGATGATTACTTGGTTAATTATCACAGTACTTCTCGGGTTAGGATTCTTAGGACTTGAAATTTATGAGTTTGTTGAATATGTTCATAAAGGTCATACTTTCCGTTCAAGTGCTTTCGGTTCAGCTTTCTACTTCTTAGTAGGAACACACGGATTCCACGTTATCATCGGATTAACTTGGATTATTCTGTTAATCGTACGCAATATGAAACGTGGTTTAAGCGTGTATAATGCAGCGAAATTTAATACAGCAGCGTTATATTGGCACTTTATCGACGTAGTCTGGGTATTCATCTTTACAGTAGTTTACTTGTTAGGGGTGTTAGGATAATGTCAAACGAAATTAATCATACCAAATTTAATCAAGAACGCTATGAATTCGAGAAACGTTCAAGAACAGAAGAAATGAGAATGCAGGTAACAACTTTTGCAATCATGATCTTCTTAACCTTTGTTGCTTTTGCAATGGTTGCAGCAGGATTAAGCAAAGAATTCGTTATACCAGCAGTCTTATTACTCGCACTTATTCAAGTTATTCTTCAATTCTATTACTTTATGCATATGAAACATAAAGGACATGGAACAGCTCAGTTATTCATGTTAACTGGATTGTTTATCGCAGGTAGTTTTATTGTCATGGCACTTTACCTAACTTGGTTAGGTGACCCATTAAAATAAGAGTGAACCCGGAGCAATCCGGGTTTTTATTTTTGCCACAAATTAGTTGAAATATTGTGCTTTATTCTTCAAATTGTACGCTATAATAGAAATGAATGAAGTATAAATTTTGGAGTGATTTTATGGGTAGTATAAGTTCTATCAGGATATTCGGATTTTTAGCGAACTGGAGTCCTTTCTTTTTAGTTGCCATTATTTTCACGACTATCGTGTTTTTCTTGATAACAGGGAGATGGCGTCATGATATTCCTGGCAATCGACCGTTAAAACGTTCAGAAGCAGTTACATTTATTATATGTATGTTTTTACTGTATGCAATGAAAGGTGCGCCAGTTGACTTGCTCAGTCATATTATCTTTAGCTTCCATATGTTACAGATGGCCATCCTTTATTTACTTATAGTGCCACTATTATTCTTTGCGATACCGGAATATTTAATTGATTATTGTATTAAACTGCCTATTTTTGAACGTGTCTTTAATTTTCTGACGCGTCCGATTATAGCGCTGATTACGTTTAATGGACTGTTCTCAATCTATCACATTCCAGCGATACTGGATGGTTTAAAGCAGAATGCGACACTACACTCATTGTTTACAATTCTTTTGTTTATTACTGCATTTTTTATGTGGTATCCAATATTTAATAAGACAGCGCTTGAGCGTAAGCAGCTGTCAGGTCTTGTGAAGATTGGCTATATCTTCGCAATCGGTGTACTTTTGACGCCGGCGTGTGGTCTGATTATCTTTGCCAGTCATGCAATGTATAAGACATATACAGATCCAGCGGCATGGATGAGTGCTATGAGCCTTTGTGTACCTACCGGAACATTACAGGATATCGTTCAAAATTCGAGTATTAGTGGTCCGCAGTATTTCACAAATATGACACCAAAAGAAGATCAGCAGACCGGTGGCGTGATTATGAAGGTGCTACAGGAAATATTCTTTGGCTTCATGCTGTTCCATGTTTTCTTTAGATGGTCAAGAGAAGAAAGAATGAGTTCTGAAGAAATAACACAGAGAAGTTTGGATGAAAAGTTACAGCAAGATGCTTATTTTAATCAATACAGATAGGAGAAGAATATGAATTTACCAATTTTACCTACAATCAGTACGACATTTATCGTTATCAGTGCCATACTGGTAGCAATCGGATGGTTCAAAATCGCACGAAGAGATATCGAAGGACATAAGAAGACGATGCTACTAGCAGGTGCAGCGGCCCTTACATTCTTTATTATCTATGCTACTAGAACAGTGTTCATTGGAAATACAGCATTTGGCGGTCCTGATAATATCAAAATGTACTACACGATCTTTCTGATTTTCCATATCACACTTGCAACTACCGGTGGGGTACTTGGATTAATCAATATTATTACGGGTCTTAAAGATAATTTAAAGATTCATCGTAGATTAGGACCGATTGCCTCAATTATCTGGTTCTTCACAGCGATCACAGGTGTAGCTGTATATTTACTGCTCTATGTATTCTATGAAGGCGGAGAGACAACATCGGTTATTAAAGCGATTATAGGTGGCTAAAAAAACGATCAGACACAATGTCTGATCGTTTTTTATATGCATAAAGGTTTAGAGGATTACACTTTAAAGTTTAAATTAAAGGCACCTGACTCTAATATGATGAGTATGATGATTAACACAATCGGACCGATAAAGAAGCCGATAAAGCCCATAAGCTTTAATCCGATAAACATCGCAATAAGCGTAGGGAGCGGGCTAAGCCCAACGCCTTTACCCATCACTTTCGGTTCTAATACTTTTCTTTGAACGAGCAGGAAGACCGATAATAGGATGAGTTTGACAGCGAGTGAAGGGTCTCCTGTAATGTATGCATAGAGTGCCCATGGAATAGTCACACCTGTAGCACCGAGTATAGGTAGCAGATCGACCAGGCAAATGATAAAGCTTAATACGAGTGCATTTTTCGGTGTGATAAATAGCAGTCCGATAAAGGTGAAGAGCCATGTGATGCCTGATAATATAAATGCCGCGCGCAGCATACCAAATACTGATGAGGATACTCTTTTCCATATATACATCGCTTTTTCATAGGTTTTGTCATACGTATGCTTTCTGACAAAGGTATGCATATTCGGTATTTCCAGCATAAATAAAAATAAGGCGACTAAGAACACAAGTCCGGAAATAAAAGTTTCTGGTAAGCTCGCCACTAAATTAGTGATGCGTTCAGCGTTAAAATAGTTTAATATAGCATCTCGTAGATTAAATAGAAATTTCTGAGTTTCATCAAATAGTGCATTAGAAACACTTTCAGGAATCATTTTAGCGAGTCGAGCTTCAAATATTGTCCATGCATTTAATATATTGTTCATCTTGTCCGGCAAATCTTTTGAAAACTGAATAATATGCTGGATAAGCTTTGTTAAGAATAAATACATACATAGCAGGATGAACGATAGGATAGAAGTATAAACAATCGTTACACTCCATTTACGGCTCTTTACCTTTTGCTCCAGCAACTTTACAAAGGGCTCTATCATCAGTGCCAGAATAAGTGCGACGATGAGCGGAATAGATATTGGAACGATAAAGTAGAAGAAGAGCAGTGCGATGACCGCAACCGCTAAGAATACGATATTTCTTTTTGTCATTAGTCGTTTGAACATTGCATCACCTCTATAATAAACAACCGAATGAAACATAGAAAATTATGCATCACTCGGCTATACTTAATATTATTTTTGAATTGCTACGATATCATTATATACTTTATTGATTGTTCGTTTGCAATGATCCACAAGCTTATCTGAGAAGTATTCATCTTCTCCGTATTCAATACCTGTTGGATAATAATGTTTACCTAAATAAGGGTCCATCATCTGAAGTTTGGCATCACGTGCTCCAACATCCCCTTCAACTGCGTAACCAGGAATACGTAGGTAGTAGATTCCTTCATCAAGTTCGTATTTTAAGTCGTAGGTTACACGTTCGTAATCCCAATGCCCGCCAAGAACAAAGCCATGCTTATTCATTACGTGCTGGATTAATGATTGATCAGCAACGATTGATTCAATGCCTGAATTTGCGAATACCATATTATAGTTCCTCCCTAAGTCATTCTACTTTTAATTTTATGATAAAATCATACTTTCTGCAATCGAATATTCATTTGATTTTAAATAATGTTAAAATAGTTATAGAATAAAGGAAGATTGTTAGAAATTGAGGTGTATTTTTGAAGAGTATATTGATAAAGCTATTATTTATATTGCTTGGCTCGGTATTTTTATTTTATCTGTTCTATTCTCCGTCGAGCAAGTTTGATATATTAGAAAATCCAGCGAAGGATAAAGTTTCGCATAAACAAATTGAAAAGAGAATAACCCATTCAGTAAAGCAACCTGCTTTAACCGAGGGAATCGGCCAGTATATCGGTAAATCTATCGATGTACTGACGAATAAATTTGGCTATCCGAATCGTATCTATAGTTCGAACTTCAGCTACAGAAATTTTGTTTACAAATTGAAGGATGCCTATTATATTGTAGGAGTGAAAGACAACCGCATCAAGATGATCTATGCGACAGGTAAGCATGCAGATGTTGCACCGTATCAAATTTTAAGTCCTTCCGGCAAAATATTCGACGGTAGCAATATTGTATCAGAACCTATTATTTCTACAAAGGACGGAGATTATCAGTTCCAGTTATCTGAAGCTGACATAAAGACGCAGGCACTTGTGGAATATGAAGGGCTCTTTATGCAGGTCTTTATCGATAGATTTACAGGTAAAATGATGGCTGTGAGGTATCTTTCTCCAGATACTTTAGTAGAAATGCAGCCTTATGCAATGAGCTATAACGGAAAGACGATAGAGAAGAAGCTCAAGGACGAAGTGCATCGAATAGAAGAAATTGCCATCAACAGTAATGAGGTCCTGACGATGTTCGAACTGACGAACACGATGCGTGAACTGAATGCACTTGAGCCTTTAGATACAAATGAAATCATCAATCATACTGCTCAATTTCAAGTAGCTAAGCTCAGCAATGAGAAGCAGCAGGTGACATCAGTAGAAGATGAAATCGGTTCTAAACTCAGGGCTGAAGGTATCGATTATCATCATCTTTCTCAAAACATTGCTTATAACTTTGAAGATGTACCAGGCGTTATCAATAGCTGGATGAATTCGGTGGAACATCGTAACAGTCTATTGAATAAAAATATCAATGCCATGGGTGGAGGCATTTCAGGGAGCTATAATTCACTTATATTTTTAGAGGATTTATCATTGAAAGAAGATTAGGAAGTGGAGTCTTGTTATATACAGAAGAAATATTTGAATGTATTGAAGGTGCTGAACACATCAATACGATGTTAAAGCACAGTAGCGCCTATCATGAATACCGTGATAGCTATATAGAAATCGAACAAAATAAAGACGTTCAGCAGCTGAAACGTGACTTTCTGAAGATAAAAATACAGTATGAGGAAGTTCAACGATTTGGCAGGTATCATCCAGACTATACGAAGATTATGATGGAGACAAGAAAGCGTAAGAAGGCGTATGATATGCATCCGCTTGTCGTCCTGTTTAAACAGAAGGAAACGCAATTGCAGCAGTTACTAGATGAGATTATTACCATCGTTGCACATGCGATTTCAAATGAAGTAAAGGTCGAAAGAGGGAATCCGTTTTTTGTAGATCATGTTTGCAGTTCAGGTTGTGGCTGTAGTTAGGAGGATATATGAATGAGGATAAGTTGATTCAAAAATGGATAAGAAAGAAGGCATTTTTGAATCGGCCGGATGAAATGCTTTATCGTAGTCGAAGTACAGATTTGCTCTACACACAGTGGATGAGTACCTATGTACTTAAATATATTCATTTTAACTATCATGATAAGGTGCTATGTATCGGTTGTCATGGTGGAAAGTGGGTTAGTGATATCGATAGAACGGTGAATATCAAAGGATATATACTCGATCAATCTGTACGTCAACTCCAGTATGCCATGCATCTTTATCCGCATTTCAACTATGATATTTCTGATGCGCATCTTCCCTTTAAAGAACGTAAGTTTCATAAGGTGATTATCAATCAGCCTTTTGACAGCTTCTATGAACATGAGGCACTCATCCATGAATTGCAGCGTGTGACAAAGAAAAAGGGGTGTATCATCCTGTTTCAGCGTAAAGGTATTTTACATACAAAGTTGAATCTTGAGACATTGTTACAAAATACTATATTGACGGTGACACAGGAAACTGCATATAAAAATATGTTGATTTATGAGCTTATAAGAAAATAAATAACATCGTGCATACGCACGATGTTATTTATTATCATATTAGTTACTGCTATTTCGTTTAAGTCTCATCGCAATGTCTGGTCGGTCGGTGACGATTGTATGTGCACCGGCATCTAACAACTGCTTCATCTGATCGATGCTATTGATCACCCAATAGCCGGGGGCGACATTTTGAGATTGCAGAAATTGTATAAACCGAGGTTGTGCCAATGAAATGCCATAAAAATGTGCAGGAATCTGAAACGTGTCCGCCTGTACATGCGCCATATTTTTATAGTTGGTACTATAAAGCAGGAAAGTACGTGCGACTTCTTTTTCTCCGGCACCGTACGCAACCTCTTTATCGCTTCGGTTACGGAAGCGTCTGATCTGCTCATCATAGAAACTAGTGATTAATACTTGGTTGAAAGCTTGAGCATCGTCAATGACTGCATATAATGCATCGATGATTCGTTTGCCAGCAGCTGTTTTTGGTCCATCTTTAATATCGATGTTAATACGAATATCCGGGAATGTGCGGATAAGGTCTGATAATGTTACGATCTTTGCATCAGGATGGGCACGAAATGGATGCTCACCGTTAATATCTGTAAATCGATAGCCAAAGTCAAGCATCTGTAACTCTGCTAATGTGTGATCATATACAGGTCCTGATCCATTACTCACGCGGTCAACCGTGGCGTCATGCAGCACAACGACCTCATTATCACGCGTTAGGCGAATATCAATCTCAAAGCCATCTACATCAAGTGTCTGGGCGTGCCTAAAGGCGAGCATTGTATGTTCAGGACGTAACTGCAGCCCACCACGATGTGCAAATATATAAGGTGCGCGACCTTTAAAGTACGGTTTGACAGTTTTGGCTGCCGGCGCTTTTCTTCTGCTGATAAGTACCGTACTGATGGTGTAGAAAGCGCCACCTATAGCAAGTAGTTTCATATATTTATTCAACTGTTTGACCTCCGAATCATTTTGATAATTTAATTTTAACAGAACACATGGTACTATTAAAGAAATGAAAGAGAGGAATATGATGATGTCCATCGTTGAGAGAACACAACTCATAATTTATATAAAGAGTCCGAAACACGAAAGACAGCTTCGCAAATTCGGACATATCGTGCATATTAATCGTAGTGAAAAATGGTTATCGATGTACATTAATAACGATAAACTAGAATGGACGCTTGAACAGCTTGAAAAACTCAAGTTCGTTACAAACGTCGTAAGTTCGTCATACAAATTACTGAAGAAGGATTATTCTAATACATCGGTGGAATAATACGTTGCAGACGTAATACACCTGTTAAATATTGATAGTAGAGTTCATCTTCATAAAAGTGCTGTTTACTTTTTATCTCATGCTCTACTATGTCAATGTTGTACTGATGTGCCCAGCTCTTGAGCATATCATATTTCTTGCTTTGACCATGATATGGATATTTGATACATTCAAATATGCTGTACATCGCCTGAAACTTATCCTGTGCTGGATGCATAATCAGTATACAGGATGTCTTCGGCTCTGCTTCGAGTGTCGTATGCAGAAATAATAGACAGTGAACACGTTCGTGATTATATTTCATCAGCTGTTCAAACTCGAACAGGTCGCTTAATCCTGTTCCTAGTGGTATAAATGTCTGTTTCATCGTTTGACTCCTTTTTTAGGTGATAAATTAAGTATACTAAATTTTTTATGGAATATGGGGGAGTATTATGAGAGTTATCGGGGGTAAATATAAACGCTTTCCTCTAGAAGCGTTAAAAGGTGTCACAAGTCGTCCGACGACAGACAAAATAAAAGAGACGATGTTCAATATTATTGGCCCATTGGAAGGGAGCGGACTTGATTTGTTTGCTGGCAGTGGGGCCCTTGGAATAGAAGGGATAAGTAGGGGACTAACGCATGTTGTATTTGTAGATGGCAGCTTCCAGGCCATCCAGGTCATCAAGAAGAATGTTTCACATCTTGATGAACAGGTTGAAGTCTATAAGAACGATTATAAACGTGCGCTCAAGGCGCTTGTTAAGCGAGAGATACAGTTCGATATCATCTTCTTAGATCCTCCATATGATAAAGGGATTATTGATGACGCACTGCCGTTCATTCGCACAAACAAGTTACTTAAACCAGGTGGCTTAATTATGATAGAATGTGAAAAGCACGAAACAATCGATACGTTAGATTATGAAGTGCTGAAGCATGATAATTATGGCATTACAAAACTAATCTTATTAAGAGGGATAGAATGAAGAATATAGCAGTTATACCTGGCAGTTTCGATCCGATTACTTTAGGTCATCTTGATATCATCAAGCGCAGTGCGGTTCTCTTTGATGTAGTTCATGTATCAGTGCTGAACAATGCAAGTAAACAAGGGTTCTTTACGATTGAAGAACGTATCGAAATGATTAGTGAAGCGGTTAAAGATATTCCGAATGTTGAAGTCGAGTATTTTCAAGGACTCCTTGTGGACTACTGTAACAAAGTAGGTGCAAAACAGATCGTGCGTGGCCTACGTGCAGTGAGTGACTTTGAATATGAGATGCAGCTGACAAGTATGAATAAGAAGCTTGATGATGACCTTGAAACATTATATATGATGACGAATAATCAGTATTCATTTATTTCATCGAGTATGACAAAAGATGTTGCAAAGTATGGTGGCGACGTTTCAAGTATCGTACCTCCGAATGTTGAACTTGCTTTAAAGCAAAAATATGCAGAAATAAACAGAAGGCCTTAATTTAAGGTCTTCTGTAGATTACTGGAGTATTGAATTCCGTCTGTGACTGATCCGTCAGTATGTTGTATACATCAGTAGCTTTAACTTCCAGTGAGAAGTAATGGGCATTCTGCTTGTTAATATTCGTGAAAACTGGGACAGGACAGAAAGTCTTTGCCTGTTTAAGATAATGTCTTCCTTGTTCATTCATAGCAAGTACACGGATTGCTTCAATCTGAGGCCTTGATTCTGATACATTGAGCAGGATATAGGTGAGCAGTCTTCGAATCCGTGCTTTCGTATAACGCTTAGTACTTAAGCGTTCTATAAGGTGGTCGTAGCTTTGAGCCTCATGAATATATTTCTTGATGCGATATTCCAGACCTTCATACATCGTGTATATTGTGCGCAGTGTACTTAAGTCACTGGAAACGATGCGATATTTTAACAGCTGAAAGAGCACGTCTTTATTTAAGGGATGTGCAATATATTGTAATGATGACTGAGGTAGTGCATGCTGGAAGTGTGCTGCGTTATAATAGGCTTTACGGATTGCAGTCGCACTTGAAATTTCTCCGGTTAATGATTCATCAAGATAAGCATTGCTGACTCTTTGTACGGGAAAGAACGAGAGTCCTTTGTGTGCGCCCTGCCTTATATATTGTGCTGCAAGGATGTCGTTACTCTTTAGGCCGTTTGACATGAGTTCTGCGTATCCGATATCTCTGCGTGTCGGCTCTGTATTATCAAGGCGCATCGCTTCATGAGTGAGCGCTTGTAGGTCATTGCTTTCACTTCCGAATGATAATATATCAGCATGTAACATGTGTGCTACTGATACGCCGCCATAGGCGAAATCATCTGCATAGCTCATGGCATAGAACTGCGGTAATTCAACGACGAGATCGCAATGATGGATGGCCATCTGTGCACGCTGAAATTTGCTGACAAATGCCGGTTCGCCGCGCTGCGTAAATTGTCCGCTCATAATTGCGATGATAACATGCTCAGGAAATGCTGCTTTTATTTTATTGATATGAAATAGATGTCCGTTATGAAATGGGTTATATTCTGCGATGATTGCTACTGCCTTCACTAGTATTTCTCCTTTTCAGCGTTTATAATGACATTGTAACAGATTTATCTGTTAAGAAAATATCTTGACAAAGTACATATATAAAGTGTAGAATAAATTTTGTGTTTGTAAGAGGTGAAACCATATGAAATGGTCATTAACTGAATTAAGAAAGCATCGTGATAATGCTTTGTCAGTTGATTCAGAAATCAACTTAAATGAATTAATCAAAAGTCTGGACTTAGTCGATTTATCTCTAATACATGTTGAAGGTAAGCTGACGCCGAAGTCTAATGAAGTTATCGCTGACTTACATCTTACGGGTCATTATGTAATGACGTGTGCAAGGTCACTTGAAGATGTAATTGTTCCGTTCGATATCCAATCGATTGAGTATTTTGATGATAGTGAATTTGAAGTTGACTATGAAGATAACAGACATCCATTAGAGAATGGTGTGATTGACCTTAAACCTGTTATCCAGGAGTTAGTCGTACTCAACAAACCTGCACGTGTGGTAAAGGATGATGTTGATCTGACATTAACGAAAGGTAACGGTTGGGAAGTTATTGATGAAAGTCAATTAGAAGAGGAATTACCTAAGGTTGATCCTAGGTTAGCGAAACTTCAAGCTTTAAAAGACAGTATGTCTGAACAATAAGTGATAGGAGGCAAAAACAATGGCAGTTCCATTTAGAAGAACATCTAAAACAGCGAAAAGAAAACGTCGTACACACTTCAAATTATCAGTGCCTGGTATGGTTGAATGTCCATCATGCGGAGAAATGAAGTTATCTCACCGCGTATGTCCATCATGTGGTTCATACAATGGTAAAGAAGTAGTATCTAAATAAGAGTGATTGTAAGAGGCCGGAAACGCGTTCCGGTCTCTTTTATTGTGTCATCGCTGACTGAGGTTGCATATTTATAAGCCGTTAAATTGTTTTTTAAGATGATAATCATTATACTAAGTAGTGATTATATGCGAGGTGTAGATAGTGGAACATTATAAATTTTTAGAAGAGTCATCAGGATCGTTTATTGATCGATATATACATACAGATTTGGATGCATTCTATCATTATGCAGTAAACGAGACGGGGTTAGAGGCTAGAAGTGGCGTACGTCCTAATGGTAGGGAACAAGAACTGAGCGATGTCATTGCACAATATATGGGTGATGACATCTCGCATGCGCAGCGCGCAAACATTGCAGCAATAAGAGAAGGACATCAAGTCGTTATCGGTGGACAGCAAGCGGGACTCTTTGTCAGCCCGATGTATACGATACATAAGATTATCTCTATTATTGTTATGGCGAATGAACAGTCAAAGCGACTTGGAAAGCATATCGTACCGGTATTCTGGATTGCAGGAGAGGATCATGATTTTGATGAAGTGAATCACGCAAATATTTACGATAACGAAAGCGTTATTCATCGCGTGAAATATTATCCGAAACAAGAGGTAACGGACTCTGTCAGTAACGTTCAGATGGAAACAGAGGCCTTCAATGCAGCCTTAAACAAGCTGATTTCATTACTGGATGAAACTGAACATACGAAACCGCTTTTTGCAATGCTCTCTCAGCTTGCAGATAACTGGACAGAACACTTTCATAGGATTGTACACGAGCTATTTAAGGCTTATGGTGTTGTGTTTATTGATAGTCATTACAGTCAATTGAGACAGTTAGAGCGAGAACTGTTAACTTGGCAGTTTGAACACCATCTTGAGATTGACCGTGCTTTCCGTGAGGGTCAGGACAAACTTGCTGAAGCTATAGGGGAACGTCAGATTGTCACGGATACGAATGTTCATTTGTTCATGCAGTATGATGGTATCCGTCAGTTACTGAAGTATGAAGCGGGTAAGTATGTGTTACCAAAGTCAGAGGTCTCATTTGATAAAGAAGAAATCTTGCAGATGATTGCCACGTCACCAGAAATATTCTCAAACAATGTCGTGACAAGACCGCTGATGCAGGAACTTGTTTTTAATACGCTCGCTTTTATCGGTGGACCTTCAGAGATTAAATATTGGGGAGAACTGACACAAGTATTCGAACTTGCGGATATTAACATGCCGGTTGTTGTACCACGTATGCGTATTACGTATATTACTCCGGAACTGTTAAAGATTATGACGCGTTATGATATAACAATAGAAGGACTGTTTGAGGAAGGTATAGAATATTTTGAGCAAAACTTCTTGAAGTCAAAAGAAAATTATTTGGTTGAACAAGAGATTAAAGCCATGCAGCAGCAGCTGGATGTCTCTTTTAAAGCGATTCATCAGCTAGATAATGATGCAGAGCTAACAGAACTGGCGCGAAAGAATCTTGAACATCATCATAGGCAGTTCAACTATTTTCTAGAGACATATCGCAAGCAGATTAAACGCAGACATAATACTGAGATGAAGCATTTCAATAAGCTGCGCAATGAGCTGACACCTGGAGGGCTGCAAGAGCGTATCATGCACCCCGCACAATTATTGAACCGTTATGGCCTGGACGTGTTCTCTGATGTTATCGATACGTTTGAAACATATCAGTTTAATCATTTAATAATTAAAACAAATGAATAAGACAAAGCCTGTTACATTGATTTCAACAATGTAACAGGCTTTTTTTATTTCAAACAATTAATTATAAAAAAATTTGCATAAATAGTGGAGGAAAGTGGGGGGGTGTGGTAAATTATATTTAAGGCGAGGTGAATCGAAATGTTTATGGGTGAATTCCAGCATCAGCTTGACGCGAAAGGCCGAATGATTGTGCCTGCTAAATTTCGCGAAGAATTAACTGAACATTTCGTGATTACACGTGGCCTTGACAAATGTCTCTTTGGATATACATTAACCGAGTGGGCAGCTATTGAAGAAAAACTAAAAGCATTACCACTCACAAGAAGAGATGCTAGAAAATTTATGCGTATATTCTTCTCCGGTGCGGTAGAAGTCGAGATGGATAAGCAAGGACGTATCAATATTCCGAAACATCTGATGGAATATGCGGGTCTATCTAAGGAAGCTACAGTTATCGGTGTATCTAGTCGGATAGAAATTTGGGATCGCAAGTTATGGTCTGATTTCTACGAAGAGACAGAAGAAGAATTTGAAACAATTGCAGAAGAATTAATTGATTTTGATTTTTAGGAGGATTCTATGTTCCATCATGTAACAGTATTATTAGAAGAAACGGTCGATCAGCTGAATATTGATCCAAATGGGATATACGTCGACTGTACGTTAGGTGGAGCAGGACACAGTCTATATCTTGTGAAGCAGTTGCAGGAAGGGCACCTCATATCGATTGATCAGGATCAGACTGCGATTGATAACGCGCACATCATACTAAAAGATTATCTGGATAAGGTAACGTTTGTTAAGGATAATTTTCGTAATCTTTCTGATATCCTTGCACATCTTGATATTCAGAAGGTTGACGGGATTTTATATGATCTAGGAGTATCAAGTCCACAGCTGGATGTAGGAGAACGTGGTTTCAGCTATCATCAAGAAGCTAAGCTTGATATGCGCATGGACCAGACACAGACACTATCAGCTTATGAAGTGGTCAATACGTGGCCATACGAAAAGCTTGTTTCTATATTTTTCCGTTATGGTGAAGAGAAATTTTCTAAACAAATTGCAAGAAAGATTGAAGCTGAACGTGAGGTACAGCCAATCGAAACAACGACTGAACTAGTTGAAATTATTAAAGCAGCAATTCCGGCACCCGCAAGAAGAACAGGAGGACATCCCGCTAAGCGTGTCTTCCAGGCGATAAGAATTGCTGTCAATGATGAATTAGGTGCCTTTGAATCATCGATAGAGCAAGCAATTGATAGTGTTAAGCCGGGTGGCAGAATTTCAGTGATAACATTCCATTCCTTAGAAGACCGTTTATGTAAACAGGTCTTTCAGGAATACAGTAAAGGACCAGATATCCCTCGTGGATTACCGGTCGTTCCCCCTGAATACCAGCCGAAACTAAAGAAAATCACTAGAAAACCAATTACATCCTCAAATGAAGAGCTCGAACATAATAATAGAGCGAGAAGTGCAAAGCTTAGAGTCGTAGAAATTTTAAAATAAAGAGGTGACAACATGGCAGTAGAGTATATCAATCCGAACTATTACAATCAGGTCAATGAACAAGTTAAAGTTAAATCTGTTCCAAAAACACATGTTGTTTCCCTTTCAAAGCTTGAAAAATTAATTTATTTAACATTAGTGTCATTGATTGCGTTTGTAAGCATCTATATGCTATCTTTGAAATACGATGCGTATCAGATGAACACTCAAATTGCAGCAATCGAAGGAAAGATTGTACACCAGCAAAGTGTCAATGGAGAACTAAATTCTGAAGTGATGAAACAGTCTTCATACGAACGTGTCTATAGTAAAGCGAAATCATACGGATTAAGCTTGAAAAATGATAACGTAAAGGTAGTGCAAAAAGATGTCACGAAGTAAACTAAAACTTAAGAAAAACAAAATAGGAGCAGTCCTCTTGATCATGTTATTCGGACTGCTCTTTTTTTCATTGATTTTTAAATATGGCATGATCATGCTTACAGGAAAGTCTAGTGGCCAGGATCTTGAAATGCGTGCGAGCGAGAAATATGTTCGGAATATTGTCAATCAGCCTGAACGTGGTAAGATTCTAGATCGCAATGGACAAGTACTTGCAGAGGATATTGAATCCTATAAACTCGTCGCCATCCTCGATAAACGATTTTCGGAAGGGAGTAAAAAACCGAGACATGTCGTTAATAAGAAGAAGACAGCTAAAGCTTTAGCTGACATCATTGATATGGATGAAAAGGATATTTATAAAGTGCTGAGCAATAAGAAAGCATTTCAGGTCGAATTCGGTAAGGCGGGTAAAGACTTGACGTTTGAGCAGAAACAGAAGATACAGAACTTGAAGATGCCTGGACTCACATTCTTCTCTGAGAAGAAAAGATTTTATCCAAATGGGAATTTCGCTTCTCATTTAATTGGTTTTGCAGAAAAAAATGGAGATACAAATGTGATGACCGGAATGCTTGGTAGTGAGAAGATATTCGATTCTTATCTATCGGGAAAACCAGGTAAAACGACCTTTAAACAGGATATATGGAACTATGTACTGCCTAAGTCAGGCAATGTCGTGCCGGCACAGGATGGGGATGATGTTACGCTGACAATTGATAAGAACATTCAGATCTTTGTGGAAGACTCGCTCGATATGATGGTCAAACGCTATAAACCGAAAGACATCTTTGCTGTCGTGATGGATGCAAAGACAGGAGAAATATTAGGAAGTAGTCAACGACCAACGTTTAATCCTCAGACAAGAGAAGGCTTCGGAGAAAAATGGGCGAACGATCTGTACCAGAATACATATGAGCCAGGTTCTACTTTTAAGACATTCGGTCTTGCAGCAGCAATTGAAGAAAATCAATATGACCCAAAAGCAAAGTATGAATCAGGTGAGCGAGAAATAGACGGCATAACGATTTCTGACTGGAATGACGTTGGGTGGGGAACAATCACGATGAGCAAAGGGTTCCAATTGTCGTCGAATGTGCTGATGATGAAACTGCAAGATAAGGTAGGCATCGACAAGATGAAGACATATTATGAAAAGTTTGGTTTTGGCAGATCGACGCAATCACTCTTTGATTCAGAAGCTAGCGGACATATTTCGTGGGATGATGAACTGAGTCAAAAAGTAAGCTCATTCGGACAGTCTACAACCGTAACTCCGGCTCAGATGTTACAGGCTGAGAGTGCAATCGTCAATGAAGGTAAGATGCTGAAGCCCTACTTTGTGAAGTCCATTAAGAGTCAGGATAATAATAATATTTATACAGGTAAGAAAGATATTACTGGACAACCGATTTCAAAATCGACAGCACAAAAAACGATGCAGCAGCTCTACGATGTTGTAAATGGTAAGGAGATGCATGCGATTAACTATGGTCTAAAGGATTATAAAGTTGCTGGTAAGACTGGTACAGCACAAGTGCCGGATACGGAAAAAGGCGGCTACGTCCAAGGGGCTAATCCATATATGGTCAGCTTTATGGGGTATGCACCAGCCAAAGACCCTGAAGTTATCATCTACTACGGTATGAGTCTCGCACAGAAGAATGATGCTGAAGCATATGCACAAGGGGTTTCAAAAGGGTATACACCCCTTATGGAAAACACATTAAAATATTTGAATGTAGGATCACCTGACAAGGATAATGCAAAGCTTATATTTAATACACCGGATGTCATCGGAAGCAAGGATGATAAGGCATCTACTGAGATTGAAAATGCTTCGCTTAAACCTGTTCGAATTGGAAACGGCCGTACCGTGACGAACCAGTTGCCTGCTAAAGGAACGAAGTTATTAGCTGATGACAAAGTATTTATTCTGACTGAAGGGGCAAAAGTGATGCCGGATATTACTGGATGGAGTAAGCGTGATCTCCTGATGTTCAGCACATTGACCGGAATAGAGATACAGTTCAAAGGTAACGGTTACGCCATCAATCAGTCTATTGATGTAAATAATCCAATAAAGCAAGGTGATAAGCTGACAGTTGAACTTGATTCATTAGACCCGCTAAAACAATCTCCAGTCTACAATGATGTTATTAAAGCGCAGCTGCAACAGGAAAAAGAAGTGTTAAAAGAACAGATAAAAGATGAAAAACAAAAAAATTCGAATTAAAAGAAAGGAAATCAGTAATTCTGATATGTGAAAATTATGAATGAAATTTATTTTGGAGTCATTGCATTTATACTTACCGCAATACTTGTCCCTTTGTTTATCCCTTTATTAAAAAGAATGAAGTTTGGTCAGTCGATTCGTGAAGAAGGACCGAAAAGCCATATGGTTAAGAGTGGCACACCGACGATGGGAGGGCTGACGTTTTTAATCAGTACAATCTTATTGAGTGCGATCGCCTGCTTCTTCGTTGAAGACAATGGACCATTGATACTATTGATACTCGTAACAGTAGGGTTTGGACTTATCGGATTTGTCGATGATTATATTATCGTTGTAAAAAAGAACAATCAAGGCCTGACATCGAAACAGAAATTTCTATTCCAGATTGTTATTGCAATTCTTTTCTATGTCGTAAGTAATGTCCTTGGATTACTATCACTTAGCAACGAAATTAATATTCCGTTTACGGATATTGGAATCCCATTATCTATATTCTATGTTATCTTCATCATCTTCTGGCAAGTAGGTTTCTCAAATGCAGTCAATTTAACGGATGGTCTTGACGGACTGGCAACAGGATTATCAATTATTGCATTCAGCTGTTATTTTTATCTTGCAATGGTGCAAGGTGCTACAGCAATGGCTTATTTCTCAGCAATCTTAATCGGGAGTCTATGCGGATTCCTGCTCTATAATAAGAACAAGGCGAAACTGTTTATGGGAGATACAGGGTCATTGGCACTTGGTGGCGTTATCGCGACAGTATCGATTATGCTGAATCAGGAATTGACATTGATTTTCATAGGGTTTGTATTTGTTGTTGAGACATTGTCGGTGATGATGCAGGTCACATCGTTCAAGCTTACGGGTAAAAGAATCTTCAAGATGAGTCCGCTCCACCATCACTTTGAGATGGTGGGCTGGAGTGAATGGAAGATTGTAACCGTGTTCTGGATTGTCGGTATATTAACTGGACTCATCGGAATTTATTTAGGAGTGAATTAGATGAAACACATACAAAAGTATCAAGGGAAAAAGGTGCTTGTTCTCGGGCTTGGAAAAAGTGGTTATGAAACAGCGAAACTGCTGTATCGTCTTGGGGCACAAGTTACTGTCAATGATGGTAAGGATGTATCGCAGACAGAGCAATATCGCGAACTGACAGAGATGGGGATTACTATTATCGGAGGTCATCATCCCCTTTCATTGCTTGAACATACGACACTCATCGTCAAGAATCCGGGTATTCCTTACACTTTATCGTTAATAGAACAGGCACAAACAATGAATATCCCTATTATTACTGAAGTAGAACTAGCTTATGAAATTACTGAAAGCTCGATTCTCGGTATTACGGGTACAAATGGTAAGACGACTGTTACATCCCTCATTGGAGATATGTTTAAAGCGCATGAACATGCAGGGTTATTATGTGGAAACATCGGTTTTGTAGCTTCGAAAGTTGCACAGAATGCAGGTGCTCATGATACACTTGTTATGGAATTATCATCGTTCCAGCTGATGGGAATTCAAGAATTCAGACCGCATATTGCGCTCATTACAAATATTTATTCTGCTCATCTGGATTATCATGGTAACCAGCAAAACTATATTGATGCAAAGATGCAAATTACTAAAAATCAGACTAGCGAAGATTACCTTATATTCAATGATAAGCAGCGTACATTGTTGCAGAACTATAATATAAAGTCTAAAGTCGTATATTTCTCTACCGATGAAAAAGTAGAGGGGGCATACATAGATCAAAATAAAGTTTATTTCTATGATGAATTTATCATTGATGTGAAAGACATCGTTCTGCCGGGCGTACATAACCTTGAAAATGTGCTGGCTAGTATTGCTGCTGCAAAACTTGCGGGCATAGATAACATTCATATTTGTGATACATTAAAGACGTTTGAAGGCATTAAACATCGCCTGCAGTTTGTAACTGAGATAGATGGTGTGAAATATTACAATGATTCTAAAGCGACCAATACATTAGCAACAAGCTTTGCGTTAGATTCATTTCATCAACCGACGCATTGGCTAGCAGGAGGACTAGATAGAGGGAATGGGTTTGAAGAATTAGACACACATATTGATCATGTAAAGCACATGTATATCTTTGGAGAAACAACTGAAAAACTTACAGCTTTTGCAGCACAACATCATATCCCTTATACGATATGCAAAGATGTGACAGATGCAGTGCTTAAAACTGCATCATATGTTGAGCGCGGTGAGGTAGTGCTACTCAGTCCAGCGTGTGCCAGCTGGGATCAATATCCAACGTACGAAGTAAGAGGAGAACACTTTATCAGTCAGGTCAAATTAATTTAGAGGTGATATGATGGAGGATAAAATTATTCATACACCACGTTTTGATGAACAAAGAAGAATGCGCAGAAAGAAACGTCAGAGACTGCAGCTATTTATCTTCTTAAGCATCGTTGCGATCGTGTCATTGATTCTTATCTATATGTTTACGAGCATCAGCTATGTAAAGAAAATATCAGTTAATGATACATCAATTAACAGTACAAAGACAATCAAAGAGAAATCAGGTATTCAATCCAATATGCGCATCTACAGTCTGGATACAAAACAAATTGTGTCAAACATTGAATATCTTGATGGGGTAAAATCAGTTACTGTCAGACGTCATTTTCCGAATACGGTCAGTATCAATGTAGAAGAATATGATGTGCTTGGTGTCGTTAAGGATGGTGAGCACTACCATCCTGCGCTAGAAAATGGACAGATTCTGCATAAGCATAATTACGCTGAACCATCAGAAGTACCCCTTATAAATAACTTTAGCAGTAAAGCACTGAATCAGCTTGTTAAAGTTTTACGTGCCTCTGATACAGCAATTATCAATCAAATTTCAGAGATTAACTTCATACCGAAAGTAGAAGCTTCTAACCGCGTCCAATTCTATATGAAAAATGGACTGGAAGTTATCGGTGATATGCGTACCATCGATAACAAACTGAATTACTTCCCGGCAATGGCAAGCAAACTCAAAAAAGATAGTAACGGTCGAATACTGAAACCAGGAATTATCGATCTTGAGATAGGAGCGGTATTTATCCCTTATGAATCGAAGCAAGCCGAGGAAAGAAGAATTGAATTAGAAGCAGCGATGGAAGAACGCTCTGAAAAAGATAAAGCTGAACTTGAAAAATCTGTAGAAAAACTGAAGAAAGAGTTAAATCAGGTCAAAAAGAACAGCTAAAGTATCAATTTTCAAAAAAAAGAGTCTAATATTCATAAAACAGTTTATAGTTTTTAAAATAACGACTATAATAAGAATAGTGTATGACTGAATAAAATGTTTTTAGGAGGTGCCTATCGATGGAAGAACATTATTACGTATCAATTGATATCGGTTCATCGAGTGTAAAAGTAGTGGTAGGGGAAAAGTTTCACAATGGCATTAATGTGATAGGTACAGGCCAGACCTTTACTACAGGTATTAAAAATGGAATGATTGATGATTTTGATGTCGCACAGCATGCGATTAAAGATACAGTTAAAAAGGCACAGATTGCTTCAGGAATTGAAATTCAGGATGTATTCTTAAAGATGCCGATTATTTATTCTGAAATTCATGATGTAGTGCATGAGATTAAATTTGAAGGTGCTTCAACTGAAATAACAGGTGAACATATTGAAGATGTTCTGGATGGCATTCGTGCTAAGAATGCTTCAAAAGATATCGAGATTATCGGTGTCTATCCGAAGATGTTTAAAGTTGATGATCTGCATGAAGTAACGGATCCAAAAGAAATGGTTGCGACACAAAGCCTGGCAGTAGATGCAGGCGTTATCACAATCGAGCGTAGTGTACTTATCAATATCTTAAAATGCGTCGAAAGCAGTGGCGTGCATGTTCTGGATGTCTATTCGGACGCTTATAACTATCAGCACATCCTGTCACCGACCGAAATCGAACTCGGCACTTGTGTCATCGATATTGGTGACCAGCTGACGCAGGTGGCTTATTATGAACGCGGTACATTATTTGATGCAGATCATATTAAGATTGCAGGTAGTGATATTACTGAAGATATCTCTGAAGAACTGAATATTACATTTGATGAAGCTGAAAAAGTTAAAGAACAATATGGACATGCGTTCTATGACCTGGCGAGCGAACAAGATGTATTTAACGTTACACAGATTGATGCCGAATCGCCCGTGAGCTTCAGCCAGAAAGATCTGAGCGATATTATTGAAGGTACAACAGAAGAAATCTTTCTTGAAGTATTTGAATTACTGCAGGAAATGGGATTAAATAAAATTAACGGTGGCTTTGTACTTACAGGCGGAACGAGTAATATGCTCGGAATCAAGGAATTACTTTCCGATATGGTAAGCGAGAAGGTAAGAATTCATATTCCACAACAGATGGGCATTAGAAAGCCTGAATTTACTTCAGCAATCTCGACGATCAATAGCGGTATAGTATTTGATGAATTATTAGATTATGTTACAATTAATAATCATGATGTGCCTTCTGAAACAGAAGAACAAGCAGTTGAAGCTGAACCGAAGAAAAGCGCATTAGATGGATTATTCAAACGTAAGAAAGACAATGTTGAAACGCGTGTCTATACTTCTAAAGAAGAAACGAACGCTGTACCAGCAGAAAGTCGTCAAGATGCGCTTGACAATGATGAAGAAAAACCAAGTATGATGAAAAAGATAATGAAATCATTATTTGATTAAAATGGCCATTTAAAATATTAGGAGGAAAAACAATGTTAGAATTTGAACAAGGCTTTAATCACTTAGCAACTTTAAAAGTTATCGGTGTTGGAGGAGGCGGTAACAATGCCGTCAACCGAATGATCGATCACGGTATGAACAACGTAGAATTTATTGCGATTAATACGGATGGCCAGGCTTTAAACTTATCTAAAGCTGAATCAAAGATTCAAATTGGTGAAAAGTTAACACGTGGTCTTGGCGCAGGCGCTAACCCTGAAATCGGTAAGAAAGCAGCAGAAGAATCACGTGAACAAATCGAAGATGCAATCCAAGGTGCGGATATGGTATTCGTTACTGCCGGGATGGGTGGCGGAACAGGAACTGGTGCTGCACCCGTTGTTGCTAAGATTGCAAAAGAGATGGGAGCATTAACCGTTGGTGTTGTGACACGTCCATTCTCATTTGAAGGTCGTAAACGTCAGACACAGGCTGCTGCAGGTGTTGAAGCCATGAAAGCGGCAGTTGACACGTTAATCGTTATCCCAAATGATCGTCTATTAGATATTGTTGATAAGTCAACGCCAATGATGGAAGCATTTAAAGAAGCGGATAACGTATTACGTCAAGGGGTACAAGGTATCTCTGATTTAATCGCAGTATCTGGGGAAGTAAACCTAGATTTCGCAGACGTTAAAACAATCATGAGCAACCAAGGTTCAGCACTGATGGGTATCGGTGTATCAAGCGGTGAAAACCGTGCAATCGAAGCAGCTAAAAAGGCGATTTCTTCTCCATTGCTTGAAACATCAATCGTTGGTGCACAAGGGGTTCTAATGAATATTACTGGTGGAGAATCATTAACGTTATTCGAAGCACAAGAAGCAGCAGACATCGTTCAGGATGCAGCTGACGAAGATGTAAATATGATTTTCGGTACGGTGATCAATCCAGAATTGCAAGATGAAATCGTTGTAACAGTGATTGCAACAGGATTCAATGACAAACCGACACGTTCGGTATCTCCTGCAAGCTCATTTGGTCATTCAGCACCAGCTCCTGAGCGTGAAGTACGCAATGAAACACCGGTGCAGGAAGCAAGAGAGCGTCAATCAAGTGATGAAGGACTAGATGTACCAAGCTTTATCCGTGATCGTGGTTCAAGAACACGTCGATCAAGAAGATAATGAAGGCTTTAATATTAGGAGTGGACCATTCTCATGTTCCACTCCTTTTTCAATATTGGGGGTCGTTATGGATATATTTAAAAGAAAAGCTGTTACGTTTAACTATAAGGATGATGAACATATAATTGGTATTACAGGTCGCAATGGTGGTGTCAGTGACTATCCAGAGTTTTCTTTGAATATGGCAAGATATATAGAAGATGCACCAGAAAATGTATCTCGCAATCAACAGCGTGTTGCTCAAGAAATCAATTTTGATACTTCAAAGTGGGTATTTCCAATTCAAAAGCATGGAAATCATATTAAAGAAGTTTCATTAGAAGACAGAGGGATAAATATTACTGAATTGACCACTGCCCTGGACGATGTGGATGGCCTCTATACATATGATAGAGAAGTATTATTGACCATGTGTTTTGCAGATTGTGTACCCATCTATATCTATAGTGCGACCGATAACTTTATCGCGCTTGGACATGCGGGTTGGCGTGGTACTGTAGGAATGATCACCGAAAAGCTCATTAATGTATATAAAGGTGATAAGACACATCTGCATTGTGTGATCGGACCTTCAATCAGTGGCAAGGCATATGTCGTTAATGATGACATCAGAGCAAAGTTTATGTCACTGAATCTCCAGCTGGAAGACTGCTTTAAACCGAATGGTGATATGTATGAAATAGAGCTGAAAGAAATCAATAGACGTATCGCGCAGCATGCTGGTATTGCCGCTTCGCATATCCATGTCTCACAGCGCTGTACCTCAACAGGAAATGAGGATTTCTTCTCATATCGAAAAGAAGCAGGTAATACCGGCAGGATGTTAGCTTATATCGGAAAGAGGGATAACAATGGAAGTCAGAAAGAATCTTGACATAATTAAACAGGAAATTGAAAGTGCACTTCAGAAATCTGCTGATCACAAAGTTCCGACTATTATTGCAGTGACAAAATATGTTACAATAGACCGAGCAAAAGAGGCGATGGAAGCAGGTATCTGTCATCTTGGCGAGAATAGAATTGAAGGCTTCCTTGAAAAACGTGAAGCTTTAGGGGATGCGACGATGCACTTTATAGGCACATTGCAATCACGTAAAGTTAAGGAGGTCATCAATCAGGTGGATTATCTGCATTCACTTGACCGATTGTCTCTTGCAAAGGAAATTGACAAACGTGCTGAAAAGACGATCAAATGTTTTGTACAGGTAAATGTTAGCGATGAACAGAGTAAACACGGAATTAAGAGAGATGAAGTGATGGACTTTATTCATGGCTTAGCATCTTATAGTCAAATTGAAGTGGTTGGTTTAATGACGATGGCGCCAGCAGCTGCAGATGAATCAGAACTAAGAAGATATTTTAAGACGATGAAGCAGCTGCAGCTAGAGGTTCAGAATGCACACCTATCTTATGCACCATGTACAGAATTATCGATGGGCATGAGTAATGATTATCAAATTGCAGTAGAAGAAGGTGCGACGTTTATTCGTATCGGTACGAAGCTCGTCGGTTAGGAGGATATAATGGCTTTTAAAGATGTATTTAAAGGATTCTTTGCATATGAAGATGAAGAAGTTTATGTAGAGGAACAAAGTGACAAAGTAAGAGAACCTGCGCAAAAAAAGGTTGTCAAAGAAACTTATGTTCCTGAAAAAAAGGTTGTACGTACAGAAAGTTTCCAAAAACAATCGAAACCTAAGATGAAAGTGAATGAAGAAAAAGTGACGAAAGCGAATGTTGTCAATATGCATGATGATATAGTGAATGTAAGCTCGAAAGTGTGTTTATTTGAACCACGCGTATTTTCTGATACTCAAGATATTGCAGATGAATTAAAGAATAGACGTGCAACGCTCGTAAACCTCCAGCGTATCGATAAAATATCAGCAAAGCGTATTATCGATTTCCTAAGTGGTACGGTGTATGCTATTGGTGGAGATATACAGCGTATCGGTCAGGATATCTTTTTGTGTACACCTGACAATGTTGAAGTAGCAGGTACGATTACAGAAATGCTGGAAGCACCGGAAGAGGAGAATGAATGAGTACATATATGATTGCTTATAATCTATTTAAATTTTTAATGCTATTTTTAGAAATATTTTACTGGGGTATGATCATCTACTTCTTTATGTCATGGCTGCCAGGAGCAAGAGAATCAAAGATTGGTCGCATGATGAGTAAGGTATATGAGCCGATACTAGAACCCTTTAGAAGAGTGATTCCGCCACTAGGTATGTTTGATATTTCGTCAATAGCGGCATTGATTGTTTTGCGCTTTTTCATGAAAGGCATCGCAGCGATATTCACCATCATATTAAACAGTTTGGCATAAGTCGTACCGGTTATGATAGCTTTGTTACTTATAAACTATTATGACCGGTAAATTATGTTTGGGGAAGGAAATTTATGAGTATTTATCAGCATTTCAGATATGAAGAAATTGAAACTGTTAAAGTATTGGAAGACCTGGTCGCACAGGCAGAAAGTCAGTACGCACCAATCCTCACGCACTTTTTAGATCCAAGACAGCAGTTTATTTTAACGACGCTGGTCAACAGAACGGATCTAAACGTAGCTTTTTATGGTGGAAGTGGCGAAAGAGAGCGTGTCCGTGCACTCATTTATCCAGAATACTATGAAGTACAGCAAGAAGATTTCGAGGTCAGTGCCTTTAAAGTTAAATATGCACAGAAGTTTGTAACGTTAACCCATCGCAATGTTCTTGGTGCACTCATGCAACTTGGATTTAAACGTGAGTATCTCGGCGATATTATTACAGGTGATGAATTACAGATTGTAATTGCTTCTCATTTAAATGATTATCTAGTACAGCATCTGACAAAACTTAAAGGATCGACTGTGAAACTCATTGCTATAGATGCAGATACATTGAATGAGGCCATTGAAACATATCAATCACATCATGCCACAGTTTCTAGCTTAAGGCTCGATGTGGTTGTTGCTGAAATGATGCGTAAATCAAGAGCGATAGCGCAAAAGCATATCGAAGCAGGTCATATTAAGGTAAATCATGTTATAATAGATAAAGTAAGCTTCGTTATTGCGTCTGGGGATACACTCTCAATTAAAGGCTATGGTCGTGCACAGCTCACTGAAATAGGAGATTTAACAAAAAAGAATAAAAACAGAATTACATATAAAACATTATTTAATCAATAGTACGAGGTGAGACAATGAAATATAGTCCAGAAGAAATTAAGTTAAAACAGTTCAACGTAGTACATAAAGGCCTGAATGAAAATGAAGTCCGTAACTATCTGGAAGAATTAAGCAATGAACTTGAAACGTTACGTCGCGAAAAGAAGATGCTGGAACAGCTGATTGCTGATAAAGACGAGAATATCAATCGTTTTAAGAATGTAGAGAATACAATTTCTGATGCTATCCTGGTCGCACAACGTGCAGGCGATGAAATTAAGGCAGCTGCAGGTATGCAGGCGGATGTCATCATTAAGGATGCAAAAAGTCATGCAGATCTAATCGTGAATGATGCCATGCAAAAAGCGCGTGAAATTGCTTATCAGACAGAAGATATGAAGCGCCAGTCTAAGATTTTCAGATCACGTTTCCAGCTGTTAGTTGAAGCGCAGCTAGACCTTCTTAAAACTGAAGACTGGGATTATCTGCTTAACTATGAACTGGATACACGTCCTTTACAAGAAGATGCTGCCCCTCAAATAGATCCAGCTGTAAATCAAGGTGGCGGATCAGTAGATAAAAATGAAAGTTCTGAAAACTAGGACTTACGTTTTTTAATGTTTCATGTTAATATTAGGAATAACAAATATGTAGAACCGGATTGAAGTACTGTTATGAAAGCGAACGAGGGATAGTGTGAGCCTTGGCATACCATCTTTGATCAGATCAGTCTACTCAAAAAAATTATACTAAACACAAAGCGAGCTCTATAAGAGTTAATCCAGGTGGTACCGCGGCAATTGTCGTCCTGATTAATGATTATAGACTCGTTTTTTTTTAAAGGAGAAGAACTATGGATTATAAAGACACATTATTAATGCCGAAGACAGATTTTCCGATGCGTGGTGGTTTACCGAACAAAGAACCTCAAATTCAGGCGCAGTGGGATGAAAAGAAGCTCTATGAAAAAATATTAAAGAAGAACGAAGGTAGAACGCCTTATATTCTTCATGACGGTCCTCCATACGCAAATGGACAGATTCATATGGGACATGCATTAAATAAAATTATTAAAGACATGATTATGCGTTATAAAGCTATGAATGGGTACTATGCGCCTTATGTACCTGGCTGGGATACGCATGGTCTTCCAATTGAAACGGCACTGACGAAAAAAGGAGTGGACCGCAAATCAATGTCTGAAGCGGAGTTCCGCGAACTATGTCGCGCATATGCCTTAGAACAAATTGAATTACAAAAGGCCGATTTTAAACGACTAGGTGTTAATGGTGACTGGGAGAATCCATACATTACATTGCAGGAAAAATTTGAAGCTGAGCAGATTCGTCTGTTCGGTGACATGGCTGCTAAAGGATATATCTATAAAGGTAAAAAACCTGTCTATTGGTCACCTTCAAGCGAATCTTCATTAGCTGAAGCAGAGATTGAATATCAAGATAAAGTATCTCCTTCAATCTATGTTGCATTTGATGTGTTAGACGGTAAAGGATTAGTGGATGATGACGTGAAATTTGTTATCTGGACAACAACGCCTTGGACATTACCTGCGAACGTTGCGATTGCGTTAAACAAAGATTTAGACTATGTACAAGTACGTGTAAACGATACATCATATATCGTAGCACAGGCTTTATTAGATAATGTTTGTGATGCAGTTGGCTGGGATAAAGAAGGTGTTCAGATTGAGAAGACATTCAAGGGTGCTGACTTAGAATTTGTTAAAGCACGTCATCCATTTATCGATCGTGAGTCTTTAATCATCTTAGGAGATCACGTTACAACAGACGCTGGTACAGGATGTGTACACACTGCGCCAGGACACGGGGAAGATGACTTTATCGTCGGTCAGAAATATGAGTTAGATGTGATCTCACCTGTGGATGGTAAAGGCGTTTACACAAGTGAAGCTGGTGAATTTGAAGGGATGTACTATGACAAAGCAAATAAAGTGATCACTGAGAAGCTGGAAGCGTCAGGTCATCTATTAAAACTTGACTTCTTCAAGCATTCATATCCACATGACTGGAGAACGAAGAAACCTGTTATCTTCCGTGCCACACCTCAATGGTTTGCATCGATTAATAAAGTGCGTCAAGATATTCTGGATGCAATCGAAGAAACAGAATTTAAAGTAGAATGGGGTAAGACACGCATTTACAATATGATTCGTGACCGTGGCGACTGGGTGATTTCGCGTCAGCGTGTATGGGGCGTACCACTTCCAGTATTCTATGCCGAAAATGGTGACATCATCATGGATAAAGCGGTAATTGAACACGTTGCGACGCTTGTTGAAAAGCACGGGACGAACGTCTGGTACGAAAGAGAAGCGACAGATTTATTACCAGAAGGATATACACATCCTGGTAGTCCGAACGGAGTATTTACAAAAGAAAAAGATATCATGGACGTTTGGTTTGATTCAGGTTCATCTCACCGTGGTGTATTGGAAGCGCGTCCGGAATTATCATTCCCAGCTGATCTGTACTTCGAAGGAAGTGATCAGTATCGTGGATGGTTCAACTCATCGATCACAACAGCAGTTGCTACACGTGGTAAGTCTCCTTATAAGAAGTTATTATCGCACGGTTTCGTAATGGATGGACAAGGACGTAAGATGAGTAAATCATTAGGGAATACAGTATTACCAGAGAAAGTTGTCAAACAGATGGGGGCAGATATTATCCGCCTATGGGTAATGTCAGTAGATTATTTAGCAGACGTTCGTATTTCTGATGATATCTTAAAGCAAGTCTCTGAAGTATATCGTAAGATTCGTAATACATTTAAGTTCCTGTTAGGAAATGTTAATGATTTCAATCCAGCAACGGATGCCGTTCCTTATGCAGAACTTGTAGAGATCGATCAGTTTATGTTAAATAAATTATATACATTCGTTAATAATGCACATAAACATTATGATAATAACGATTACTTATTTATGTATCAAGAGTTACAGAACTTTATCAACGTTGAATTAAGTAACTTCTACCTGGATTATGGTAAAGATATCCTTTATATCGAAGCACAGGATAGTCATGTCCGTCGTAGTATGCAGACGGTTGTCTATGAAGTATTAACATCATTAACGAAAGTATTAGCACCAATTATTCCGCATACTGCTGATGAAATCTGGAGCCATACGCCACATGTGGCTGAAGAAAGCGTACATTTAGCAGATATGCCAGAAGTACAGTCTGTAGACACAGCGTTGATCGGTAAATGGAATCATTTCCTAGAGATTCGCGATGATGTATTAAAAGCAATCGAAGAAACACGTAACGACAAAGTAATCGGTAAATCACTTGAAGCGGCTGTATATATTCAGGCGAAAAACGAAGAGGACCAGGCATTGCTCAAATCATTCGATAATCTGCATCAACTCTTCATCACATCTTATGCAGAAGTTGTTGATGAACCGCAAGGAACAGATTATAACTTGAGTAACGTACTTGTAAAGCATGCTGAAGGTGAGAAATGTGAACGCTGCTGGAATTATGCTACAGTACTTACAGAAGAAAGCCACGCACACCCACATGTGTGTCCAAGATGTTTATCGGTACTTGAATCTAAATAATATTAAAACCAGGATCTCCTGGTTTTTTTTAGTGTTTTAAAATTAAATAAAAATATTATGTAAACCAATAAGTTTGAAGACGAAACGACGTTTATGTGTTAAAATAACAAAGATTGGAGTGAGGACATGAATCGTAAATATCGCATTATGCCAATGACTTTATACACAGCCATATTAATATTGATGGATCAAATTTCAAAATATATTATTGTAAAGACAATGAATATCGGAGAAAGCATATCTGTAATCGGTGAGGTATTACAAATAACTTCTCATCGTAATTACGGAGCTGCATGGGGAATGCTTCAAAATCAGATGATCTTCTTCTATATTATTACTATCATCGTACTCATTGCACTCATCTATTTTTATTATAAGGAAGCAGCAGATAACCTACTGATGCAGTGTGGATTAATGCTTATTTTTGCAGGTGCAATCGGAAACTTTATCGACAGATTATTTAGAGGGAATGTTGTTGATTTTATCGATACGAAGATTATTAACTATGACTTTCCGATATTTAATGTTGCAGATAGTTGTCTGACAATCGGCGTATTTATTTTACTTTATGAGCTTTTATTTAACCAAAAAGAGGAGAAATCACATGGAAACATTTAATTTTGAAATAAACGAAGAAGAAACAGGCATACGTATTGACAAATTTCTTGCGGATGCAAATCCAGATTGGTCACGCAGTCAGATTCAGGACTGGATTAAAAATGAGCTCGTTTTAGTGAACGGCAAAGTCATTAAATCGAATTATAAGCTGCGTTTAAATGATGAAATTTCAGTAACTGAGAAACCAGTAGAAGAGATTGATCTCGTAGCACAAGACTTAGGTCTGGAAATCTATTATGAAGATAAGGACGTTGCTATTGTCTATAAACCAAAAGGTATGGTGGTACATCCTGCACCAGGACATCCAGATGGAACGTTGGTGAATGGTTTAATGTATGCTATTACTGATTTGTCAGGTATCAATGGTGAGATTCGTCCAGGTATCGTACATCGTATCGATAAGGATACTTCAGGACTATTGATGATTGCCAAGAATGATATCGCACATCGTGGTCTAGTCGATCAGCTTGTGGATAAATCTGTCACGCGTAAATATACAGCATTGGTTCATGGCGTGATTCCGCATGAATTTGGTACAATTGATGCGCCGATTGGCCGTAATCAGAAAGATCGTCAGGAAATGGCTATTGTTGACAATGGTAAACACGCAGTGACACATTTTAATGTCCTCGAGACATTTGATAAGTATACACTTGTGGAATGTGTGCTGGAGACAGGTCGTACACATCAGATTCGTGTACATATGAAGCATATCGGTTTCCCACTTGTCGGAGACCCGAAATATGGTCCGAAGAAGACGATGGATATCGGAGGACAAGCGTTACATGCAGGGGTATTAGGTTTTGAACATCCTGTTACTGGAGAATATATTGAACGCAGTGCACCGCTTCCAGCATACTTTGAAGAACTGCTGACAAAGTTAAGAAAATAGTATGTAATTTTACTTTTTCGATTGACAAAATATTTCAGAGTGTTAATATTAATCTAAATCAATCACGTTAAGCTTTTAAATAAGTCCAGAGAGACTTATAAGGCGTCGAGAAAACCTCACGTCTATTTGACGTGAGGTTTTTTAGGAGGGACACTATGGATAAGCGTATTATTCTTGATGACAAGGCAATTGACCGCACGTTGACACGAATCGCACATGAAATATTAGAGAATAATAAAGGTGCACATGACCTTGTATTACTCGGTATTAGAACGCGTGGTATTTATCTGGCACAACGCATTCAGTCTAAGATCGAGAAGATTGACGGAATTACTGTGCCTACAGGTGTATTAGATGTAACACAATATCGTGATGATGTCACAGATCGTGTCTCACAGGATGTCGTTGCATATAAGATTGATACAGATATGAATAATAGACATGTCGTCATCGTTGATGATGTGCTCTACACAGGGAGAACAGTACGTGCCTCGCTTGATGCGATACTCGATCATGTACGTCCAAAACGTATCAGCTTAGCTACGTTAATTGATAGAGGGCATCGTGAACTTCCGATTCGTGCAGACTTTATCGGTAAGAATATTCCAACAGCATTAAGTGAAGAAATTGTTGTGATGCTGGATGAAGTTGACGACAAAACACAAGTATATATTAAGTAATCCTTTTAAATTGGTACGAGAGACCAGCAAAGGGTTTAAGTGATAACAGACACTTAAGTCTCTTTGCGTACGCAAAGAGACTTTTTTTTATTATATGGAGGGACATTATGACAAACGAAGAAATTTATGAACGAACAGTTGAACCAATATTAGATGTACATGAGAAACCGAAAGCAAGTGAGTGGTTACTCTTAAGTTCTCAGCACTTATTTGCAATGTTTGGTGCAACTGTACTTGTACCTTTTCTGACGGGGCTACCTGTATCAGCAGCGCTTATCGCTTCAGGGTTAGGAACTTTGCTCTATATATTGATTACTAAAGGAAAGATTCCTGCATATCTTGGCTCAAGCTTTGCATTTATCACACCGATTATAGTGGGATTAAAAACACATAGTCTAGGTGAAATGTTGATGGCGCTTTTTATGAGTGGTCTGATGTATGTGATTATCGGAATAGTCATCAAGTTTGTAGGTGTGAACTGGCTGCTTAGATTACTGCCACCTGTTGTTGTCGGACCTGTTATTATGGTCATCGGACTTGGACTAGCACCTGTAGCTGTCAACATGGCGATGTATACAAATAGTGGGACAATGGAAGGATATAGCATTAAATATTTATTTATTGCATTCGTAACACTCGTTACAGTGATTATCTTCTCGGTGCTCGTTCGAGGCTTCCTGTCAATCATTCCAGTACTCATTGGCATAATTGTCGGATATATCACAGCAATAGTTCTTGGTGTCGTAGATTTAAGCGGCATTCAAAAAGCAAAATGGTTCCAGCTTCCAGATGTACATGTTCCGTTCGTAAGTTATACACCGAGCATTGACTGGATGCTTGTCCTTATTATGCTGCCGATCGTCTTCGTAACAGTGAGTGAACACATCGGGCACCAGGTTGTGATTAATAAGATTGTTGGACGTAACTTCTTTAAAGATCCGGGATTACATCGCAGCTTAATTGGAGACGGTGTTTCAACGATGCTCGCTTCAATCATCGGTGGACCCCCGAGCACGACATATGGTGAGAACATCGGGGTGCTTGCGATTACACGTATCTATAGTATATGGGTTATCGGAGGAGCAGCGGTGCTTGCTGTGATTCTTGGATTTGTAGGTAAGTTTACAGCTCTCGTATCAAGTATTCCGACACCGGTTATGGGTGGTGTCTCAATATTATTATTCGGGATTATCGCTTCAAGTGGCTTAAGGATGCTCGTCGAATCCAAAGTGGATTTTGGGGATAAACGCAATTTAGTGATTGCTTCAGTCATATTAGTGCTGGGTATCGGTAAAGCACATCTTGACTTCAGTATCGGTCAAATTAACTTAAATATCGAAGGTATGGCACTCGCAGCACTGGCTGGAATATTACTTAATGTGATATTGCCTGAATCAAAAGTACATGAAGACTATTAAGGGGTGGAACAATGAAGCATCTGCATTCGATTACTGAACTATCTAACGATGAAATTATGCACACGATTGAACGTGCAATAATGATTAAGAATGGTGAAATAAAACGCTATGAAAATATTTATACGGCAAATCTCTTCTTTGAGAACTCAACGCGCACAAAATGCTCATTCGAGATGGCTGAAAGAAAGCTCGCCCTTCAAGTCATACCGTTTGAAACGAGTACTTCAAGTGTAACGAAAGGTGAAAGTCTGTATGATACTTGTAAGACGCTTGAGAGTATCGGTTGCGATGTACTGGTAATCAGACATCCTGAGAATAACTATTACGAGCAGTTACACGAGCTTAACATACCGGTAGTCAACGGAGGAGATGGCAGTGGCCAGCATCCGACACAATGTCTACTGGATTTGATGACCATCTATGAAGAATATGGGAAGTTTGAAGGATTGAAGATAATCATCTGTGGAGATATCTTAAATTCTCGGGTAGCAAGAAGTAATTATCATGCGCTGACGAGCCTGGGAGCACAAGTTAAATTTGTTGCACCTGAAATTTGGCAGGATCATTCATTGGATGCTAAATATGTCAGTATTGATGATGCGATTGAAGAGGTTGATGTCTGTATGCTGCTACGTGTGCAGCATGAACGTCATGATGAAGATGCTGCAAACTTTTCTCGAGTCAACTATAACAGGATGTATGGGTTAACAAGAGAAAGGTATGATAGGTTGAAAGAGGAAGCTATCATATTACACCCGGCCCCGGTGAATCGTGATGTCGAGATTGATAGTGAGCTTGTCGAAGCGCCGAAGTCACGTATTTTTAAGCAGATGGAAAACGGTGTCTACACACGTATGAGTATTTTAAGTCAAGTCATTGAAAATAATCGATAGGAGTGTTGAATATGTCAACTTTATTAAGAGGCGGAAAAGTATTAGTTAATGATGAACTTGTTTCAAAGGATATTCGAATAGAAGACGGGAAAATAGTAGAGATGGGTGAAAAGTTAAACGTCTATAATTCAGAGATTATTGAACTTGATGGTAAGTTTGTAACACAAGGATTTGTTGATGTACACGTCCATCTACGTGAACCTGGTGGTGAACATAAGGAGACGATTGAAAGTGGCACACGTGCAGCAGCACGCGGTGGATTCACAACAGTATGTCCGATGCCGAATACACGACCAGTTCCTGACAGTGTGGAACATATTGAGGCATTAAATCAATCGATTAAACAGCATGCGAAAGTGCGTGTGTTACCGTACGCATCTATCACCGAAAGACAACTTGGAAAAGACTTAGTCGATTTCAAGGCGCTAAAAGAACACGGTGCATTTGCTTTTACAGATGATGGTGTCGGTGTACAGACAGCATCCATCATGTATGAAGCGATGCAGCAGGCTGCACAACTTAATATGGCGATTGTCGCCCACTGTGAAGATAATTCACTCATTTACGGTGGTGCAATGCATGAAGGGAAAGTATCAAAAGCCCTTAATATCCCTGGTATTCCTTCAATCTGTGAAGCTGTACAGATTGCTCGAGATGTACTGTTAGCTGAAGCAGCGGATTGTCACTATCATGTGTGCCACGTATCGAGTAAAGAAAGTGTGCGTGTCATACGTGATGCAAAACGTGCAGGTATTAAGGTGACGGCAGAAGTGACGCCACACCATCTGTTGTTAAATGAAACTGCAATTACAGAAGATGATGCGATTCTTAAGATGAATCCACCGCTTCGTAGTGAGGAAGATCATCAGGCTTTAATAGAAGCATTACTTGATGGCACAATCGACTTTATCGCAACAGACCATGCACCTCATACCGCAGATGAGAAGAATCAACCGATGACAAAAGCACCGTTCGGTATTGTTGGCAGTGAAACAGCATTTCCGTTGCTGTACACAAGATTCGTTAAAAATGGGGATTGGACATTAGGTCAGCTTATTGATTATTTAGCACTAAAACCAGGACAAGTATTTGGATTGCCATACGGAAAATCTTTAGAAGTTGGCAGTATCGCAGATATCGCAGTTATTGATCTGGACGAGAAATATGAAATTAAATCAGAAGACTTCTTATCAAAATCAAGTAATACACCATTTATTGGAGAACATGTCTACGGCAATGTGAAACTAACACTTGTGGAAGGACAAATCGCTTATCAGGAGGGGCAACATGCGTAAACAAAGATATCTTGTATTAGAAGACGGCACTACATTTAAAGGATATAGATTTGGAAGTGACAAAGAGGTAGTAGGGGAAATCGTATTTAATACTGCGATGACAGGTTATCAGGAGACATTATCTGATCCGTCATATACAGGACAAATCATTACATTCACTTATCCGTTGATCGGAAACTACGGGATTAACCGTGATGACTTCGAAACGTTAAACCCTTCTCTTAAAGGTATGGTTGTTCGTGAAGCATGTGATTTGCCGAGTAACTTTCGCAATATGGCGACACTCGATGAAACGTTAAAAAGCTATGACGTTCCGGGGATCGACGGTGTAGATACTAGAAAATTAACACGTATAATTCGTCAGCACGGCGTATTGAAAGCAGCCCTTATCAATGATGAAAAGGATATTGATGCAACAATTGAACGTTTAAAAGAAGAAACGCTACCTACAGATGAAGTCGCACAAGTATCAACGAAGAGTGCATATGTGTCTACAGGTAACGATCTGCGTGTCGTGCTTATCGACTTCGGTAAGAAAGAAAACATTGTCCGTGAACTGAACTCACGTGGCTGTGACGTAACAGTAATGCCATATACGACAACAGCTGAGGAGATTATCAGGCTGAGACCGGACGGTGTGATGTTATCCAATGGACCAGGGAATCCAGAAGTTGTAACTGAAGGAATCGAAATGATAAAAGGAATATTAGGAAAAGTACCGTTCTTTGGTATATGTCTAGGTCATCAGCTATTCGCACTCGCAAGTGGTGCAACGACATTCAAGATGAAGTTTGGACATCGCGGAGCAAACCATCCAGTGAAAAACTTAGCAACAGGTAAGATTGAAATCACATCTCAGAATCATGGTTACGCAGTGGATCCGGAATCGATCAGAAACACAGACCTTGAAATTACACATACAGCTTTAAACGATGGAACAGTAGAAGGGCTGAAGCATAAATCATTACCTGCATTCTCGGTGCAGTATCATCCGGAAGCGTCACCAGGTCCTCATGATCCAAACTATTTATTTGATCAGTTTATCGACTTAATGAAAGAAAATAAGGAGCGTGTCACAAATGCCTAAACGTAATGATATTAAAACAATTCTCGTAATCGGTTCAGGTCCAATTATTATTGGACAAGCTGCAGAGTTTGACTATGCAGGTACTCAAGCATGTCTGGCATTAAGAGAAGAAGGATATAAAGTAATATTAGTGAATTCAAACCCTGCAACGATAATGACGGATACTGAAATTGCAGATAAAGTTTATATCGAACCATTAACGTTAGACTTTGTCTCACGTATTATTCGTAAAGAGCAGCCAGATGCATTACTGCCGACACTTGGTGGACAGACAGGATTAAACATGGCGGTTCAGCTGCATGAAGCAGGAATTCTGGAAGAAAATAATGTTACGCTGCTTGGAACGAAATTGTCTTCTATAGAACAAGCGGAAGACAGAGATTTATTCCGTAACTTAATGAATGAACTGAATGAACCTGTCCCTGAAAGTGATATCGTTAATACGGTTCAACAGGCGATTGATTTTGCGACAAGTATCGGTTATCCGGTAATCGTTCGTCCAGCATTCACGATGGGGGGAACAGGAGGCGGTATCTGTCACGATGAAAAAGAACTCGTTGAAATCGTGACAAATGGTCTGAAATATTCACCTGTGACACAATGTTTGATTGAGAAATCCATAGCAGGTTATAAAGAGATTGAATACGAAGTGATGCGTGATTCAAATGATAATGCCATCGTTGTATGTAATATGGAGAATATCGATCCAGTTGGAATTCATACAGGAGATTCAATTGTTGTCGCACCGAGTCAGACGTTGACAGACAAAGAATATCATATGTTACGTGACGTATCGCTGAAGATTATCCGTGCATTAGGGATAGAAGGTGGATGTAACGTACAGTTAGCGCTGGATCCGCATTCATTCAATTACTACATTATAGAAGTAAATCCACGTGTATCACGTTCGTCAGCACTTGCATCTAAAGCTACAGGTTACCCGATTGCGAAACTTGCCGCGAAGATCGCTGTAGGGTTAACGCTTGATGAAATGATGAACCCTGTAACAGGTACAAGCTATGCTGCATTTGAACCGGCACTTGATTACGTTGTATCTAAGATTCCGCGTTTCCCATTCGATAAATTTGAAAAAGGTGAACGTGTGCTAGGTACGCAGATGAAAGCAACTGGTGAAGTTATGGCGATCGGACGAACATATGAAGAATCATTGCTTAAAGCAATTCGTTCGTTAGAGTACGGTGTACATCACCTTGGATTACCAAACGGTGAAGCCTTTGAACTTGATTTCATTAAACAGCGAATCGGTGAACAAGATGATGAACGTCTCTTCTTCATCGGTGAAGCAATCCGTCGAGGTGTGACTCTAGAAGAGATTCATGAGATGACACAAATTGATTGTTTCTTCTTAAATAAGTTCCAGCATATCATTGATATCGAGCATGACCTAAAGGACAATGTCGGTGATATCGATCACTTAATCTGGGCTAAGAAATACGGATTCAGTGATAAAGTGATAGCTCATCGCTGGAATATGACAGAAAAAGAAATCTATGATATCCGTCATGAAAATCATATTTTACCTGTATACAAAATGGTAGATACATGTGCATCTGAATTTGAATCGAATACGCCTTACTTCTATGGAACGTATGAAACGGAAAATGAATCTATTCGTTCTGATAAGAAGAAAGTTGTTGTGCTTGGATCTGGACCAATCCGTATCGGTCAAGGGGTAGAGTTTGACTATGCAACTGTGCATGCCGTATGGGCAATTCGTGAAGCAGGTTATGAAGCAATTATCATTAACAATAACCCTGAAACAGTGTCAACAGACTTCTCTATTTCAGATAAACTATACTTCGAACCTTTAACGGAAGAAGATGTGATGAACATCATTAACCTAGAGCAGCCAGAAGGCGTTGTGGTTCAGTTTGGTGGACAGACAGCAATTAACTTAGCTGAAAAATTAACGAAATATGGTGTGAAAGTATTAGGGACATCTTTAGAAAATTTAGATCGTGCCGAAGACCGTAAAGAATTTGAAGCGTTAATGCAGAGAATTGAAATCCCGCAACCTCTGGGGAAAACTGCAACTTCTGTTAAAGAAGCAGTAGCAAATGCAGACTTTATCGGCTATCCTGTCCTTGTGCGTCCTTCATATGTACTCGGTGGACGTGCGATGGAAATTGTTTATAACGAAGAAGAACTGATCAATTATATGACGCAAGCTGTTAAAGCGAGTCCTGAGCATCCTGTATTAATTGATAGATATTTAACAGGTAAAGAAATTGAAGTCGATGCGATTTGTGACGGTGAGACGGTCGTTATTCCAGGTATTATGGAACATATCGAGCGCGCAGGTGTTCACTCTGGTGACTCGATTGCGGTATATCCACCGCAAACATTAACTGAAAAGCAAATTGCGACGCTGGAAGACTATACGAAGCGTTTAGCACATGGGTTAGAGATTAAAGGATTACTGAACATTCAATATGTTATTAGTAATGATGAAGTATTCGTACTTGAAGTAAACCCACGCGCGAGCCGTACGGTACCATTCTTAAGTAAGATTACTGACGTACCGATGGCAAACTTAGCGATGAAAGCAATTTTAGGTGAATCGTTAATTTCTAAAGGTTACAAAGACGGACTCGTTCCTTACAAGGAAGGTGTTTATGTCAAAGCGCCGGTCTTCAGCTTCTCTAAACTTAAAAACGTTGACATTACACTCGGACCTGAGATGAAATCTACAGGTGAAGTGATGGGTAAAGATATTACGTTAGAAAAAGCACTATATAAAGGGCTGGTTGCAAGTGGACTTCAAGTTAAGGATCATGGAACTGTGCTTATTACAGTTGCTGATAAAGATAAAGCAGAAGCATTAGGGCTTGCAAAACGTTTCCATGAAGTAGGTTATCGCATTATGGCTACGAGTGGTACAGCGAAGCTGCTTAAAGAAAATGATATTCCGGTTGTTGAAGTGAGTAAGATTGGTAACGAATTTAACTTACTTGATGTTATTCGTGACGGACATGTCCAGATCGTCATCAATACAATGACGAAAGGGAAACAAATTGAACGTGATGGCTTCCAGATTCGTCGTGATTCAGTTGATAACGGTGTACCATGTCTAACATCTCTTGATACAGCACGAGCATTACTTGAAGTCATTGAAAGCATGACATTTAATATGAATCAAATGTAGGGGGTCTATTGATGCAGGAAGAGATGCGAGTCGTTAAACAAACAAGTATCGCAAGAAATATATATGAAATCGTTTTACAAGGTGGCATTACAAAAAATATGACAAAGCCGGGACAATTTGTGCATATGCGTGTTGGCAATAGTTCAGAGTTTATGCTGAGACGTCCAATTTCTATCTGCTCAGTAGATCAACAAGCACAGACTTTAACGTGTTTATATCGTGCTGAAGGAAAAGGTACAACGCACTTATCACAACTGAAATCAGGAGATACAGTAGATATATTAGCTCCTCTTGGTAATGGTTTTCCGGTGGAAGCTGCACAGAAAACAGCATTACTCATCGGTGGAGGTATCGGTGTACCACCATTATATGAATTATCTAAGCAACTCAATGCACGTGGTATTAAAACTATCCACGTGCTCGGCTTTCAGTCGGCTGAAGATATGTTTTATATTAAACAGTTTGAAGCGCTTGGTACGACGCATGTTGCGACAGTTGATGGGACTTATGGTACGAAAGGCTTTGTAACAGACGTTGTAAATGCGATACCGGTCGACTATGATACGTTCTACACATGCGGTCCGATCGTCATGATTAAGGCGATTCAGGAAACTCTACCGAACACGCCTGGATATGTTTCATTAGAAGAGCGTATGGGATGCGGTATCGGGGCATGTTATGCATGTGTATGTGAAGCGGATAATGAAGATGGCTACGTGAAGATTTGTACGGATGGCCCAGTATTTGAGAAAGGGGCGCTGGCACTATGAGATTAAATGTTGAATTGCCAGGTTTAAAATTAAAAAATCCAGTAATGCCTGCAAGTGGTTGTTTTGCTTTCGGTAAGGAGTATGCCCAGTTTATGGACTTAAATGAACTCGGTGCAATAATGATTAAAGCTGCGACACCTGAACGCAGATTCGGTAATCCGACGCCGCGTGTTGCAGAAACATCAAGTGGTATGATCAATGCGATAGGATTGCAGAATCCGGGTGTCGATCATATTATTCAGCATGAATTGAAATGGCTGGAACAATTTGAAACACCCATCATCGCAAATGTTGCAGGCTCTAAAGTTGAAGATTACGTTGAAGTTGCAGAGAAGATTTCAAAGGCTCCGAATGTGTGTGCACTGGAACTTAATATTTCATGTCCGAACGTTAAGGAAGGCGGTATTCAGTTTGGAACAGACCCTGACACTGCGAAGGAATTAACGCGTAAAGTTAAAGCAGTCTCAAGTGTCCCTGTATACGTCAAGCTTTCTCCTAACGTGACTAATATTGTAGATATGGCGAAAGCAGTTGCTGAATATGCAGATGGTATTACGATGATTAACACGTTGGTTGGACTAAGGGTTAATGAAAAAACAGGGACTCCGATTATCTCAAACATTATCGGTGGGTTAAGTGGGCCTGCTGTGAAGCCTGTTGCGATGCGTATGGTTTATGAAGTGCGTCGCGCATTGCCGAATATTCCGATTATTGCTATGGGTGGCGTTACAGAAGCACAGGACGTTATCGACTATATTTCAGTTGGTGCAGATGCTGTTGCCGTAGGTACGGCTAACTTTCAGAATCCTACAGTTTGTAAAGATATCATTGATGCATTACCAGGCCTTCTGGATAAATTAGGCGTTCATCATATTCATGAATTAAAAGGTCGCACACAGGAGGCAGTTAAATGAGTAAACCGATTATTGCATTAGATTTTAAAGATATGGATGCAGTCAGAAACTTTTTAAGTCCTTTTGAAGAATCGTTATTTGTTAAAGTAGGGATGGAACTTTATTTACAGAATGGCCCGGATATCATTAAAGAAATTCGTAATCAAGGTCATGAGATCTTTCTGGACTTAAAGTTACATGATATTCCGAATACAGTTGGTCAGGCAATGAAAGGTTTAGGAAAACTTGATATTCAGATGGTAAATGTACATGCAGCAGGAGGTTCCATCATGATGCAGCGTGCACTGGAAGGGTTACGTGATAGTGGGAGCACCGCGTCACTCATTGCAGTAACACAGCTGACAAGTACTTCAGAACTCATGATGCAGCAGGAGCAGAACATTCAGTCTTCCATTAATGACAGTATTTTAAGCTATGCAACGTTAGCACAGAAGTCTGGTCTTGACGGTGTCGTGTGTTCAGCGAACGAAAGTGCAATGATCAGAGACGCATTAGGGGCATCATTCCTGAAAGTGACACCTGGTATTCGTACACTTACAGATGATAAAGGTGATCAGGTACGTGTGGCGACGCCTGAATCTGCCGCAGAAAATGGTTCAACGCATATCGTTGTAGGACGTTCAATTACTAATGACGCAAATCCAGTAGAAAAATATAGACAAATTAAGAAAGCGTGGGAATCAAATGTTAAATAAAGAAATCGCAAAAGCATTACTTGAAATTGAAGCAGTATCACTACAGCCGAATGATATGTTTACATGGTCTTCTGGTATTAAAAGCCCGATTTATTGTGATAACCGTTTAACGATGAGCTATCCGGAAGTTCGTGACCAGATTGCTGAAGGTTTAAAGTCATTGATTGAAACACATTTCAGTAATGCGGAAGTGTTAGCAGGAACTGCTACAGCAGGTATTCCACACGCTGCATTTACATCTCAGAAGATGAATCTCCCGATGAGTTACGTGCGTTCATCAAGCAAAAAACACGGTAAAGGAAATCAAATTGAAGGCCGTGTATTAGAAGGGCAGAAGGTTGTTGTCGTAGAAGATTTAATATCTACTGGGGGATCAGCGATTGAAGCAGCGGATGCATTACAAGCGCATGGTGCGGATGTATTAGGCATCGTTGCAATATTTACATACGGATTAAGCAAAGGGAAAGAAAGATTAGCACAAGCTGGATATCCATACTATACGCTTTCTGATTTCGATAGTCTCGTTGAGGTTGCAAGTGAGACAGGAAAGATTGAACAAAGTGATATTGAAGGATTAATTAACTGGCGTGATAACTTATAAGCAAAAAGAAACTGTTTAATGTATACTATCATTAAACAGTTTTATTTTTTTGAGGTGAGAAAATGGGCAAATGGGACCACATTAATAAGTTTATTAAAGAAGATGACGATAAAAAGAATGTTGTCAATGATTCATTGGACTGGCAGCATATGAAGACCAGCAAAAGAAAAAAGTTAATCGCACAAGTAAAGCAACCGATTAAAGAATTTGATTACCATATCGATTCTTTCTTGAACTATGCTTATCGCTCATTTGTCATGCCGAATAAAATAATAGATAACAGCAAAAGTAGTAAATATTTTTATTTTGCGGTTAGTAACTACTGCATCTTCTTGTGTATGCTCTATCTGCTTGGTGCATTTCATCTACGTACGTTTAATAACCTGGAAGGCATTAATTATGTAATCAGCGGGGGTACGTTTGCTTTAATCGCTATTTTAATGACGTATTTAATTCAGATGCTTGCTTTAAATCGGAGTAACAACTTCTATAAAGTATTTGTAGATACGATCAGCTACTATACGCTGTACAATTTCTTTATGCTTATCGAGCTGCTTTGTGTATATCTGCGCCCAGAATTCGTCATGATCATCTATACGATAAGATTTTTAATTATTATGACAGTGCCGATCAAACTGTTCTTTACATATAAGGAGATGAACAAGATAGAGATTGATGTCTTCCCGTTGCATATTCTATATATCATCATTATGGTGAGCTATATTTACATTACTAAAGACATGCCTTGGCTGAACTTCTTTAAGTTTGTTCCTTCTGTGTAAAGTACTAAATAAGCACTTGAAACCTTCAAGGTTTCAAGTGCTTATTTAGTAGTTAATTGAAGAAAGCCTGGTTCATTTCTTCTGCAAGTGATGCGATATCATCTGTAATCATTGATATGTAGAGCTTGATTTTCGGCTCAGTACCTGATGGTCGTAGTGCAATCCATCCATTCTCAAAATGAAACTTTAGCACATCAGCTTTCGGGAGATCAATCTTTGATTCAGAACCATCAGCATAGGAAGTCTGTGCAAGATAATCATCAACACGGATAACTTTTTGACCTGCTATTTCAGAAGGGAATTGAGCACGGGTATCATGCATTATCTTTTCGATATGTGCTTTGCCTTCTTGGCCTTCAAAGGTGTGGGAGAATAATTTCTCTTGGTAATGACCATATTTAGAATAAATGTCATTCATCTGATCTACAATCGTACGCTGTTCATTCTTGAGCTCACTTGCCAGTTTGATAATGAGCGGGACGATTTGAACAGCATCTTTATCACGTACAAATGGACCGGCCATATAACCGTAGCTTTCCTCATAACCAAATATATAGTTATACGCTAAAGAAGATTCAAATTGAGCAATCTTCTCTGCTATAAATTTAAAACCTGTTAAGACGTCAAACATTTTTACATTGTTTGCTTCAGCGATCTTGCGGCCAAGTTCACTCGTTACTATGGATTTTACTGCAGCACGATTTTCAATTGTTTTAGTAGACTGAATACGATAGTGGAGGAGTAAAGCGCCTATTTGATTCCCATTGAAATAATGAAATTTGCCATCTACATGTGCAACAATTCCCATACGATCCGCATCCGGGTCTGTGGCAATCAGAAGGTCTGCATTTGAGGCTTTCGCGTAATTGACAGCCAGATCAAATGCTTCATGGTCTTCAGGATTCGCAGATTTTACAGATGTAAAATCGCCATCTGGAATCGCCTGTTCCTTAACCACTTCATATTGTGTAAAGTTAAGTGCATCTAATAGTTCAGGTATGATCGGTACACTTGTACCATGCAAACTTGTAAAAACGACTTTGAGATCAGATGCTGGAATATCTTCGACGAGTGAAATAACTTCTGATTTATAAGCATTGATTATGCTATCATCTAAATATTCAACCTTGCTTTGTGCTAGCAGTTCAGCTTTACTTGTAGAGTTAAGTGCAAATACATCATCAATATCATCGATAAAGGCACTTACCTTTTGTGAAGCTTCAAGCGCCAGCTGTCCGCCATCCGGACCATAGATCTTAATTCCATTATATTCAGGTGGATTATGGCTGGCAGTTATCATTACGCCTGCATCGGTCTTTAGATGACGCACAGCAAAAGATAATTCAGGTGTCGTATGATATCTGTCGAAGATATATGTCTTAACATTATGGTGACCTAATACTTCAGCAATTGCATCACAGAATTCAGGTGAGAAATGTCTTGTATCATATGCGATAACTACACTCGGTTCAGCTTTAAGCTCAATAAGATACTGTGCAAGACCTGTTGCTACTTTCTGCACCGTGTATTTATTCAGACGGTTTGGTCCAAGTCCAATCTTACCTCGAATACCAGCTGTACCAAAAGATAGATTACCTATATAACCTTCTTGCTTATCCTGTTCAGATAAATTTTTATAAGCTTCAATACTGATTAAACTTTCATCGATATGTGATTCCCAAGTACTTTGATTTTTCAAAATTGCCATCTCCTTATATAGATTAACTTCATTAAATCATGAATTATATATGCCGACCACTGATTTGCCGATAATTTATTTAAAATTCTTTTTTCATTAGCAGACATTGGTACGGCTTTAATGTCACTTGTGACTGGACGAACTTCTGTTGAGTGCTTTCATTCGTCAGTACTACTTTATATCGACCTGTTCTTGGTAAAGGTAAACCATAATTAATCGCTGTAGGATTAAAAAGAAGTATAAACTCATGTCTTCTATCGAAAAGTAATACCCCGAATAAAGGCTGGTCAATGTTAAGCTGTATGATACGTTTTGACTTATTTTCAAAGGTCTGAGTTTTAAATATTTCATAAGTACGTTTTATTTTTAGCGCTTGTTTGATGACATCAAGTTCTTTGTCATATTTGATTCTTCTGTTCCAGTCGATTCTATTGATGAAATCACTCAAGTTGTATGTATTACCATGCCCATATTTTGTCCTGAAAAACTCTTGTCCGGCATGGATGAAAGGAGTTCCCAGTGACAGAATGGTGAAGATTGTAATCATCTGATGGATCTTATGCTGCAAATACATATCGGCATGAGTCGTATAGTTGATGCGGTCGAATAATGTATGGTTATCATGTACTTCTGCATAGTTGATCGACTGCTTGGCTGGGATGCCTGTCTGTCCTGTGAAGAGTGTGAACATCCTTTCATAGTATCTCCCTTTTCCGTTGAAATAGCCTCGATCCTTAAGGTCGAAATTGTTCCCTTTTAAAGTGTCTCTAAAGAAATCGTTAAAAAAATGGACGTCAGGAACTTGATCAATATTCTCATGAATCGTCTTCATAGCATCCGGCATTGCACTATACAGATTCCAGCCTTCACCTAGGATGAATCCATATTTATTCTTACTTTGGATTAATCTTTCGATATGCTGCATCGTCTCAATATCAATAACGCCCATCAGATCAAAACGGAAGCCGTCAATTTTAAATGTATCGATATAAAATTCTAATGTATCCAATATGTATTTACGCATCATGACGCGTTCAGTCTTAATATCGTTTCCAACCCCGGTGCCATTGCTTAATGTACGATCTTTATGATAGCGAAAATAATATCCTGGCACGAGCTGTTCAAATGGAGAAGTCTCCATCTTATATACATGATTAAAGACAACATCTAAAATAACACCCATACCTGCTTCGTGATACTTCTGTACTACCATCTTTAATTCTTCGATTCGTCTCACGGGATGCATCGCGTCTGTAGAATAACTGCCATCAATCGTCTGATAGAATTCCGGATCATATCCCCAGTTGTAATTGGACATGAAATCAATATCATCAACACGAGCGAAATCGTTTACAGGTAATAATTCGATATGGCTGATGCCTAATGATTTTATATAATCAAAGCCAGTAGTATGCCCTGTATGCGTTGAAGTTCCTTCTTCGATTAACCCTAATAATTTACCTTTATGCTGTATACCGCTATTCGGATGCATCGAGAAGTCTCTTGTGTGAACTTCATAAATAATGACATCATTACGTTCTATTTCTGGAAATTGAGAAGGAAAGTCCTGCACTTGATTCATATCGATGACAACGCTTTTCGTACTATTGACAGTTAATCCTTTAGCGTAGGGATCGTTCACCCTTATTCTCTTGTTATTGATCATGACTTCGTACTGATAGGAAATACCATGGAGATCATTATCAACGACAACGGTATAAGTACCGTTGTCCTTACGCGTCATTTCATACGTACGTTCATCTGTTACGACGTTTATAGACTGTGCAACTGGTGACCATACAGAGAAGGTCGTCTTATTATCTTCGATTGTTGCACCAAGCGTTTCATCCAGTGCGCTAAATACTGATTCAAAATTTGAAGTCCTCGTGATATCACCGATGAATAATGGAATTTCTTGCCTGTCATATAATATATGATCTGTTTGAGATAGGTGTATAGGGTGTGACATCTTCAATCTATAGTAGTAATTATTTTCACGTTTAAATTGTTTTATCAATTCAAGTTTGAAGATCCCATCATTATCAATTTCAAAACTTCCATTTAATTTTACATTTGATTGAACGGTTATGAGATTAAAATCATCAATATAAGCTTGCAATCGTAAAACCTCCTACTCATCTAATATTATAACGTGTAATATAGAAAATATAAAAGTAAAAATATTTTGAATATAGGCAATTTTATTCGTTTAAAGGGTATAATATAGAGAAACATATAATTAAATAATGTTAAATTAATATAATGTTCACATTTTTCAATTATACTGAAAATAAGCAATATGACGGAGGGATGAAATGGTAACTGAACTAGATCGATTTTTATTTCATCAAGGGACGCATTATGCATCCCAGCAGTTTATGGGTGCTCATTTCAACAAGGAGAAAGGTGAGACAACATTTACTGTATGGGCCCCAAATGCGCGTAAGGTAAGTATTGCGCTAGACGCGAATCAATGGACGGGTGATGGATGCGAACTTGAGAAAGTACCGGATAGTGGATTGTTTACAGGTACATTTAATGTAGATGTCGGTTCAGCCTATAAATATTTAATCGAAACTAAGCAGGGTGAACAACTATTCAAGGCGGATCCTTACGCATTCTATGCTGAGAAACGGCCTGCAACTGCATCGATTGTCACGGATATCTCCTATCAATGGTCGGATGAGGCTTGGCAGAAGAAGAAGACTGCCCCTTATAATCAACCAATCAATATTTATGAGGTTCATCTGGGAACGTGGAAAAAACATAATGTTGAGCGCTACGAAGGAGAATCCATCGATGCGTTTACAGATCGTTCGTACTATACATATAGAGAAATGGCGGAGTCTTTAATCCCGTATGTGAAGAGGATGGGCTATACACATATTGAATTGATGCCAATTACCGAACATCCTTTCGATTTGTCCTGGGGTTATCAAGTAACCGGTTACTTTGCACCTACAAGCCGATTTGGTACACCGCAGGATTTCAAATATTTTATCGATCAATGTCATCAGCACCAGATTGGAGTGATATTGGACTGGGTACCGGCTCATTTTTGTAAGGATGCGCATGGTCTTAGAATGTTTGATGGGACTCCGTTATTTGAACATCCGGATATGTATCGTGCAGAGAAGCGTGGATGGGGGACACTGACATTTGATTTTGGTCGAACAGAAGTCCAGAGTTTCCTCGTGTCGAATGCACTGTTTTGGCTCGATGAATATCATATCGATGGTTTACGTGTGGATGCAGTGCATTCGATGACTGACCTTAACTTTGAGAATCATAAAGTGCATGAGAGAATTTTTAATGAGGATGGTACAACCATTCATAAAGAAGCGGTTGCGTTTTTACAGAAGCTGAACACTGAAGTGTTCAGGCACTATCCACATACGTTAATGATTGCAGAGGATTCATCAGATATGAAGAATGTCACAGCACCGGTTGCTTCTGGCGGCCTTGGGTTTAACTTTAAGTGGGATCTTGGATTTATGCATGACACGCTTGATTATATGGAGCTCGACCCTATTATGAGACAACATTACCACAAATATTTAAACTTTCCGCTTGTCTATCGCTATGACGAAAACTTTATTCTGCCGTTCTCGCATGATGAAGTTGTTCACGGAAAACTTAGTATGCTGGATAAAATGCCGGGGGATCAATGGCGGAAGTTCGCACAGTATCGCTTACTGTATGGCTATCAAATGACTCAGCCGGGTAAGAAGCTTAACTTTATGGGTAGCGAGATTGGCATGTATGCTGAATGGAAAGATAAGGAGCAGGTAGATTGGTTTTTGCTTAACTATCCGTATCATAAAGAACTTCAGGATTTTGTTCGTGATATGAACAAGTTATATTTGAAAGAAAAGCCATTATTTGAACTTGACTATGAAACACAAGGTTTCAGATGGATTGACGCAGATAACAACCAGCAGAACATCGCAAGTTATATGCGTACAGATCGTAAGGGGAATACTTTAGTCATCGTGCTTAATTTCTCGCCGAATGTCTATTATGACTTTACAGTTGCAGTTGATCATCCTGGTAAATATAAAGAATATTTCAATTCAGATAAAAAGGAATATGGTGGATCTAATCAGACGATTAGTAAGTATCTTTTTTCTGAATTATTAGAAGTTAACGGTTTCAAACATGCGATAAAAGGGAAAATACCACCGCTTGGATTTGTAATATATAAAAAAGTTAAAGAAAGAAAGAAACATCATAGTTAGTACAAAAATATGGATGAGGTAGGGGATATCATGTCAAATGAAGTTGTTGGAATGTTACTTGCAGGTGGAAAGGGAACGCGATTAGGTCAGCTGACAAAAAATATTGCAAAGCCAGCAGTGCCTTTTGGTGGAAAGTATCGCATCATTGATTTTACATTAAGTAATTTATCAAATTCTAATATATCAACGGTAGGAGTCCTTGTTCAGTACGCACCGCTAATGTTGAATCGCCATATTGGATTAGGTAAACCGTGGTCTCTTGATAAGCAGGATGGTGGAGTGAGTGTACTTGCCCCATTCGCTGATCAGGAAGGTGCTTCGTGGTTTGAAGGCACTGCAGATGCAATTACAAAGAACATCCACTTTATCGATCAGTATGACCCGGAATATTTACTGATTCTTTCTGGTGATCATATTTATCAGATGGATTATCAGCAGATGCTCGATTTCCATAAAGAAAAGCAGGCAGATGCGACGATCTCTGTAATCGAAGTGCCGATAGAAGAAGCAAGTCGCTTTGGAATACTGAACACTGAAGAGGATCTTAAGATTTATGAATTCGATGAAAAACCACAGCATCCAAAGAATAATCTTGCATCCATGGGAATCTATATCTTTAACTGGAAAGTTTTACGTGAGTATTTAATCGCGGATGAACAAGATACGCAATCTGAACATGATTTCGGTAACGACATCATCCCAAAAATGCTGGATGCTAACAAGCTTCTTTATACTTATCGATTCGAAGGATACTGGAAGGACGTAGGTACGATACAGTCCTATTGGGAAGCAAATATGGATCTACTAGAAGAAGATTTAAAAGAGCTGTTAAACAGCAAGTCATGGCCAACCTATTCTCATGAAGAAAACTTGCCACCGCAATATGTAGGTACTCATGCAAATATCGATAACTCACTTGTCTGTCCAGGATCATTTATCTTTGGTCATGTCGATCATTCAGTGCTGTTTAGCGAGGTTACGGTAGGTGAAGGTGCTGTCGTTCAGGATGCAATCATTCATCCGAAGACGGTAATCGGCAAAGCATGTACAATCAGAAAAGCAATTATCATGGATAACCTTATCATTCCTGATGGTGTTACGATTGATGGAACAAAAGAACAGGAACCAATTGTGAACATCACCCAGTCAAGTAGACACTTAAAAAAATAAAAATTAATTACTCGGCTGTGCTTGTATTAGCGCAGCCATTTTTAATGATATACG
>NZ_PPRM01000063.1 GCF_002902665.1 Macrococcoides caseolyticum
GTGAACACCCGATTGATTGTTCTGTAAAAACTCTTTATAGAATGTTTAAGGAAAACGTCTTTGCAGTACAATCTTTACCTATGAAAGGTAGAAGGAAGCCAAATGGTCATTGTGAAAAAAGAGGTAGACAGGCTTTCAAAAGACACATTTCTGAAAGAATAGAAGAGTTTCCTTTCTTCTTTCAAGAATTTGGTCATCTTGAAGGTGACACTATCATTGGCCGTAATCATGGGAGTGCTGTCATAACCTTAGTAGAAAG
>NZ_PPRM01000064.1 GCF_002902665.1 Macrococcoides caseolyticum
GGATTAAGACGGCATACCAGCACCTAAAAAACCCCCTAACTGTTCCAGCAGTCAGGGGGTTCGGTGTTTCTATGGAAATCTTAATTGTTAACTACATTATATCTCATTCAGTTTTCTTTGTAAAACTAATCAACGACATAGACATACTTTACAGCATGTTTAAAAATCGTTATTTCTCGTCCATCTTCTGTTTCGATAATGATCTCATACTGTGGTGCAAATAAATATGTTCCAGTGATAGCTTTTCCGTCAGTAAAAACAACCTTGATCTTTTCACCTTTGCGATGATAAAAACCAAACTTTCTTTTTACCTCTGTTTTTTCCTCAGACATATAATCACCTCAATCTTTTATTTCTTTTATTATAACTAAGAAATATTCCTGAATAAACATATAAATAGCACCTTATAAGAGCAATAAAGCGTTCTAGCAAACCTTTAAACTACTTTAGGACTTTACAACCATTCAAATACATTATCGTTGCTTGTACGTCGTCTGTACTAAGCCTTAACAAATCATTGGCAAACACTTAATAAACTAATATAGCATTTCATGAAGTGTTGTCTAACACTTCATGAATAACTTAATAACTAATTGCATTTAATTAAGGTAGATGTATTGATATAATTGTCTTTGAGATACTTAACAAATGATTGTCAAAGGATTAACAAGTTTAGATATGATTAGGCAAATGTTTAACAAACTATTGATAAAGGGTTGATGAAATGAAATCATGTATTGATATTGCTAATGAACTGAATGTAAGTAAACAAACTGTATTTAATAACGCTAAAAAATTGAAAATAGAATTGACTAAGCAAGACAATACCTTATATGTTTCAAGTGCTGATGATGTTGAAGCAATTAAGAATAGAATACTCAAAAATAAGGCCAAGCAGTTGAATATAGATGTATCTGAACTAATGCATGATGATACAAAGCAAGATAAAGACATTCAAAGTGTTTCAGACAATAGTAATGAAATAGATCTGCTTAGACAAATGATTAACGATAAAGACAAACAGATACAATCATTACAAGATGATAAGCAAGACTTAACTTCATTACTTAAGCAACAACAACAATTATTACACAATCAACAGTCATTACAATTGCAATCAAATGATAAAATTAAGGCTCTTGAAACAGAATTAAAAGGAATAAAAGAAGATGTAAAGCAAGATACAACAGATTTACATGTAACTACTAAAGTTGATAACTTCTATAAAGATTTAAAAGATGAAAAAGATTCTAGAGAACATAGAGGTTTTTTCAGTAGAATTTTTAAAAAATAAAGTAACACAATATGTATTGAGTTACATAAAGAGGATTATAAACCTATAGAATCAATACCTATAATACATTTTATAGTCTGAAATAGGATATTATAAAGATATTAGATGTGTATATCTTCATAATTAAGTTATCGTTGTTGTTGAGGAGATGTGAGATATGAATGTAGGAAATCAAATTAAAAATCATCGTAGAAGAATGAAATTGACTCAAGTAGAACTAGCCGAGAAATTATATATTTCAAGTCAAACTATTTCCAATTGGGAAAATGAAAGAAGCTATCCAGATATACATAATTTGATTGCACTTACTATTCTTTTCAATATTTCTTTAGACGAACTTGTTAAAGGAGATATTACAAATATGAAAGAAATAATCAAAAAAAGTAACTACAGTCGGTATAATTGGATTATGCTTATTATGTTCTTATTAGCTTTAATTTCATTTGAATTTTTTATAAAAGAGTTCGGATTAATGGGATTAATTATACCTGTGATACTTGTGGGTATTGGGTTATTTTTCTCTAGGTTAATTAATGACATTGAAAAGAGCGATGAAGTAAAGAAATATAAGGATATTGTAGTGTTCTTAGATGAGAATAATAGTAAATTTGAAAAAGATAATATTGAAGTTAGTTTAGCAATAATAACTATTTTATTAAGTTTATTGTTAGTTTTTCAAATTATTTTTAATATTATTAGCTAATCATTAAATTGATTGGCTTTTCTTTTATCTTCAAAAAAGTAACACAATGGTAATTAAGTTACATTCAAAAAAGAGGTAAATAGAATTTAAATTCCATTCACCTCTTTTTTAATTTTTATCATTTTGATGT
>NZ_PPRM01000065.1 GCF_002902665.1 Macrococcoides caseolyticum
ATCAATAATATTTTATTTAAAAATATATTTCTCGGTTTAAATATTTGCCATTGAAAATATTTAGTAATATTATAAAAATGTAATAAAGAAGCATAAAATTATATTTAGGAGAGATAATGATGAAAAAATCTGGTGGAGATTTATTTGTTGATACTCTAATTAATCATGGAGTAACTCATGTTTTTGGTATTCCAGGAGCTAAAATTGATAAAGCATTTGATGTACTCGAAGACAGAGGACCGAAAGTTATTGTGACACGCCATGAACAAAACGCGGCTATGATTGCACAAGGTATAGGGCGCATTACTGGTAAACCTGGTGTTGTTCTTGTGACAAGCGGGCCAGGAGTAACGAACTTAACTACTGGACTGATTACTGCAAATTCAGAAAGTGATCCGATTGTAGCCATTGGTGGTAACGTAAGACGCGAAGATAGTTTAAAACGTACACATCAATCACTTGATAATGCCGGATTAATGAAGCACGTTACGAAATATTCTGTAGAAGCTCAAGATGCGAAAAGTATTTCTGAGGCAGTGACGAATGCATTTCGTGAGAGTGTCGAAGGCCGTAAAGGTGCAGCATTTGTAAGCATTCCTCAAGATGTTATTTCTGCTGATAATATAGAGGGGGAAGCTATTAAAGTAAAAGAAGCTCCAGTCCATGGACCTGCACCAGTTCACGAAATCGATGCATTGGTTGAACGTATTAAATCAGCAAAATTGCCTGTACTTCTTTTAGGAATGAGAGCTTCTTCTGAAGCATGTACAGCATCCATTCGCGAATTACTCTCAAAAACGCCGATGCCAGTTGTAGAAACGTTCCAGGGTTCTGGTATTTTATCTCGTGAATTAGAACATAATTTCTACGGGAGAATAGGTTTATTCCGTAATCAACCTGGAGATGAATTATTAAAACAAGCTGACTTAGTCATCACCGTTGGATATGACCCTATTGAATATGATCCATTTATCTGGAATGCAGAAAATGAAAAAACAATCATTCACATTGATGAAGTACAAAGTGATATCGATAACAACTATGCACCAGTTACTGAATTGATTGGTAATACACCTTTAACAATCCAACGTTTGAATGAAAAACTTCAAAAAGATGATGTCGAATTAGATGACACAACTAAAGAAATATTAGAAAAAATTCAAACGTTAATTGAAAAAAAATATGAGCTTCCTGAAAATTATAAAGACAGTGAAAAAGTTAATCCTAGACATATTGTTAAAGCAGTACGCGATATAATTGATGATGAAACAACTGTTACTGTAGATGTAGGTTCACTCTATATCTATATGGCACGTTATTTCAGAAGTTATGCACCAAGACATCTGCTCTTTTCAAATGGAATGCAGACGCTAGGTGTTGCTCTACCTTGGGCTATTGCCGCATCTATTGCACGTCCTGGTAAAAAAGTAGTTTCGATGGCGGGAGATGGTGGATTCTTATTCTCAGGACAAGAATTAATAACAGCAGTTGAAATGAAAGCCCCGATCGTACAATTAATCTGGAACGATGGCTACTATGATATGGTTAAATTCCAGCAAGAAGGTAAATATGGCAAAGGTGCAGCCGTTAGATTGCATCCAGTGGATTATGTGAAATATGCTGAATCTATGGGTGCTAAAGGGTATCGTGTGAACCATGCTAGTGAATTAGAAGAAATTCTAGAAAAAGCAATGCAAGAAGAAGGACCAGTTGTAGTAGATATTCCTGTAGATTACAGCAATAACTCTAAATTAATGGCAGAGCTTTTGCCTGATAGCACAAACTAAGGAGGAACTTATGAATCATTTATATCAATATTCAACCATGGGTGCGTTAGTTGGTGGTTTGTTTGAAGGCACGTTTAAGATGTCAGAAGTACTGAAATCAGGTAACTATGGTATTGGCACGATGGACGGTCTAGACGGAGAATTGGTTATTCTTGAAGGTAAGCCCTATCTCATAGAAAGTAACGGAAATATACGAGAGGTAGATGCTGAAGAGCGCACACCTTTTGCGAGCATGATTGAATTTAAACCTACACATACATTAAATTATAAAGAAGTATTAAATAAAGAACAGATGGATGAAATTATCCTAGAAGAAATACAAGGGATGAACTATTTCCATGCCGTTAAGATTACAGGTAAGTTTAAGCTTATCAAAGCACGTGCAGTGAAAAAGCAGAAGAAACCTTATCCGAAATTAGTAGAGGCAGTAAAAGAACAAGGATACTTTGACTATACGGACACTACTGGAACATTGTTTGGTTTCTATACACCACACTTTATTCAAGGAGTTGGTGTTGGTGGCTATCATGTCCATTATCTGAGTGATGATGGTAAAGAAGGTGGCCATGTATTTGATTATGAAATCGAAGATGTATCTGTAGAGATGGCATTAGCAGAAGATTTGATATTAAAGATGCCAGAAACAGAGACATATCGCAAGAATGACTTGAACAACCCTGACATGCTTAAAGATATAGAGGCAAGTGAATAATAATTTTAGAAGAGGATGAGGCATTATGCCTCATCCTCTTCTAATTCTTTCATCATATAAGGTAGCTGATCGATAATAGCAGAAGGTGGTACTACATACATATCACGAGCAAGTTTATCTCCTATAAGACTATGGATATAAACAGCTTGCTTTATCGCTTCCTCTGTGTCGAATTGTCCAATAAAGCTTGCAATGATGCCAGCCAATGCATCACCCATACCTCCTGAGGCCATAGCGGGATCTCCTACTGTAATCTTATAATCACCGCTTTTAAGGTATAGTTCTGTTTCATGTTGTTTCAATATAACATGTGCTCTAAATTCATTAGCTTTTATTCGATTGAGTTCTGGTGTCTGTTCATCTATACTAATGCCGCTGATACGCTCCCATTCCATCTGATGTGGCGTAAGTATTACATTACATTTAGGAAATGGATGTTTTAGTTTGCTTAAAATCGTTATTGCGTCTCCATCAATAATCAAGCTCTGTTCTTCTTTAATATGTTGAAATAGTAGCGTCAGAACATTATTTCCTTGGAAATCTAAGCCGAGTCCTGGTCCGATGAGTATACAATCAGCATTTTCGATAAGTTTTGTTAAACGTTTAATGTCGTTAATATCTGAAACCATAGCTTCTGGGCAACGGGAATGCAGAGCAGTATGATTTGAATGATGGGTAGCTACTGTTGTTAAACCACCACCACTATATACACATGCACGAGCAGCGATCATAATAGATCCGCCCATATTTTGATTACCACCGATGAGTAATATACGTCCGTAATCTCCTTTATGACTATAAGGTTTACGTTTAGGTATACGTATTTCATTGATTAACTGCATAACCATTCTCCTTTTATGTTTCAATGTCCATATAACTATAACAGATATAGTTGAAATTCTAAAATGAATTTGATAATATGAATTTAAATTTAAATATATTATTTGTCTGATTGGGATAAGTAGTGAATGCATTTTTCTAGAGACGTAACGGCTGGTGGAAGTTACGAAATGTATTGATGAATTTCTACCCAGTGTATGGAGGACGAATCGGTTTAACCGTTATTGAATTGAGAGAATAGTCATATTGACTATTAATTAGGGTGGCAACGCGTAAATACCACGTCCCTTTTAAGGGATGTGGTATTTTTTGTTACCCATATATAAAATATGAGGAGGCAATACAAATGTTAGACATTAAATTATTTAGAACAGAACCAGAATTCGTTAAGAAAAAATTAGAAATGCGTGCGATTGATACTTCCATCGTTGATGAAATATTAGAGCTTGATATAGCGGCACGTGAGCTTACAGCAAGAACTGAAGAATTAAAAGCAAAACGTAATAAAACGAGCGAAGAAATTGCACAGAAAAAACGTAATAAAGAAAATGCAGACGATGCAATTAAAGCAATGCGTGAAGTAGGTGAAGAAATAAAGCATATTGATACGGAGTTGAACGAAGTATCTCAAACGTTGAAGGATAAACTTGTACGTTTGCCCAACTTAGTAAGCGATGAAACACCATTTGGCAAAGATGAAGATGAAAACGTTGAAGTCAAGAAATGGGGAACACCACGTACATTTGATTTCGAAGCGAAAGCGCATTGGGATATCGTCGAAAATTTAAAAATGGCTGATTTTGAGCGTGCTGCTAAAGTTTCAGGTGCACGTTTCGCATTCTTAACCAAAGATGGTGCACGTCTAGAACGTGCATTAATGAACTTTATGTTAGATACACATCGTGCAAATGGATATGAAGAAATGGTGACACCACAACTGGTAAATGCTGCTTCTATGTTCGGTACAGGACAACTTCCTAAGTTTGAAGAGGACTTATTCAAAGTTGAAAAAGAAGGTCTATATACAATTCCAACTTCAGAAGTGCCATTAACGAACTTCTATCGTGATGAAATTTTAACCAATGATATGTTACCTACGAAATTTACAGCTATGACAGCATGTTTCAGAAGTGAAGCAGGTTCAGCAGGCCGTGATACACGTGGATTAATTCGTATGCATCAATTTAACAAAGTCGAAATGGTACGCTTTGAACGTCCTGAAGATTCTTATGCTGCGTTAGAAGATATGACACGTTCAGCTGAAAGCATTCTGGAGAAATTAAATATTCCTTATCGTACGATCGCTTTATGTTCAGGAGATATCGGATTTGGCGCTGCAAAAACTTATGATGTTGAAGTATGGTTGCCAAGTTATGATGCCTATAAAGAAATTAGCTCATGTTCAAATATGACAGACTTTCAGGCACGACGTGCAAATATTCGTTTCAAGCGCGATAAAAATGCAAAAGCTGAACTTGTAAATACACTGAATGGTTCAGGACTAGCTGTAGGACGTACTTTTGCTGCAGTAGTTGAAAATTATCAAAATGAGGATGGATCTATCACAGTTCCAGAAGTACTCGTTCCATATATGGGTGGACAAACTGTAATTAAATAATAATCAGGGGCGGTTCAATGTTATCATTTGAATCGTCTTTTAATGTGATGTTATAATAAGACAGAATTATCAGAATACAAAAACTTTTTGTTATATATTTTTTATAGTTGAATATAATTTTTATATTTGATATATTAATTATAACGAAGGGGAAGGTCATAATTATTTAACGATATGAACTGGCATTTCTGAATCGGTATAAAAAACTTAAAAGGTGGAACTTAATGATGACAAACTTTAAACTAGACCCAGTACACAGTAACGTAGAATTCTCTATTAAACATTTAATGGTATCAAAAGTGAAAGGTGAATTTACTGAATTTGATGGACAAGCTACAGGAGACATCAACGATTTAACATCTTTACAATTAACAGGTTCTGTAAAAGTAGATTCTATTAACACGAACAATGCCGACCGTGACGGGCATTTAAAATCTGCTGATTTCTTCGATGTAGAAAAATATCCCGAGATTAAATTTGTATCTAAGTCTATTACTCAAAATAAAGTAACAGGCGACTTAACAATTAAAGATCAAACACATGAAGAAACATTTGATTTAGAATTTAATGGTATTCATAAAAATCCAATGGATGGAAGCAGTGTAACTGGATTTATCGTAAATGGAACAGTTAACCGTGAAAAATATGGTATCAACTTTAATCAAGCTTTGGAAACAGGTGGCGTTATGATTGGTAAAGAAGCTAAATTCGAAGTTAACGCTGAATTTGCAATCGAAGATTAATAAATATAGTTGTAGCTGGGGCAAATTTGCCTCAGCTTTTTATTTTGTTCTGAAAAATTGAGACTTGAGAAAGAAAGTTGTAAAATAGAGTAGTTATCGAAATTTTTGTTTTAAGAAAGTGAGATTTTAATTTGAAGATTGATATAAGAAAAACGATTGTAACTTCTATTATTATGCTATTAGCAGCAATTACCATTCATTTTGTACCAGGGCTATTCTTAATTATTGTACCTTTTTTGCTTATTCCTGCAGTGACTTTATATTATCACTCCAGAGAAAGTTACTACATGATGAGTTTTGTGGTTCTTATCGCTGTTATATTTACTTCGATATTTACAATGCAAATTATGTTAAGTGTTATTTTTGGAGGCTATATTGTAGGTCAATTATTAAAAGAGAAAGCATCTAAGGAACGTATACTATACATTTTGACCGTATTTTATACCATTTTTTCGCTAATCGCTATAATTATATTGCAAATGGCTGGTGTTATGCCGAAGATGACGGATATTTTTGCCCCTGCTACAGATACTTACTATAACTTATTAATGGCAGAGGTAGAAAAAGGTACAGTTACTAAAACATATGCTGATCTATTTTTAACGAGTATGGATGCATTAGTGTTACAAATACCAGGGTTATTAATTTTATTTTTATTCATATTATCCCTTATTCAAATCAGCATTACTTTTCCGTTTGTAAGAAAGTTTAAAGTATCGACACCAAATTTCCGACCGTTATATATGTGGCGTATTCCAAAAGTAGTGCTATATTTATACTTTCTTACGCTTTTTACTGCACTCTTCATTACAGATACTGATGTCGTGCTGTTAGGCATAGTCACAAACTTTAAGTATGTGTTAGAATGGATTATATTCATCCAGGGACTCTCGCTGTTTAGCTTTTTTATAAAAGTAAGACGTACACATCCAGTATTAAACATTTTAATATACATATTTGCATTTATTTTCTCACCAGTGACACAAATCTTTGGAATGATAGATATGATATTGAATTTAAAATCTAATGTTAAGCGCAAGTAAGATTATAAATTTAACGAAGAGGTGTCAAAATGAACAGAAAGTATAATAGGCAGACATTGATCATACCCTTTATTGTTATGACGCTTGCTGCTATCATCGTAACGGGGATTTTGTATACTGAAGATGCGCTGTTAGCTGTAGTGACCAGTGTGATTCTATTTATTATTATCTGCATTTCCTATTCTTACTTTAAACGTAGTTTGAGACAAAATGAACGTTATATTGAGAATTTATCCACTGTAATCGGTAATGGGAAGGACTATGCGATAAGTGAGTTACCAATAGGGGTTCTGCTGTTAGATGAAAATGAGCATATTGAATGGTATAACCATTTTATGAATGAAAAGATTAGTGAGCCTATTATTTCGGAGTCTATTCATGATATTTTTCCGAACTTACTGAACCAACTTAAGGTAAGCGCGGTTAATGAGGCGAATGCTCAATATAAAGACTACAAATTTAAAGTGATGTTTTCTGAAGAAAATAATGTATTATATTTCTTCGATATTACTGATAAGATTGAAACACATCAATTATATGAAGATGCAAAGCCTGTAATTGGTATCATGTTTTTAGATAATTTTGACGAAGTTACTCAAAATATGACCGATGCCCAACGAACTGAGATTAATAGCTTGATGTCTATGGAAATTAATAAGTGGGCAGAAATTAATAATGTTTATATCAAAAGATATCAATCGGATCAGTTTATGATGTTCTTTAACCAAAAAATATTGCACTCAATTGAAGAAACAAAATTTAATTTACTTGATAATATTAGAGATAAAAGCCGTGAAATTAAGACACATGTCACTTTGAGTGTAGGGATTGGTGAAGGTGCTGATAACTTAATTGAGTTAGGTACACTTGCACAATCAAGTTTAGATTTAGCTCTTGGACGTGGTGGAGATCAAGTAGCAATTAAACATATAAATGGTAATGTGAGATTTTATGGTGGTAAGACTGATCCTATGGAAAAACGTACACGTGTTAGAGCTCGTGTAATATCACATGCATTGAAAGATATTCTTGTTGAAGGGGATAATGTGATGATTATGGGGCATAAACGCCCTGATATGGACGCTATTGGTGCTGCAATCGGTGTGGCACGATTTGCAAAGATGAACAATTTAAAGGCAAATATTATACTCAATGATCATGATATCGACGATACGTTATCTCGTGTAATGACAGAGATTGCTGAAAAGCCAGAGTTAAATGAAATTTTCATTAGTTCAGAAGAAGCTTGGAATCTAATGACGAAACGCACAACGTTAGTCATTGTGGACACACATAAACCAGAGATGGTCATAGATGAAAATATATTAAACAAAGCTTCCAGAAAGGTTGTTATTGACCATCATAGACGAGGAGAAGAATTTGTTTCAAACCCATTACTCGTTTATATGGAACAATATGCTAGTTCGACAGCTGAACTGGTAACGGAGTTGCTGGAATATCAACCGACCGATCATAAATTAACGCGACTAGAAGCGACTGTAATGCTTGCGGGTATTATTGTCGATACCCGCAACTTCACATTACGCACAGGTTCGAGAACATTTGATGCAGCGAGTTTCTTAAGAAATCATGGTGCAGATACGATATTATGTCAGCATTTCTTAAAGGATGATATGGAGACTTACATTAAGCGCTCAGAAATTATTCAGACAGTGGTTCTTGAAGACAATGGTATTGCGATTGCTCATGGTCCGAGTGATGAAGTGATTCATCCTGTTATTGTTGCACAAGCAGCAGATCAGCTCCTTAATATTGAAGGTGTTGAAGCTTCATTTGTAGTAGCTAAACGTAAAGATAATGTTGTCGGAATATCAGCGCGTTCATTAGGTGAAATCAACGTACAGCTTGTAATGGAGAAGATGGGTGGCGGTGGCCATTTATCTAATGCTGCAACCCAAATCGAAGACATGACTGTTGAAGAAGTCATCGATCAGCTTAGAAAAATTATTCATGATGAAGGAGAGGAATAAAATGAAAGTTATATTTACACAAGACGTTAAAGGAAAAGGTAAAAAAGGTGAAATTAAAGAAGTGCCTGTAGGATATGCAAATAATTTCTTATTAAAGAATAAATTAGCTGTTGAAGCAACTCCTGGTAATTTAAAACAGTTAGAAGCGCAGAAGAAAAGAGTAGAAGCGGATAAGCAACAAGAACTTGAAGATGCACAAGCATTAAAAGAAAAATTAGAGGCACTAGAAGTAAACGTAACTGCAAAGTCAGGGGAAGGTGGTCGTTTATTTGGTTCAGTCAGCTCTAAACAAGTTGCTGATGCATTAAATAAACAGCATGGTATTAAAATTGACAAACGTAAAATGGATTTACATGATGGTATCAGAAGTTTAGGCTATACAAATGTACCTGTTAAACTTCATAACAAGGTAATCGGTACATTAAAAGTGCATGTAACTGAAGCTTAATAGATAAGGAGGATAATATGGCAGATTATCTTGAAGGTAAGAAACTCCCGTTTAATTTAGTTGCGGAACAGTCAGTTTTAGGCGCTATCTTTATCGATAATGAAGTATTATCTTCCGTTCTAGAAGTACTCGTTCCTGGGCATTTTTACAGACAGTCGCATCAACATATATTTGAAGCGATGATGACATTGTCTGAGAAAAATGAAATAGTAGATATTGTAACTGTAGCGGATCAGATGACATCAGACGGGACATTAGAAGCGGCTGGTGGAGAGATGTATCTTGTAGATTTAGCTGCAATTGTACCGAGTGCCCGTAATGTAGATTTTTACGCGGATATCGTCTATAAAGATGCGGTAAAGCGACGATTAATTCATACGGCAGACACTATTATGGCGGATGGTTATAATGAGACACTAGATCTCGAAACGTTACTTTCTGATGCCGAAAAGCGTATTATGGAAGTGTCTACTTCTAGAGGGTCAGAAGGTTTTCAGGAAATCAAAGATGTATTGACGCAAGTCTTTAATAATGCTGAAGAACTTGATAAGAACCAAGGGCAGACCCCAGGTATCCCGACTGGATATAGAGATCTTGATAAAATGACGGCTGGATTCAATAGAAATGATCTGATCATTATTGCAGCACGTCCTTCGGTAGGTAAGACCGCTTTCGCCTTAAATATTGCAACACAAGTAGCAACACATGATCGAGGCGATGAGATACCTTATAGTGTGGGGATATTTAGTCTTGAGATGGGCGCTGATCAGTTAGCAACACGTATGATTTGTAGTACAGGTAACGTAGATTCTAATAGATTACGTACAGGAACAATGGATGGAGAAGACTGGAATCGTTTCACAGTAGCAGTGGGTAAGCTATCTAAGACAAATATATATATAGATGATACACCAGGTATCCGTATTACAGATATCCGTTCTAAGTGTAGAAGACTAAAACAAGAACATGGATTAGATATGATACTGATTGATTATCTTCAGCTTATTCAAGGTTCAGGAAGTCGTTCCAGTGACAACAGACAACAAGAAGTATCAGAAATCTCGCGTATGCTGAAAGCTTTAGCGAGAGAACTAGAATGTCCTGTAATTGCATTATCACAGTTATCTCGTGGCGTGGAACAAAGACAGGATAAACGTCCAATGATGAGTGATATTCGTGAATCCGGTTCGATTGAGCAAGATGCAGATATCGTTGCATTCTTATATCGAGATGACTATTACAATCGTGGTAATGGTGAAGATGGTGAAGAAGAAGTAGATGCAGGTGCTCAAGAGGAGAACGGGGAAATAGAAATTATTATTGCAAAGCAACGTAATGGTCCCACAGGAACAGTTAAACTCCATTTCTTAAAGCAATATAATAAATTTACAGATATTGATTATGCACATTCAGATGTATATTAATGAGTAAAGTGTATAAAACGAATAAAAACCGTACATTAATTTTTGATTATAATTAATTGTACGGCTTTTATATTGTATTTAACCGAAAAAATATAAGATAGTTTGTGAAAAAATAAAATGATAAATGATTAATTATTAATTTATTATTTAATTAAATACTGAAATATCAATGTTTCAATGAAAGTTAGAAGTTTATAACCTCCATTTCTATATATTTTAGTGAAATAAGTGAATATTTATTAATGTTCGTTTTTCGGTTGATTTTTCCCGATTTCATTGTTAAAATGTTTAAGGTTAGTGAACAAAATTTGGAGGTGCACTCATGTCATCAATCGTAGTTGTTGGGACTCAATGGGGAGACGAAGGTAAAGGTAAAATCACGGACTTTTTAGCAGAAGAAGCAAACGTTATTGCGCGTTTTTCAGGTGGCAATAACGCAGGACATACAATCAAATTTGATGGAGAAACATACAAATTGCATTTAGTACCATCAGGTATTTTCTATTCGGATAAGCTATCTGTTATTGGAAATGGTGTAGTAGTAGATCCTGTTGCATTATTAAAAGAATTAGATGCCCTAAATGCACGTGGTGTGAAAACTGATAACCTACGCATTTCAAACCGTGCACAAGTTATTTTGCCGTATCACTTAAAACAAGATGAATTAGAAGAAGAAAAACGTGGTGATAATAAGATTGGTACGACGAAAAAAGGAATCGGACCAGCTTATGTAGATAAAGTACAACGTATCGGTATTCGTATGGCGGATTTACTTGATAAAGAAACGTTTGAAACAAAGTTAAAAGAAAATGTAGCAATTAAAAACGAAATGTTTGAGAAATTATTTGATGCTGAAGGTTTCAAATTTGAAGATATTTTTGATGTATATTATGCAGCTGGACAACGATTAAAAGAATATACTGTAGATACTGCAAAAGTATTAGACGATGCATTTATGGCAGATGAAAAAGTATTATTTGAAGGTGCTCAAGGAGTAATGCTTGATATCGATCATGGTACTTATCCGTTCGTCACTTCAAGTAACCCGATTGCCGGTAACGTAACAGTTGGTACTGGTGTAGGTCCAACGTTTGTAGATAAAGTTGTTGGTGTATGTAAAGCTTACACATCACGTGTAGGAGATGGACCATTCCCAACTGAATTATTTGATGAAGATGGTCATCATATTCGTGAAGTGGGTCGTGAATATGGAACGACTACAGGACGTCCACGTCGTGTAGGTTGGTTTGACTCTGTTGTATTACGCCATTCTCGCCGTGCAAGTGGTATTACGGACTTGTCAATTAACTCTATTGACGTATTAACTGGTTTAGAAACTGTTAAGATTTGTACAGCATATGAATTGGATGGAAAAGAGATTACAGAATATCTAGCGAATTTAAATGAACTAAATCGTTGTAAACCGATTTTCGAAGAATTACCAGGATGGACTGAAGATGTGACTTCATGTAAGTCATTAGACGAGCTACCTGATAACGCACGCCGTTACTTAGAGCGTATTTCGGAGTTATGTAATGTTAAGATTTCTATCTTCTCAGTTGGACCAGATAGAAATCAAACGAACTTACTTGAAAACTTATGGGAAAAATAAGAGGCTATCATCTGAGCGTTTAGCTTTAACCTAAAATAAAAGCCATAAAAACATTTAATGTTTTTATGGCTTTTAAAATTGCTTTAATGTATATCTTTCTTCTTAAATCTGCCGCCTTTGACTTCAGAGACGTTCCCAATGGCGACAAATGCACTGTCATCATAATGATTGACGATATCTTTAAGTTTAAATTCTTCTAGTCGAGTAATGACACAGAATATGACTTTCTTGTCATCACCGGTGTAGGCTCCTTCACCTTTCAAGTAGGTAACACCACGGCCGAGACGATCATTAATAGCATCGCCAATTTCTACGTATTGATCGCTGATGATCCATACAGATTTCGATTCGTCGAGACCTTGCTGTACAATATCGATGGTTTTAGCTGCGATAAAGTAAGCAATAACAGAATACATGGCAGATTCCCAAGTAAATACAAAGCCTGCAGCGGTGTAGATAAAGAAGTTAATGACCATGACAATTTCACCTACTGAAAAGGGAGTCTTATTGTTGATAAGTATCGCAAGGATCTCTGTACCGTCAAGTGAACCACCATAACGGATAACGATACCAACGCCGAGTCCAAGAATGGCTCCACCGAAGATAGTAACTAAAAACTTTTCATCTGCAAATGCGGGTACTGGATGCAATAATGCTGTACCAATGGATAGTATACCGATACCATATAGCGTAGAGAGTGCGAATGTTTTGCCAATCTGTTTATAACCGAGGTAGAAAAAAGGGATATTTAATATGAAAATGAAGAGTCCGATAGGTAATTTTAAGAAATGACTCATCATGATGGATACACCAACAATACCACCATCTAGTAGATTATTTGGTACGAGAAATAATTCAAGTGCAATCGCCATTAGAATCGCACCAATCGTTATGAATATAAACCGTTTTAATTTTTCCTGCGCTAACCCCATGATGTGGGATTAAAATAAAAACACTTTCGTTGAATTCATATTAAAATGAATTTATACGGAGGTGTTTTTTCTATGAA
>NZ_PPRM01000066.1:0-5205 GCF_002902665.1 Macrococcoides caseolyticum
CATGAACATGTTGTAACGCCTGTTGTGACAGCTCTTTCCCGGTCTTAATCACTTGATTAAGCGTGGACATTTTAGCGTGGACATTTTTTTCTTTAAGGATTTCATACTGCGTATATGTGTTGATACGATAGACATTTGCGCCGTTATTTTTACGTTTACCACTAACGGTATGAATCTTCGTGATATAACCTTCTGCATCAAGTTTTTTTAAAACACGGTAGACGGTTTTCTTACTGATATGTAAAAGGTCTGCGATGGTCTGAAGTTTTAGGTGAGAATAACCAATCACCTTTAAGCTGTGTTGTTTTAATACATTTAAAATACGGTATTCGGTCTCTTTAAGGTGACGGTTGTATCGTTCAACCGTGCGATCCATTGCGATGATTGTCTCAAAATTGTTTTCAAAGTCGTTCATGATATAAGTCATTGTTATCATTCCTTTTCTAGTATTTAGGAACGAAAAAAGAGTACACGCCGGTCTTTTCCATGGCATGCACTCTTATGACTTCTGTCGATTTAATATTCTTATAACTAACTCTTGAGATATGTTTTATTGATAACCTCTTAAAAATCGGGTATTATTAAAATATAATCTCATAATGAGGAAGTTAGAAGAACATTCTAAAGTGTTTGCCGATGTACGCGATCGGTAAGCGATTAGTAACTGTTGGCGCAGTTATTAATGCGGAATGTTCTTTTTACGTTCAATTAAGTTAATTAAATTGTATAACTAATCAAAAAAAATAGCAAATTAAAATTGGAACTCTTTCCAATTTTAATTTGCGTATTTTTTATTCTTTTATTTTTCGATAAAGATACTGTGCGATAGTCTCTCTTCCCATTTCTATAAAGGCAGTGCCCTTAAGGAAATATACATTTTCTAGCTTTTTGGGAATCTTATTTTTTAATGATACTGTGACTTTATAAAATATTTGATTATTTTTTGTTTCCTCTGGAAACTTAGAGATATGTTTAATTTCCCCATCTATATAAAATTTATCTTTTTTACTTTTAAAATTAATGGATACTTTTTGGTTTTGCTTTAAACTTATTATGTCTTCACTAGAAATATAAGTTATTATTTCCTTATCATTATTTGGATAAATTTTATATAAAATATCTCCTTTTGGAACTACTGATCCTTCTTGTATATCTTCAGAATAAAAAATATAACCACTATTATTTACATTGTCATGAGAATTACTAATTTTAATGGAAGATAAATCATAGATCTCATCTTTTAAGGCATCTATTTTTTCAATTAGAGTTTGAAGGCTCTGAGATTTAAGATTATTACGTTGTGTCTCATCTAAATAGTGTATTTGATTATATTGTTGTTTAAAAATTTCAAAGTACTTAATACCATAGTCTTTAGTGATTTTTTTGTCTGTCTCAGAAGGATAATTATCTATCTTATCATAAAGTAAGGATAAACCTTCTAGCTTTTCTTTTTTAAATTGTATTTTAGATAATAATTCTTCTTTGTCATGTGTCATCTCTTGCAGGATGATAACATGATCTTTTCTTTGAACGAATTGACCATCTTGTTTTAGAATTTTATTAATTTTGACATCCCTATCTGTACTAACATTCATCGGTTTATCTTTGGGACTTATTACAGCTTCAGATTTTATATAATCCGTTTTTAATATGAAAAATAAGGAAATGATTAGTGAGATAAATAGTATAATCAAAATCAATAGTGATCTTGCGATGAACTTTGAAGGAGCATTGTTGAAATATACAGTACTATCTTGGAAGTCTTCAAAGGAATATAGTTTTTTCATATTATATCCCCTCCGTTGTTTGATTTTTCCATAACGTATAATATTCTGAACGATTTGATAGCAACTGTCTATGATTTCCTTGTTCGACGATTTTTCCATTTTTCATACAATAAATAATATCGGCTTTTTCAATAGTACTTAGTTTATGTGAGATGATAACTACAGTTTTATCCTTTCTAGAAATATTGTACAAGTTATTTATTATTTGATTTTCAGTTGTCGAATCCAAAGCACTTGTAACTTCATCTAATATAAATACTTCAGGATTTTTAATATACAATCTAGCTAAAGCGAGCCTCTGAAGTTGTCCACCAGATAGATTATCGCCATTGGCTTCTAAAGTAGTATGATAACCTTGAGGTAATTGTTCAATAAACTCATGTATTTCAGCGTTTTTACAAGCACTTGTTATATCATCCATTGTAATATTGCTTTCGTTACCTAATAATAAGTTTTCTATGATTGAGCCACTGAAGAAAAAGTTCTTTTGAGATACGTAACCTATACTTTTTCTTAAAGAACTATTATTAATAGATAAGATGTTTTTCTGATCTATTTGGATATCTCCTTGTTTTGCTTGATAGTAATTAACTAAGAGTTTAGCTAATGTAGACTTACCAGAGCCACTTTCTCCTACTAGAGCAACAAAACTATTTTTATTTATAGTTATATTGATATCTTTTAATAAGTCTTCACGGTGACCATAATTAAAATACAAATTATTAATTTTAATTTGATTGTTAAAAGAAAATTCTGATATAGCATTTTCTGTATCTTCTATATCTAAGTCCATAATCTCAACGATTCTTCTAGAAGCCACGATTGCAGATTGGATAATTGGTTGTGCATCTATCATACGTTCTATAGGTCCTAAAAAATAAATAACCAGTGCATTAAATGTGATCAACTCTCCTAAAGTCATCTGATTAGTAATAACATAATAAGACCCCACCCATAAAATAACAGTACTTATTAATAATGACAGGAAACCTTTTATGCTCATCTGTATATTAGTTACAATTCCTAATTTTAAAACTTTTTTTATTAAACGAATGAAAAATTTTTCTGACTTGATTGAGACTTCTTCTTCTGCAGTATAACTTTTTATTGTTGAGATACCATTAATAGTTTCAATTAGATAAGAATTGAGATCAGAATTTTGTTCCATTTGTTGGCGATTGTATTTTTCAAAAGGCTTTCTGAATACTAATGCCAATAAAATATAAATAGGAACAAATAACAGAGTAATGAGAAAAAGTCTATTACTTTGTAGGTATAATAGTATACTCCCTAAGAATATCATTAAAATATCAATAAATAATGTTACGGTAACTGTTGAAAAAGCTTCTCTAATTTTACTACTATCCATAAATCTTGATAGAATCTCTCCAGACTTACGTGTTTCAAAAAAATCCATAGGTAATTTTAAAATATGGTTATAATAATCAAGCATTATTTTTATATCAATTTTTAAACTAAAAAATAAAATTAAATGTGCTCTAAAATATGTTATTAGAGATTGAACAAAATACATTAAGAGGACAGCTCCTGATAACATGTGGAGATTGTATATAATATTACTAGGAAGTATGTCATCAATTAACACCTTGAAGTAAAATGTACCCAAAAAACCAAATACATTAATTAATAAAGAAGCTAAAAAAATTAAGAATATATATTTGTAGTTATGGATAAGCAAGCTCTTAAATAATAGAGAGATTGATGGTCTATCATCGCTTATATTGAAATCATCATTCTTCTCTATAAGGAGTAATATTTTTGTCCAGTATGTTTCAAATTGATTTAGTGATGTAGAATATCTACCTAAGTCAGGATCAACAATATATACTTTATCTTTTACTAATTTTTCAATTATAACAAAGTGTTCAAATCCTTTCTTGTTCAGTATATGTGCGATACATGGGTAATTTATCTCTCTTAAGTTATCAATACTTTCTGCTTGAACACCTGTTAATTTTAGTCCTAACGTCTCTCCAAGTTTAACTAGACCAAACAGATTAGTACCATTATTATCTGTTCCTGCAACTTTTCTAAGCTTTTCAATAGATACATTTTTACTATAAAATTTGCATATCATTGCAATGCATACAGGGCCACAATCTTTTGCATCTTCTTGTTGAATGAATGGTATTTTGTTCATATTATTTTCCTTTCAAAATGTTTATCAAATAGTAGTATAAATTAGAAAAAGAAAATAAATAAAACATTACATGTAGTATTAAATATTAGTCTTAATACTTAAAATAAAATTAAATGTTCACTAAAGATTGTAAAAAGGCGTTTCATGATATCCTTTCTTATACTAATTATTTAATGATATATTATATATAAAATAGGAAAAGAGGACTTTTTATGAAGAAATTAGAAAAAAAGAAATTATTATCAATTAATGGCGGTAGAGGTGGAAATTATACTCTGGTAGGGGAGCCAAAGAAAGATATAAAAACATGTATATTATCGCTTTTTAAAGATTGTTAGGAAAACATTAAATAATGATTATAGATACTAAAATATATATACTAAGAATGCTTCTATCTATTATTATTTATATAATCCTTTTCTGTAAAATTTATCTAAAAAAAGAAAGCCCTAAGAAACTTGTTTTAGTATTCTTAGGGCTCCTTACTTGGTTTATTTGTGCTATATTTCTAGGCGATTTTGTAGAGTTTATTTTTATTATTTTATCTATTATTTATTATATATTAATTAATAAAGATATAAAAAGACTAAACTTAATACTTGTTTTTTTTATAAGTATCAAGTTTATAAATATAAACAGCTCCTATATAGTACTATACGTATACAAATTTTTAGGAATATCCAGTAATAATTTAGTAATCTTGCAAGTATTAATTATATTAATACAAGTATTAATATATATAAGGATCTTTAAGAAGTATGACATTTCTAAATATATATATTCCTTTGTAAGTTATTCTTTAACATTACTCTTACTGTATATATATTTATCAATATTTTTTATAACGTATACATTTAAAGAGATTTATTATTTTGAAAGATTTATTGATTTATTGTTGTTTTTTACCGTTACTCAAGGAATATTTATAGCCTTTCTTATTTTTTATGAAACTAAAGTACAAAAGGAAAAAGAATTAACACATAATAATAAAATTAAATTTGATAATTTATTTTCTTATTCTAAAATAATAGAAGAAAAAAATTTGGAAATTCAAAAATTTAATCATGACTTAGAAAACCTTATAGTAAGCATAAACGATGTAGAGGATAATAAACAAGTAAAGGAATTTAAAGAAAACCTCATATACTTGAGCAATTATACTAAAAATCTATCTAATTCAAAGAATGAAGTTGACACTACATATTTAATGAATATAGAGAATCCATATTTAAAAAACTTATTGCTAAATAAAGTTGA
>NZ_PPRM01000066.1:5250-8188 GCF_002902665.1 Macrococcoides caseolyticum
AATTTAAATTTGAATGCTTAGAAAAAATATCAGAGATAAAAGGGATTCATAATTTAGATTTAATAAGAATTGTAGGGATTCTTATTAACAATTCTATTGAAGCAACAGAAGTAATTAACGATGGATTTATAAATATATATATTCATTTCTATAATAATTCTCTAGAATTTATTTTAGAAAATAATTTTAATAATGATGATGATATATCTATTCATAAGTTAATGGAACCCAGATTTTCAAGTAAAAAGAATCACAAAGGTTTGGGATTGAATATAATCGAAGACATAGTTGAAACAAACAAAAATATTAATATTAACTATGAAATAAATAACATTGAACAAACATTTAGAGTAATTATGATAATCAATATGTTGTTATTGGAAAAGGAGTAAACATGGCATATCCTATTTTTATCTGTGATGACGATACTAACTATCTTAATAAAATTAAAACTATAATCGAACATTATAGTTTGTTTCACGAAGGTCAGTTTATAATCAAAAAGGCAACAACTTCTTTACTAGATTTTTTAGAATATATAGAAACTAATGAAATAATCAATGGTATATATTTTTTGGATATGGATTTTAAATATGATATAAATGGAATTGATTTAGCATTAAAAATTAAAAGAATGGACGCATATGCAAAAATCGTATTCGTATCAAGTTATCATAATTATGCTACTTTAACTTTGAAAAATAAAATTGAAGCTGTTGATTATATTAATAAGTCTCAGGATATTGATACCTTGCAAGAGGAAGTTATAAGTTGTTTAAAGTATTGTTATAATTCTATAATTAATCAAAAAAAATATTCTAAATCTGTATTTAAATTCTCTATTAATTCAAATACTTATTTTATTGAGATTCAAGATATTATTTTTATAGAAAATTCGAAGATACCTCATGTATTGACTTTAGTGACTAAATCCTCTAGATATCAATTCTATGATAAGATATCTAGAATTGATAAAGAATATGAAGGTTTATATAAAATATCTAGATCTTGCTTAGTGAATCCTAAAAATATTAAAGAAATTAACTTTTTAAAAAGAGAAGTATATTTAAAGGAAAATTTTACCAAGAAATTTTCGCTCTCAAAATCAAAAATGCTTAGAGAATACGAACCTTAGTTATACTATCCTGAATATATATAAATACGTCTTAAGTGCATGCTTCGCCATGTATAGATTTTTATGAATAATTTAATTGTATTAAAGATATATTTTAATATTCCATTCTATTAAATACTATTATGTATATTAATAGGAGGTGAATTTATGAAAACTCTAAGTGAAAAACAATTAATAGCAGTAAATGGTGGCGAGGGAGACCTGGTTGACAGATATAAAGCATGGCTGTTAAAACAATATGTAAAGGCCATAAAAGTAGGACAATCTTAAAAGATAAAAATAAACTTTATGATCAGATAAATTTTATCATAAAGTTTATTTTTTTAATTTATTAAAGTTTGATATTCCTTTAAATTTTATCCTCGAATTTTTAACTAATTTTCAGCTTAATTGCATCAAAATCCATGACTTTTTTATGTTGATGCGACTGCTAATTTTATGATAGTAATCTAAAATACGTAATACTAACTTACTTTCTATTTCCCATTCCATCCTTTTTTAAATCCATGAGTGATTTCGTCAATATGAGCCATGGCATCTGCTGCAACTATTCCACCTAGTGCAAACAAAACTGGATTACCAGCATTAATATTTTTCATTTGTTTTTCATTTAACTTTTTCATAGCTATTCTCCTTTATATATTTATTTACTTACTCTTGTTGCTGTACACATTGCATGAGCACCAGGAATGAAATTAGTCCATCCTAGTTTTGTCGCACAATAAGTCGCTGCCCCAGCACCTTTCCCAACAGCTGACCAGAATTCTGAACTTTCTCCACCATTAATTTTTTTTAATTCGTAATTAGATATTTTTTTCATTTTATCTCCTCCTATATAATGTAATTATGATTTAAAATTATGTATGTGTGGAATAATCATCTTTATCTAAACATAGAGTAACCTTTATAGATGATTGTAATTATTATACTGACATAGGAGTAAATATCATCATTTCATGATGATATTATTGGTAAATCAACATTGTATGATATATATATTCTAAAAGGAGGATTGCTGTCTATGGATAACAAAAGATACTATATTTTAACTATTTGCTGTGTATTTATTGTCTCAATCTTATATCATGGAACGATAAATTTAATATATAAGCATCCATTCCTAACTATTAATGAGCTGATTCACGACGTCCTTCCATATATATTTTTTATTAGCATTGGTTTTTATGTATATTATAAAAAAGAACAAAAAAAAAGATAATTATAAAAGTATTAGTGAAACACGATTCTAATTTTTAGTAATTCATCCTCCACATGGACCTTGCAAGTAATATATCTAATATTTTTGGGGTTTAGAAATATAATTTATGTAGTTAAGTCTATCACATTTCAGTTTTAGCTATATAAATTGTTCATAACATTACTGATAGATTCGTTCATAACATCCTGATTAATCCCAATGTATCTAAGTGTCACAGACTGAGAAGAATGATTAAATAGATCCATCAATAAAGCGATATCCTTTGTTTTCTTGTAGTAATGGTAACCGAAGGTCTTACGCATCGAGTGTGTGCCGATATCACTTAAACTGATTGATTTTGCTGAATGATTCAGGATTCTATAAGCCTGTACACGGCTAATGGGTTTACTATTGCCCTCAGAATCGAGTTTATTGCTTTTAAACAGATAATCTTCATCCTCCAGGAACTGAATATAACGATCAATATCCTCCTTTAGATGATAAAGGGGGATTTGTTTCTGTTTACGGGTCTTCTGTTCTCTGAGTTTGATTGTATAGTCCTTAATATCCTTTTTCTTTAATCCCAACATGTCACTCACTCTCAA
>NZ_PPRM01000067.1 GCF_002902665.1 Macrococcoides caseolyticum
GTATCACTGTTATCAGGAAAAGATGATCGTCGAACGCATCAATGATGCGGTTGTAAAGGAACATGGTTACCCTGTCATTGAAAAGCATAAGGAACGTGGCACATCAGTTACGATTAAAGAGCAGAAGCTCAAGGATAAAGGCGAATATATATGGAAAGATGATCTAAGAGCACGTATCGATCAGGCATTCGAAAAAACAAAGGATAGCCTTCATTTCGATTTAGAGCGCTTTAAGGCGCAT
>NZ_PPRM01000068.1:0-1421 GCF_002902665.1 Macrococcoides caseolyticum
CAGACTGAAGACAAACTCACAATTCTAAAAGTGAGTTTGTCTTTTTTCTTCGAAAAATATTGTTATTTTAAAGAAATTAGCAAAATATCCAGCTTAACCTGCTAGATAATTTGCTAATTTCTTTAAATTCATGCATGCGAAAATAAGCGTGGTCTCCATGGTGACTTTTTGAATTCCTTTGTACTTAGTCCATCGCAAACCATGCTGTTCTTTAGCATCAGCAAAACGTCTTTCTATTGTTTGACTACGCAATTTATATATAGCTTTTATAGTATCTATGAATCTCAAGTCATCAACAATATCAAGATATTGTTGCCATATATGTCTTGTAACGATTTTTTTCTGTTCTTTACTCTTAGTACATTTATTAAGTAAAGGACAATCCTTACATTTATTTGGATTAGAAATATACAAACGGTAACCATCGCTGTCTGTTCTTTGATATTTCAACATTTGATTATTAGGGCAAATATAACAATCATAGTATTCGTCATATAAAAATTCATTTTTATTCATTAAGTCCTTCGGACCCATGGGACGTTTATATGGCATAGCTGGTAGAATTTCTTTATCTAATAAATACTTAGCATTATGAGGTGTTTTATATCCAGAATCCACAGCAACATATCTCGGTAGTAGTTCTTTACTTTCAAGCCTGTCAATCATAGGTACTAACTGTGTACTATCATGAACATTACCAGGAGTTAAATGAAAATCAACGATATAACCATACTTATCGCAGCATGTATGCGCACTATAGGCAAATTGTTTTTCTCTTTCACTTTTAACATAGTAACCAGCATCGGGATCATTATTACTTATTTTTATTACTTTAAGATTCTCCTCCTTTCTTGAAGCTAGAGGCTTTTTTCCTTCAGATTCTCTAATAGAATTGATATCTTCAATAAGCTCTTGTTCATAATGTTTAGCAGTCTTCTGTATTTCTTGTTTAATAAATTTCTTCTTGTTGGCATTGGCCTTAATATGCGTTGAATCAATAAATAGTGAAGTATTATCTACGAAGTTATTATCTATAGCAATTTTGAGAATACGAGAAAAGATTTCTTCGAAAATCTGATTATCATAAAATCGTCTAGAATAGTTCTTACCGAAGGTAGAAAAATGAGGTACTTTATCGTTAACGCCTAAACCGAGATACCATTTGTACGCAAAATTAGTTTCAATCTCTTTAATTGTCTGGCGCATTGATTTGATACCAAAAAGGTGTTGTATTAATACAATTTTTATTAATACAACCGGATCAATACTTGGACGGCCATTATCTGTAGAATACTTTTCTTCTACTAAATCATAAACAAAGGATAAATCGAATACTTTATCAACTTTTCTTAGAAGATGATTTTCTGGTACAAGGTCTTCTAATGAATACATTTCAAATTGACTGCGAATGATATTAATAT
>NZ_PPRM01000068.1:1431-74280 GCF_002902665.1 Macrococcoides caseolyticum
ATCAACTTTTCTTAGAAGATGATTTTCTGGTACAAGGTCTTCTAATGAATACATTTCAAATTGACTGCGAATGATATTAATATCTTCAGACTTACTTCTCTTAATCAAGTAAAACACCACCGTTCAATGATATACCTATATTTTATCAAAAAAAGACTGTAAACTTCATCTCCGAAGGAGACTTTGTCTACAGTCTGAGATGCTGAGACATTTGTCTCAGCATCTTTCTTTTCGTTGATTATATTAATCCAATCCATTTCCAATAAGTTGCGCTGAAGAGCAGGATAAGTAAATAGCCAATAACCGTTAAAGGTATACCCGACTTCAAGAAATCTTTTACAGTGAAAGTGCCTGTACCATATGCAAGCATGTTTTGTGGCGCTGACACCGGAAGCAAGAATCCAAAGCTAATCACAAATTGTTGTATTAATACGAATCCAACTGCATTATCCTTTAATCCTAAAGTACTTGTAAGTGCAATAAACACTGGTATAAGTGCACTTGATAAGCTTGTTGCGCTCGCGAATCCTAAATGAATCAGAATATTAAATATCGTAATTAAAGCAATTGTAGCAAGTAACGGCAAATGCTCTAACCCCATCAATCCAAAGGTCTTATCACTTAGCCACTGCGCCCCAGTCGTCTGCAGCAATAAATTCCCTAAAGATATCCCAATCGCAAACACTATAATTGTTCCCCATGGAATCAATTTTTCTACATCGCTCCACGAGAAGATGCCAATCTTCGGAGTGAGCATAATAGCTAACGCAATTAAAGTAATCGATGAAGAATCAATTGGATGAAACTTACCTTCAGTTGCCCAGAATAAGAGCAATGCTACTGAGATTGCAATTAATCGCCATTCTTTCGGCGTTACGGGTCCAAGTTCTGCTAGCTGTGCCTTTATAAGTTCCTTTCCACCTTCAATTTCTTTCGTTTCAGGTTTAATCAAATTAATCATGACAAAGTATAAGACAATCGACATAACAATGGACCACGGTGCCGCGTACATAAACCATTGACCCCAAGAGATATCTTCGTTGAAGGTTTTATTGATAAAGCCCATTGCAACCATATTTTGAGCGGCTCCAGTCTTAATACCGATATTCCATATCGACACAGCTTGGACAGCGGTAATCACAAGCAATGCTGCCAGACGGGATTCTTTCTTAGCGCCAAACGCTGTAACCATACCAAGCAGTATCGGTACGACAGCGCCTGCACGTGCAGTTGCTGAAGGAACGAAAAATGCAAGAATGATTGAAACAATGATAGAACCTGCGACAACTGCATTCGTTTTATTCCCTACTACCGAGAGTACTAAAAGCGCGAGACGTTTATGCAAGTTTGTTACTTGCATAGCTGTCGCTAAGAACAGCGCAGCTGCAACGAGTGCTACTGCCGAACTTGAAAATCCACTAAAGGCAATCTTTAATGCATTCTGTGTACCGAACAAGGCATCTTCAGTTAACGGTTTACCTGCAGCCATTGGATTTCCCATCGATGGCCCAAGTTTCTCGATCGGGCTGAACCCAATAAGTGTTATGATTAAAGCAACAATCATCGTACTGGAAACAGGATAACTTACCGCTTCAGTAACCCACATAATTACGGCAAATGCAAGAATCGCAAGTGCTATCTTACCCATCACTGGTAAAGAAGCAGGTGTCGGTAGCAATACGATCGCAATCAATACAAGAAAGCTCAAAATAATCCAAATTGGTTTGAGATTCTTCTTTTGTTTTACGTTTTCCATAGACACACCCCCTATTTTATTCACTTCTATTTTAACAATTTGTGAAGTATTGAACAATAGATATTTAGTCTACTTATAAATTTAAGTTTTTGAGTGCATCGGCAAAAGGATTATTGATCGGCTCTTCTTTCTTCATATATTTATTGATTTCTTTTTTCGATACCTTTCCTGTCTTCTTCGAATTGAAGCGTTTGTCCATCTGTTCCTGCGTTTCTCTAAATCCACATACACAACTGTACATTGCTTTTGGCCCTTTACCATGTAGCGTCAGCTTTTTCTTACATTCTGGGCAACGCGCATTTGTTTTACGCTGAACATTCTTCTTCGTACCGCACGTCGGATCTTGACATACAAGCATCTTGCCGTTACGCGTTTTTTTCTCTAACATAAACTTACCGCAAGTCGGGCATTCTGTACTCGTTAAGTTATCATGTTTAAATTTCTCGTCACTCGACTTAATTTCATCAATGATTTCTTTTGTGAAATCTATCATCTCACGCATAAATTGCTTTCTTCCATACTTGTTTTTTTCAATGCGTGTTAGTTTATGTTCCCAGTCTGCTGTAAGTTCTGGTGACTTGAGTGCATCAGGTGCAAGTTCTAATAACTGACGTCCTTTGTTCGTCACTTTAATATTGCCGTTATTGTTTTCTATCGCATTTAAGTTATAAAGCTTTTCAATAATATCTGCTCGTGTAGCCACTGTTCCAATACCACCTGCAGACTTTAATGTCGTCGTACTCTCCTTATCAATATTAAAGATAGACGCCGGGTTCTCCATCGCTTTAAGCAACGTCCCCTCATTTAAATAAGCTGGGGGTTGTGTTTCACCGGTCGTCTTCTTCAGGCTGACAGAACCTAACACTTCTCCTTTATGATATACCTTATGACGCTCAATGGATGACTGTTCATACAATGCTTTAAATCCTGCTTTCACAGTCGTCTCAGTCTTAAGTGTAAATACTTCTTTTCCAATCTGTACAGTAATTGTTTCTTCATTATATATATGGGGCTCCATTAAATTGCTTAGGAAACGTTCTGCAATAAGTAAATATATATTCTTTTCTCTTGCTCCAAGTGCTTCTAAGTTCGCTCTAATCTCAGTCGGAACAATGGCATGGTGATCTGATACTTTCGCATTGCTAATAAAGTGACTACCACCTTTAATGTGTGTCTTTAGTAATTTCACAACTTGATCTTTATATGGTGTAGCACCAAGGGATGCGACACGTTCCTTAAGTGAGCTTTCCATATCTGTCGTTAAGTAATTTGAATCTGTTCTTGGATATGTTACATATTTATGGGTCTCGTATAGACTTTGCATCGCGTTCAATGTTTCTTTCGCTGAATATTTGAAACGCTTATAAGCATCCTGCTGCAAACTTGTTAAATCATAGAGTTTTCCAGGGTAGCGTTTCTTTTCTTTAGAGACCACATCTTGAACAACAGCTTGCTTTCCTTGTATGTCTTTTAATAGTCCATCTACTTTTGATTCATCAAATATCTGACTCCCGCTTTGCCACTTGAACTTATCACTCCCACTTACAAGCTCAACACTATAATATGTTTTCGGTTGAAATTTCTGCACTGCATCTTGTCTAATCTTGACCATCTGTAGCGTCGGCGTCTGCACACGACCTGTAGAAAGTTGTGCATCATATTTCGTTGTTAGTGCTCTTGTTGCATTAATCCCAACAATCCAATCCGCCTCGCTTCGTGCCATAGCTGCTTCATATAATCCTTGATACGCCTGTGCTGGTTTCAAATGTTTAAAGCCGTCCAGTATTGCTTTGTCTGTAACCGAGGATATCCAGAGACGTTTCATCGGTTTATTCTCTTTACATTTCTCGATAATAAGGCGTGCTACAAGTTCTCCTTCACGTCCTGCGTCAGTTGCAATAATAATCTCATTTACATCTTGACGTTCAATCTGTGATTTCACTGTATTAAATTGTTTACGGGTCTTACCAATGACGACCGTCTTCATACGTTCGGGTATAATAGGCAGCATATTTAGATCCCACTGTTTATACTTTGCATCATATTGCTCGGGATCAGCATTTGTAACTAAATGTCCTAATGCCCAAGTGACGATATATTTGTCGTTTTCCATATATCCATTCTTCTTTTGATTACACTTAAGTACACGTGCAATATCACGTGCGACTGAAGGTTTCTCTGCTAACACTACTGATTTCATAATATCCGTCCTCTATTCTTTAATAATCTTTATTATAACAGAATATATTTCATATGATTAAATTGAGATTTTAGGTACTATCTTGTATGCTTTACTTAAGGAGGATGCGTATGAAATCATCACATTTCCCAGACAATATTCATGCACTTGAAGAAGCAGGAAAGTATATATTCACATGTAACGCTAAACCAGTATAATAGAAGAATACATGAAGGATTGTCATAACACTTTGAGGAGTGATCGTTTGAAAATCACACAAATGGAAGATATACATAAAACAGCAAAGTTCTTATATGATCTCAATCAGCATAATGACCATCACGTCGGATATATACGTGTGACATTACAAAGTATAGAAGAACAACTTCATCACATAAAAAAAGAAGATATGCTGCTCATTATAGATAACGAGGAAATCATAGCTGCATTTGGTGTAGAGCCTATTAACGATAAAGAGGCGCACATTCTCGGCCCTATTACGAAACAGACAGATAAAATAACATTGAATATGATAAAAACTATGTGGCAAGATCTGCTTATAACACATCCGGAACTGAAAGTATATTACTTCAGCCTTCATGAAGATCATCGTTTTGGCCAGTCTGTTATGAAGAATTTACGAACACAATATCTTGGAACGACATATACGATGACAACACATGAAAATAAAACGACATCTCTCGTACCTCAAGTTATTAAATATAAGTCTGTATATAAAAAGAGCTTCACAGAAATTATGAAAGATATGTATATAGACTATAAACCGAGGCGTGATAAAATATTGAATTCTATTGGTAGTAGTCATGAACTGTACCTCTACTTGAATGAAGGTATTGCTAAAGGCTTCATCTGGATGCAGATCAACGATGACGATAGCTGTGACATCCAATTCGTCTATACACATTTACAATACCGTCATAAAGGTATTGGCCACGACCTTGTATCTTTCGCTGTAGACCATGCCTTTAAAAAACATCACGCAACGAGTGTACAACTTTCCGTGAAGAGTAAACGGGAAAAAGATATAGCATTCTACGAGAAACTTGGATTCAAAAAAATAAATGAAATGAATCATTTTAAATATACTATAGAATAATTAAAGACCCTTAAATAATGTTCAGCCATTATTTAAGGGTCTCCTTGTGTATATCTACAAATCAAGTTTCAAAAGTACACGTTTTCAGAAACATCAGTAGGGTAATTAATAATAAAAGGATAAAGGAGAATTTATGGATATATTAATTGCTTTGTTACCAGCATTACTATGGGGAAGTGTCGTCTTAATTAATGTTAAAGTAGGCGGGACCCCTTATGAACAAATTATGGGGACTGTCATCGGTGCCTTTATCATCGGCTCGATTACTTATATCATGGTTCAGCCAGAACTAAATATAAAAATTCTATTAGTCGGCATGGTTTCTGGTGCATTCTGGGCGCTTGGTCAAGGAAATCAGCTTAAAAGTGTTGATCTTATCGGGGTTTCTAAGACCATGCCAATTTCAACAGGCTTACAACTCGTTGGTACAACATTGATTTCAGTCATATTCTTCAACGAATGGAAGACCATGACTTCAATTATTCTCGGAGTTGTAGCATTAATACTTTTAATTATCGGGGTCATGTTAACCTCACTAAAAGGTAAAGAAAGTGACCAGACGAAAGGAAATCTTAAAAAAGCAGTCCCTATATTATTAATCTCTACTTTAGGGTATGTAACTTATGTCGTTATCGGTCAGTTCTTCGGTGTCGAAGGTTGGAGCGCACTATTCCCTCAATCAATCGGTATGGTCATCGGTGGATTGCTGCTTACTCTAAAACATCATCCGAAGAAAAAAGCAATTGCTAAGAACATGTTCCCTGGTATGCTATGGGCTTTAGGTAATATGGCAATGTTCTATTCTCAGCCTAAAGTGGGTGTAGCAACAAGCTTTTCATTCTCACAGATGCTTGTCGTAGTTTCGACACTCGGTGGAATCTTCCTGTTAGGAGAAAAGAAAACAAAGAAGCAATATATCGGAATAGCCACAGGAATTATATTAATTATCATCGCAGCATTCCTATTAGGATATGCAAAACAATAAAGGAGCGATATTTATGTATACAGATTTAAAAGATAAAGTTGTCGTTATTACTGGTGCTTCAAGCGGCATTGGTAAAGCGATGGCAGAACAGTTTGGTGCAGAAGGCTGTAAAGTCGTAGTGAATTATAATTCAAGCGAAAGCGAAGCATTAGAAATTGCCAAAACAATTAAAAAGTCTGGTGGAGATGCGATTACAATTCAAGCGGATGTTTCTAAAGAAAACGAAGTCACTGCACTTATATCAGAAGCAGTAAGACACTTTGGTACGATAGATATTATGGTTAATAATGCTGGATTTGAAAAGGCGACGCCTTCTCTTGAAATGTCAGCAGAAGATTTTAATCATGTCATGAATATTAACTTAACCGGTGCGTTTGTCGGCAGCCGAGAAGCCGCTAAACATTTCACCCAAACAAAGAAAAAAGGTGTCATCATTAATATGTCAAGTGTGCACGATGTTATTCCTTGGCCAAATTATGTTAATTATGCTGCAAGTAAAGGCGGATTAAAGCTTATGATGGAAACGTTAAGCATGGAATTTGCACCGCATGGGATAAGAGTAAACAATATCTCTCCAGGAGCTATTGTTACAGAACATACGAAAGAAAAATTTTCAGATCCCGCTACACGCGAAGAAACCGAAAGAATGATACCTATGGGCTTTATTGGGGAACCTGAACACGTTGCCAACGCGGCACTCTTTTTAGCAAGCACGCAGGCAGCCTATATTACGGGGACAACGCTCTACGTAGACGGCGGAATGACAAAATACCCTTCATTTATGGGAGGAAAGGGATAAAGCGGCTGATATGCCACTTTATCCTTTTTTATATATTTTTATAAGATTACCTTTTGAAAAATATATAAAATAATAATAGAAATAACAATTGTAATATTAGAGATCATCGCTATGAGCGGTAATGTTTTATACTTAAATTGTATTGCATACGGGATGATTGCCACTCCTATAGGAAGTAGCCATCCAATAAGCAATGTTGTTCTGAACATTTCATTAAATGGTAACGTATAATAACATATCAACCCTGCAATAAGTCCAAATCCATAATGGAAACATAAATATTTAATTGCTAATGGTAAATAATATGTATCCACCTTAAAGTTTAAATATACGCCGAGCAATATCATGGATAAAGGCATGTTCGCCTGTGAAATTATTTTAAAGAATTCAATGATTTCACCTGGTATATGTATATCTAGTAAGTTTATCGCGAGCATGATGATATATGTCATAAGTGGTACTGTCTTCATTAAGCTCATGAGTAAATATCGGATGTCAAACGTGTCTCCACCTTCACTGAAATAATTTCCTACAAAATACGTAATACCAAACATACCGATGGAACCACCGATATCAAACATCCCAAAATATAATAATCCCTCTGCACCGAACATCTCACCAACTAGAGGATAGGCGAACAAGCCGATATTAAATGCCGCAGCCATCATTCCTACAGAACCTCTAATCTGATTATTGTACTTGAGAAATAGAATGATAACAATCAGTTTAGCGATAACAACATAGATTACCATAATTACAGGCAAGAGCATTAAAGAAGGTTCAATCTTAACGCTGTTTAATGTTACGATGACCAATGAGGGCAATGTTAAATTGAAGATAAGTTTAGCAATAACACCGCCTTCTGCTTCTTTTATATAGTTTAGGCGCTTCATTAAATATCCAGTTAATATTAAAGCGATAATCATTATAAATGTCTGTGTCACAAATCACCCTTCTTTCTGTATTGATGTACATATCTATTCCAGTACTTCTTCCGGAACAAACCCAACAATACCATTTTTCTTAATCAATACGTATCCTTTATAATGATGAATCACACTGACGAATGCTCCAGCTTCTACTGCGTGGAAATAATCCGTATAATCATCTTTTAATCGTTGTGCTTCGAAATCGATGAATTCAGTTTTCACCATACAACCATCGTGTTCACCACGCTCACAATACGTAAAGTATTCATCCCTTTCAAAAGAAGTAATAGCGTAATCAGGATAGGTAAAGCTATGCGGTATTTGAACCCCTGGATCAAAAGACTGGATAACCATACTCTGCTCATAATCATCCACAAACGTTGTGTGCAATGTCCCATCTGCTTCGATGATGAGTCCGTTCAGCTGACCACTCGTCTTGACCTGATTTCCCCCATCGATGGCAATTGTATTGTGATTCGGATGTATTTTAATATTATGGTGGTATACCCCTTGTTCAACAAAGTTACAAGCAGGGAAATGACCCACTATTACAGTCTTTTCAAGTTGATGCGGTTGATTATAGAAAAACGGCATATTCAGCGCATCGCGTTCTGTCGTCTCCATATAATCTTCATCGACTCCTGCATGCACAAATATATAATCTTCAGTTTCTATCATTAACGGCAAATCTTTCATCACATTATGAAGATGCTCAAATTTCGTTCTAAGCTCTTTCGCCAGTTCACCTTGTGATGTATAATCATCCAATGTCTTTCCAAGTTGCTTAAGCATTTCATGAACAATCGTATAGCGATACGCCATATAGTCATATAGAAATGCTTCTTCTAGTTCGTCGAATATTTTATCGCAATTACCTAATGTCACATATACATTGCCCTGCGCCATCAGACGTTCTACATATGTAATCATTTGTATACTGTCAGGTCCCTTATCGATAATATCCCCATTAATTATAAGAATATCTTCGTGTGAAAAATCCACATTCTTCAATAATTGTTCTAATAAATCTGGTCTTCCATGTACATCACTCGTGACAATCGTACGTTTATTTCTTATATTTAATTTTAGATAATTGTCTTTAATCCTCATGTGTAATCGGTCTCACTTTCGCATGAATAAGATTGACTAATGATTGAAGCGGTACTTGCATCTGTATTCCTCGTTGTCCTGCACTCACAATAATCTCTTCAAACTGCTCTGCACTACTATCAATAACTGTCGGAAACAGCTTCTTCATCCCCACAGGTGAACACCCACCACGAATATAACCCGTTAATTTCTCAAGATTATTCACAGGCAAGAGCTCAAGTTTCTTCTCTCCGACAACTTTACTCATTGATTTAAGGTCTAACGTTGCTACAACAGGAATAACTGCAACATAATAATTTAATTTCCCGCGCAATACTAATGTTTTAAATACTTGAGCATAAGGTTTTTCAATTTTATTTGCGACTGTAACACCGTCTAACTCATCCGTCACTTCATATGTATATGTTTCATACGGAATCTTCTTTTGGTCAAGTTTTCTTAACGCATTTGTTTTAATTTTCTTCGTCATTTCTATGTCTCCAATCTCTGTTTCTTTATTATAGTATCATTTTAATGTATATTTCATATATAGAATAAGCAAAAAGGAGGATATTATGGTTCTTAACCAGCAACTATTAGAGCTAAAAGAAGAATACATGCGCATTCAAAACGATTTAGAGAAAGTAGAGTCTACTGGTCAGTCTTCTCCACGACTGGAAGAGAAACTTATTGAAATCGAACAACAAATTGCACAAATAAGGGCACAACTGTAAGTGCTCTTTTTTATTATAAAAATATAGGATTTAAGCTTAACTTTCGCTACAATAGTACTATAGCTTTAAGGAGGAAATTCAATGAAACAACAATTCAAATTGCTGATGATGATTCAGTTCTTTATATACTTTGGATTCAGTATTGTAATACCTGTAATACCCGCTCTTGTACATAGTTTAAATTTAAATGCATTTCATATGGGGTTACTGCTTGCCTCTTATTCTATCGTTTCATTTATTGTAGCGCCAATGTGGGGATATCTATCCGATAAATACGGTCGTAAGAAAATATTAATCATCGGGCTTATCGGTTTTACTTTAAGCTTCGTATTATTCGGATTATTTATCGATAACTTACCTATGCTTTATACCTCCCGAATTCTTGGCGGCTTGTTCTCTGGTGCATGCTTCTCTACTACGACAAGCATGGTCAGTGATATGACTACACATGAAGAACGCAATAAGTATATGGGTCTCATGGGGATGATGATTGGACTTGGGTTTATATTTGGTCCAGCAGTTGGAGGACTGCTCTCTGGCATCAGCTACCAGATTCCGTATTTCGTAACTGCTGCAATATTAACCGTTATTGCTTTGTTCTGTCTCTTCACGATTCAGGAAACATTACAGCATTCGACTGATTCAGAACAGGCTACTGTGAACCCTAAATTGCTAACTCCAGCAGTCTATATGCTGTTATTATCAACATTTATCGTGACATTTACGATGAGTGGGATGGAGAGCTCGTTCCAACTCTTTGAAATAGAGAAGATTAATATTACTGCAACACAAATGGGAATGCTCTTTATGATTGGCGGGCTTGTTAATGCTGGATTACAAGGTAGGTACTTACGTAAAGTGAAACACGGTCAAGAAAAACCAGTGATTATAACAGGACAATTGATTACAATTGTTGCATTTATCATGCTGCCTTTTTCCATGAATTTATTTTATGCCGGACTCTGTCTTGTGCTCCTTATGTCTGGTAATGCCCTTGTAAGAACATTACTGACGAGTCAATTGACGAAAGAAACTTCGAGTAATAAAATGGGAAAACTTACTTCTATCAGTTACAGTATGGATAGTTTAGGTCGTATTCTTGGTCCTTTGTTATTTACCGCACTGCTTTCCAGACATCTAGAAATGCCATTTTATTTCGGTGCACTCACTTCCGTATTTGGTTTAATCCTACTATTTATTTATTATAAGAAAGGAAGAGTCGTATGATTATATTAATTATTTTACTTATGATAATGTATCTGATCATAAGTTATACAAGCATTTATATGATTAACATGCGTCTGCTGGATTTTTTAAGAATCATACTTGGTGCTGTGTTCGTTGTCTTCATCTTCATTGCATTGATGCATCTTGGAACGATAAAGTTCTGGATTACATTACTTGCACTTTGTTTATTTTTAAATATAGAGATTTCTAACTATAAATTTAAGTTTAATGACAAAAAAGCAAAGCTCATTCTCGATCTCTTCTCTATCATAACGGCGCTAATGATTATCGCACTTTGTGCGCTATACTTATAAAATAAGAACTTACAAAGTAATGCTTTGTAAGTTCTTATTTTATATATAACTTCTTTGTATTTTTTAAGCGCTCGAGCAGTTCATTGATCAACACATCATCAATAGCAAGGGAGATTCTAATGTAATTCTTACCACGTGACCCAAAAGGAATCCCTGGAGTTACTAAAATTGATTCTTGCTTCAATAAATAGTCTGTATATGATTCCCCCTCAAAACCGTCCGGCACTTTTATCCATAAAAATATACCACCATTCATAGGCTCAAACGGAATTTCATATTGCTTTAAATATGCTGTCACTTTATCGCGTCGTGCTTTAAATATATTGTTTTGACTTTCTAGATATGGCTCTCCCAGCTCAAGCGCTGCTATCGCCGCATCTTGTACAACGCCCCACATACCAACTTGAGTATGATCCTGAAAATAGTTCAGAGCACTCACAATCTCTTTATTCCCTACAGCAAACCCGACACGTACACCCGACATATTAAACCCTTTAGATAACGAATATATTTCTACAGCGACTTCTTTCCCATGAGGTGAAGCAAGAATGCTTGGATTCTTACCATTAAATCCAAAAGCTGCATAGGCAAAGTCATGGACAATCTTTGTTTCGGTATCTTTAAAACGCATAATTGTATCATCAAAAAATGCTTGGGTCGCTACTGCTCCAGTTGGATTAGATGGATAGTTAAGATAAATCAGCTTTGTATTATTAAGCTGCGCTTTATCTATATTATCAAAGTCAGGTAAGTAATAATCTTCAGGGTGTAATGGTAAGTCATAATGTAAGCCTCTGGCAAGCTTAACACCAGCAAGGTAATCGGTATATCCCGGATTAGGGAGTAACACTCCCTCGCCAGGTTCAATGACACATGCAGGGATATGAACAAGACCATTTTTTGTACCATAAAGAATACAAACTTCATCATCCTCCAGTGAAACATCATAGATATCTTTATAAAACTTCTGGATCCCTTTCTTCAATGTCTCCTTGCCACGGAATACACCATATCTATGGTTATCAGGGTCAACAATGGCATCTTGTAATGCGTTTAACACCTTACGATCCACTGGTTGGTCAGGGATACCGACTGCTGTATTAATCAATGGTTTATCCCCGACTTCAAGCTTCCTGCCCATCGTCTTACCAAAATAACTTTCAGGTATTGAATTTAATAATTTAGAACTCACAGACATTCGCTCCTTTAAAAATAGAAAAGCGTCATTGCTTCAGTAGCAATGACGCCGATATGGCACTTATCTACCAAGCATATGCTTGCTGGATTTAGCACAGTACTTAAAGTCTGTTGCTGAAGTATCATAGGGCCAGTTCCCTCCACTTCTCTGGATAAGAAATATTTAATTGGTGATATCACTATAGTATAGTTCAAATCATACGTCAACAGTATTCAGAATATTTTATCTATTATCTTTAATATGGATACGTGTTGAAGCATCATGAGTTGGTATAAATGGATCAATATTTTTTTCGTCTTTCGTAAATCTCTGCTTTAAATTCATTAATATTTCATACACGACAGGGACAACGATTAATGTTAATAATGTTGATGAAGTCAATCCACCGATTACTGTTACAGCAAGTGCCTTAGAAATAAGCACAGAGCCGTCTCCTCCAAACAATAATGGTAATAATGCACCTACTGTCGCTAGGGCTGTCATCAGGATTGGTCGTACACGAGTCGTCGCTGCTTCTAGCAATGCATCACGTGTTGTTAATCCTTCTGCTTCTTTATTGATAACGCGGTCAATCAGCACAATCGCATTCGTAACAACAATACCAATGAGCATAAGCATACCAATCATCGATGGTACAGAAAGCGTCTCTCCAAACGCGAGAAGCCCTAATATTACCCCGATAATCGTAAACGGTAACGAGAATAAAATGGCGAGCGGTGCAAGTCCGCCTTTAAATGTCAGTACAAGTATCAGGTAAACGATTCCGATAGCGGCAAGCATCGCAAATCCGAGTTGAGAGAAGCTCTCGCCGATATCTTCACTCGTACCTCCGATATGTACATCAACATTTGAAGGGTGTTTTAATGCGTTCACTTTCTTTGCCACGTCCTGTGTAGCCTGGCTGACATCTTTTCCTTTAATCTTCCCTTCTACTGACGCAGATATATTACCGTCTTCTCGTTTAATCGTATCTGAAGTTTTTCCTTCTTCAATCGTTACGACATCGCTCAACTTAACCTCTTTACCGAGTGGTGAAGTAATCTTTGTATTCTCTAATTTATCTTTTGTCCATTTTGTTTCTTTTTCTTTTGTCAGAACAACATCTGTCGACTTGCCATTATCACCTATTTTAGTGACAACTTTATTATCACTACGTTGATTCAATGCCATTGCAATCTGACCTGCAGTAAGTCCTCGTTCAGATAACTTGTTATGATCCACCTTCAATGTATATGCATCATAACTATCGGTTAATGATGAACTTACATTTGTAACCGTCTTAACATCCTTCATTTCTTTCTCAAGCTGCTCTATAACTGGTCTTATTTCATTCATCGATGGGCCGTTAACAGTCACAGTCACAGTATTCGTCGAACCACCCGTTGCAAAATCCTGGTTCTTCCAAGTTCCTTCATGTTTGAAAGAAGCGATTTTGTTCAATACACGTTCCGCTTCACTTTCCCACTTGGGTGTATCTTTCTTATATTCAACCATCATTGCCATATCATTAGTGGCAACCGGGTTAAATGGATTTTCTCCTCCAACTGAGTACTGAATGTTTACTACATCGTTATTCTCAGCTAAAGTCTTCTGAACTTGCTCACCTTTTTTTACAACCTCTTCTTCAGTTTCACCAGGTTTAGGCTTGTAAGTTAATGCAAGAAACTTATCTTCCCCTGTTGAAATGAATGACGTCCCTAGAAACGGCGTTAAGAACAAGCTACCAAGGAGAAGGCCGATACTTAATAGTGAGACGATAAGCTTGTGTTTTAAAGACCACTCTAATACGTTATGATAGAAACTTGCAATACGTCCTACCTTTGCTTCATCATCATGATGCCATTTAATACCATTCTTAAAGAATGTATGTCCAAGCATCGGTACAATCGTAATTGCAATTAATAATGAGGCCAACAATGCAAATACGACTGTATAAGCAAAAGGTCTAAAGATTTCACCGATAGAACCTGACACCAGTCCAAGTGGTAAGAATACTGCAATTGTGACCATCGTTGAACTCATAATCGGTATAAACATCTCTTTAGTCGCGCTGCTAATTAACTCAGAGCCACGCAATTTCTCTTTAGGGTCAGACATACGTCGGAATATATTTTCGATAACGACGATAGAGTCATCAATAACACGTCCAATTGCAACCGTCATCGCTCCAAGCGTCATAATATTAAGTGAAATATCCATCTGTTTAAGGATTAACATTGCCATTAATATAGACATCGGAATGGATACGACAGCAATCATCGTTGAACGGATATTTCTAAGGAACACGAGTATCATGATCACTGCAAACAATGCTCCAATAATGGCTTTTTCTGCCATTGTTTTTACAGAGTCTTCAATCGGTTTAGCCTGATCCATCATCAGTACGGCATTAATATCTTTATTATTCTTCTTAAATTCCTTTACTTTATCTTTTACATCGTTTGCTAACGCTACAGTATTCGCATCATCTGACTTAATGACTTGAATACTTAGTGAATCTTTACCATTTGTCTTAGAAATAGATTCACGACTCTCTACATTTTTAATCGTAGCAATATCAGAAAGCTTTACTGTCGGTACTTTACCGGCCTGCATCATCTTCGCAAGCGCTGCCTGTGCTTCAGGTGAGGCTTTAGCAGTATTAGCTTGATTATCTCCGCCTGATAATGGGATCTTTAAATCTTTAAGAGCATCCACACTAGTAAATTGACCATTTACGATGATACTTTTTAAATCGTTACCAAAAGTATATAATCCAAGCGGCGCATCGGTTGTAGCACCTTTAATGAATTGAAGTACAGACTCTTCTGTTAAATTATTTTTCTTTAACTTCTTATCATCAAATTGTAGCTCAACTTGTTCGACTTCTTGTCCAGAAAACGTTACATTTGTAACACCTTCTACACCTTCAATTTCTGGAACTAAATCTTCTTTAATACGCTTTGTCAGATCTTTAATATCTGCCTTATCGCTTGAAAGTGAATAGCTAATGATCGGAAAAGTGTACATTGACATTTGTGAAATCTGTTTCTCTTGTGCACCTTCTGGAAGATCAACTTTATCAATTTGTTTCTCTAATTCAGATTGTGCTTTGTCCATATCTGTTCCAAACTTATATTGAACAGTGACTGCAGATGCATTCTCTAACGATTGACTCGTTACTTTATCTACACTCGATAAATTTTTAACCTTCTTCTCTATTGGATCTGTAACACCATTTAACACATCTTCAGGTGTAGCACCTGGGTAAGGTGTTGTAATAGAAATTACAGGTGTCGACATACTCGGCAGCATTTCCATCTTCATCTTCATCGCACTATATACGCCGGCACTTAGGATAATGAGTGTCATTAACCACACTGCAAGTTTATTATGCAAAGAAAAATCAATAATTTTCTTTATCAAAGGGTTTCCTCCATTTATACGAATTTTATGTGTTTATTGTAGCTTTATTATTTAAATTTTACCAATATCCTTATCTTGCTTGTGTATAATATTGATATATCACATGTGTACCTGTCGTTTCTTTTAGTTCATCGGAAAGGCTACTATATAACTTACAGCTTAATTCGAGACCCGGAAGTTCAATGCCCATCTTCTTTGTTTCTTCAAGCGCGATACTCATATCTTTCAGGAAGTGATGCGTATAAAATCCAGGCGCGTAGTCTTCTTTTAAAATTCTAGGCGCTAAGTGAGATAATGACCAGCTTCCTGCCGCTCCTTTACTGATTGTTTCTAGTACTTTTTCAACATCTAATCCTGCTCTATGCGCATAGTACAGACTTTCAGCCATACCGATCATATTTGTAGCGATAGCAATTTGATTCGCCATCTTAGTATGTTGACCACTTCCTGCATCACCAAAATATGTTACTGCACTACTAAATTTATCGATTAAGGGTTTTACTCTATCAAATATCGCTTCATCTCCACCCACCATTACACTCAAAGTTCCGTTCTTGGCACCGATATCTCCACCACTTACAGGTGCGTCTAACACATATATTCCTTTCTTATTTGCTTCTTGATTGATCTTTTGGGCAAGTTCAGGACTACTCGTTGTACAGTCAATAAATATTTGACCTTGTTTACCATTATTAATCAATCCATCTGGTGCGAGATAGATAGTTTCTACATCAGCTGGATAGCCAAGCATAGTAAAAATAATATCGGATTGTGCTGCAACTTCAGCAGGTGTATCGCACCATATATGACCTTGTTCGATTAGTGACCTTGCTTTTTCTTTCGTTCGGTTATAAATATATAGTTTATCACCTATATGCTCAGCCATATTTTTGCCCATTACGCCTGTTCCAATAAAACCAATTTTCATTTTGAAAACCTCTCTTGTCATATTATATTGATAATTTACAGTTATATATTACAATTATAGGGAAAGGAGTGAAAAGAATGCAAAAAGTAATTATGTTTTTACTTATCATTATGCAAACTGTGTTTATAAGCAGCTACTTTGTTCATAGCGGTATCGTATTTTTAACAACATATTTCTGGATGGTTTTTTGTATCATTACGTTTTTCTCAGGCATACAGTATCACTTTACAACCGATAAGAACTTGATGAACAACTTTACCTATAGAATTCTTTCTATCCTTTTAACAGCATTTAGTTTATTCAACTTCTTTTTTATTCTATATATCACCTTTATTGATCCATATCTTTATATGGAAACGAAGATGAGTGTCTTTAAATTTTTCAGTGAATAAAAAAGAGTGGTGTTTTCTTGTCATCACTCTCTTCTTTTCTGTATTGCGCGTAGTTACTTCTGTTACAGCATTTCAATTCGGCCTCAAAACACTGCTATCTTCTCTTATTAATTTTCTTTGTTAATGCTTTTACTTTTGGCTTCGCAACTTCAATTAATGTATAAACAGGTTTATTAAGTATGTAGTCAAATTCGCCGATTTTTTCACTCAATTGTGTACCCCAGCTCTTCTTAAACTGCCATAAACCATAGTGTTCAGAATCCTTGTCGGGATTGTTATCTGTCCCACCAAAATCATAGGATACTGCACCTTTACTACGGGCATATTTCATCATTTCGATCTGCATTTTGTGATTTGGTAGATAGCTACGATAATCATTACTAGATGCACCGTATAGGTAATAGGCTTTCTTACCGCAAAATGTCAGAATTGCACCTGACAAATATTTACCATCCGGGTGTGTTTCTTTAAGTTCTTCCATTTCTTTAATTTGCTTTTGTATCTTCTCAATGATAATATCTATGTCTTTTAATTGGTTTTCAGTTTTCTTCGTCTGTTTTTTTGATAAAACTTTCTCTTTTTCATCACGACTGCTCTTTAATGTTGTATTTAAATTCTGTAATACAGTATCTGGAACTAATTTAGTAAGAAAAAGTACTGCATCTCCTGCTGGATTAAGCGCATCGTATATCGTTTCGAAGTAAGAGATATCTCTGACCAGGAAGCCGTCACGTTCTCCAGTTTCTTTCATAAGCTGCGCAAAAATCTTAAGATCTTCACGTGTTCCAATTTCACACTGTACGCCTTTTTTCAGGCTTTGCTTTACCGTAGAACGATTACGTTTTTCAAATGACTGTATAAGTGCATCTTCATCCATATCAATATTCGTAATCATCGTCATACGCGGTTGTATGTAATCCGGATGAAGCCCATCTTTAAATCCTTTATGAACAAAACCTAATGTATTCATAAATTCAACTAATCCTGGGACCGTATCTACTTCAACATCCGGGTCAATCTTAATAGAGTAACTTTTCTCACGACGCGCAACTTCAATTGCCGCGTCAACAAGTGCTGTCACGACTTCTTTATCATGGTAGTCACATACAAAACCTCGCGATACGTAGCACATCGTATATGGTGTCTTCGGTACTCTCTTAAATAATAACTGTCCCACTCCAGCGATTTCGTCATCCCTTCCTACAGCGATACGTCTGCTATACCATCCTGTCAATCGTTTTGTATCTGCCCATGTTGACAGCTGCAGCATATCACCATTTACATGTGTTTTTACAAAGTTATCGTGTACTTCATTGGATATATTCTTTCTCGTCACTGTCATTTTATTCTTTCCTTTCGTTTTACAACAAATATTTAATTATTATTGTTATACTTTTGTTATTAAAGTAAAGAGGTGACCCATGTTTAAAAATTTACTGCTTATTATCTTAATCATTATTAATAGTATACTCGTTTCATTATTCCAGCAGGATTCTATCGATATGTTAAGCTTGCATATTATTGCAGCAAGTTTCACCACAATCATCTCACTCCTCTATTTGATTACAAGAGTATCTAAATCAACAATGTATATAGCATTGATTTCGCTGATTGTTGCTGCATATCATATTTACCTTATCGTTATGACAATTTATAATAACGTTTATGCTAATTAAATTGATAAATTGCATTTCTAAAGTGATGTACTGCGGGTGCATCACTTTTTATTTTTAATCTTCTAATTGTATCAGTATTGCCAGGAATTAAGTAGATTGAAGGACAACCCAATTTTTCTAGTTTAAAATAGCTATTGATCACACCACTTGTGACTTCGTAACCTAACCATTCTACATATATCTCTGCCATATCATTAAAATCTGTCGTTTCAATATCGATTCCTTCAATCTTGAGATTTCCCTGGAAATATGGAGATAGTGACTGCATGCGTTCGTCATCTGACGTTCCCCACTGTATAAAGAATGGTAATTCATAATTTCTCTCTTCATCAATATAGAGTAACTGCCAAGCAATAACTTCGCCTTCTGGTGTCACCCGTTGCATACGAGACGGACCAATCGTCTTTACACCTATTTGTTCAAAATGTTGCTTCAATGCATTGATATCCTCAGTTCTAAAACACAAGCGTTTAAATCCTTCCGTATACTCTGTTCGTTCAAGTGATGCTGCAAAACTTAAACGTTCTTCTGTACTTTGTGCTGCTTTATGAACAAGCGTACGATCATATGCGTCTATAAATTCGATATATGATAAATCAATATAAGATAATTTATTGTATGTCCCTAACTGCTCATGCTTTCCACCGTTAATCACCTTTAAAAAATCAATATCAGCATTATTTAGATAATGTACATGATGAATAATATGATCAAACTTTAATTCCACTATCCTCACCTCTTAATACTATTTTAAGTTAAATATTATAAAAACTAAAGCAATCATCTAATCATTTTATAAATAAAAACCAGTCATTGTATTATACAATAACTGGTTTTGTTAAACTATTTATCATCTACAACGATATACGTCGCTTTAATAGGTCCGTGAACACCAACAACAAGTTTCATTTCGATATCTGCTGAATTTGATGGTCCCGTTATTAAATTAATGCATGTAGGGAAGTTCTCTTGATCTTCCATCATGGCATTCATCTGTTGTGCAGCCTGTGTAAACCTTGGCACTATTGTAGATTTAGGGACAATGGCTATATATGTTGCAGGAAGTAAACTTACACTACGTCCTTTACCTTTATCCGCATATAATACAACCGTTCCACTCTCTGCAAGTGTTGCATCACTGAAAGTAATCCCAACATTTGCGCGCTCTGCGACTTGTAAGTTCTCAGCACCTTTTGCTTCATCCCAGATAAAAGCATCATGCGCTTCTAAATCGATTCCAAAATCAGCGAAACGTTTGTCGTTCCAGGCAATAACTTCACCATTGCCATACTTCTCAATGACTTGACTCAAGGTTTCATTAATATTATCTGTCGTCGTTTCAACGAGGTCTGTATGAATAAAGTTACATTGCTGTCTTAAAACTTCTAATAGTTCGTCTTGCGTAAGACCTGTAAGTGTCTTATCTTGAGGTCGATATTGCCATTCAGGACGTTCTACATGCTGTGGCATTTCACGCTGTAAATTTTTAGAGATGTTACTTAAGAATGATCCTTTATTGTGAATTGTGCCTCTTTCCATTATTTCGCACCTCTTTTCAATCTATTTTGCATCCAGTCGCGGAAGTTTTCATCATCCGGCATTGGGAAATCCCGAGAATTTGTCCATGCTTGTAAAGGCTTAGGACCTTTAGTAATCATACCTTTATCTTTGTTTTCAAACGGTGACATTAATGCTGGCGCTGCTTTAGTACCGTATTTAAATAAAGTTGAATGACTAGCTCCTTGTGCAAAACCTTTCATGACAAGACGTTCTGCAACTGGTGACATATGTTCTTCCTCAACAATAACACGTCTATGTTCAAGTAATAAGTCATGTAACGGAATCTTAACCGGACAAGCTTCAGTACAAGCACCACATAATGTAGAAGCATATGGCAATTCTTTGTAAGTATCATATCCACCAAGTAATGGTGATAATACCGCACCAATTGGTCCTGGATAAATCGAACCATATGAATGGCCACCTGTTTGACGATAAACAGGACAAACGTTGACACAAGCAGCACAACGAATACATTGTAGAATAGACTGGAATTGCGTTCCTAAAATTTTAGAGCGTCCATTATCAACAATAATTAAATGGAATTCTTCCGGACCATCAATCTCATCTTCCGCACGTGGTCCTGTTAAAGTTGTCACATAACTTGTTAGTTTTTGCCCTACAGCCGAACGCGTAAGCATTGACACTAATACTTCTAGTTCTTCATGTGTAGGAACTAAACGTTCCATACCCATAACTGTAATCTGAGTTTTAGGTAATGTTGTTACCATACGTGCGTTACCTTCATTTGTAACTAAGCTGAATGAACCACTTTCTGCAACACCAAAGTTACACCCGGTAATCCCGACATCTGCAGAAAGAAACTCTTCACGTAGCTTTTGACGCGCAAATAACGCAAGTTCTTCCGGTTGACTCGATTTATCATATCCAAGTTTTTCTTTGAAGACCTTTTCGATTTGCTCTTTATTAAGATGAAGTGCAGGTACAACGATGTGTGAAGGTGGATTATGATCATCAACTTGAAGAATGTATTCTCCTAAGTCTGTCTCGATGACTTCACATCCTACCGCTTCCATCGCTTCGTTCAGACCAATTTCTTCAGTTACCATTGATTTTGATTTTGCTACTTTTTTAGCATTTTTGTCACGTAATACTTTTTGCACATATTGATTGGCCTCTTCTGCTGTTTCAGCGAAGAATACATGTCCACCTTTTGCAGCGACATTCTCAGAAAGCATATTTAAGTAGTAGTCAAGGTTCGCAAGCGTATGCTGACGAATCTCTTCAGAATGGTCTCTCCACTCTTCCCAGTTTCCAAGATCTTCTTGAGTTTTAAGTTTGCGTTCTCTTAATCTATCTTGTGCACTACTCACAGCACCACGCATGAAGTCATCTTTAAGTTCCGTCTTAACTGCCTGCTTAAACGTTTCATTACCTATTCTCATACTCATCGTGTAGTCACCGCCTCAACTTGGTTATTTAAGATTTCAATGATATGTACAGCTTTCACATCAACACCACGACGTCTTAATCTACCATCAATATTCATCAAACAACTGCAGTCTCCGCCAACTAAATAGTCTGCACCACTTTCAACGATGCAATCTACTTTTTCATCTACCATTTCACCTGAAACATCGCTCATTTTAACAGCAAATGTCCCACCGAAACCACAACAACTGTAGTATTTAGGTAATTCAACAACTTCTAGTCCTTCTACTTCGTTCAGAAGTTTAGCAGGTGCAGTCACATTACCTAACAGACGTGTCATATGGCAAGATGGATGAATTGTAGCTACACCATCAAGCTTTGCTCCTACATTTGTAATACCTAACACTTCTACAATGAACTGCGTAACTTCATACGTTTTATCTGCAAGTTCTTGTGCACGTGCTTGCCACTTTGCATCGTTTTTGAATAGATCCGGATAATGTTTAAACATCGTTACACATGATCCTGAAGGTGCAACGACAACCTCTGATTGCTCGAAAGCTTTAATCATATTCTTCGCAGCTTTCTTCGTTTCCTCGTGATACCCTGAGTTATAAGCAGGTTGCCCACAACATACTTGTGCTGCCGGAAAATCTACTTCACATCCTAGTTTCTCTAACAATTCCACTGTTGCAATACCCACACGTTTTTCGAATACATCTACTAAACACGTACTGAATAAGCTTACTTTCATAGTTATACCCCCCAATTTTTTTCAGTGTGCCCACAGCTGAAAATTAAACAGTCATCATATGACTCGGTGACCAATAGTTCTATTCTATTGCAACGTTTTTCTAAAAGCAAGTGACAAAATTATATTTTATAATGCTCTATTAATACTTCTTCCACGTCTTTCAGGTGTTTAAGCATTTTTTTCTCAGAAAGTTTCATATTTCTATTTTTTATAGCCAGAAAAATTTCGGTATGTTCATTAAAAAGTTTTTCAATAGATTTCTCTTCATTAAATAACCAAATTTGTCTTGTTTCTTTCATCACTGTCTTAATTTTATCTGATACTTCTATTAACATATGTTTTAACAATTTGTTATTAGAAGCTTCCGCAATAGAAAGATGAAAGTTTAAATCACTTTCCTCACCTATTTCCTTGTCATACATTGCCTGTTCCATTTGTTTTAATGCATAGTGTATCGCTTCCAATTGTTGTTCAGATCTATGCATCGCAGCTGCTCTGACAGATCCGACTTCAAGCACTTTACGCACTTCAAGGAGATCCTTGATATCTTCCTTATCATATAGTGCCATTTCAGGTGTAAATGCAGAGCTTTCAATCGCTTTAACAAATGTCCCCTCGCCATGCTTTATTTCCAGCAGACCAATCACACGTAATGCATTTAGCGCTTCACGAATAGAGGCCTGTCCCACACCGTATTCTTTAAATAAAGCTTGAATTGAGGGCAATTTGTCTCCCCTACTGTATTCTCCGTTCTTTATCTTCTCAGTAATTATTTCAGCAATCTCTTCATATAGTTTCTTTCGTTCTAATTTCACCATGTATATATCCCTCGCTAATTTAATATCTTAATTATACCAAACTATAGAATATAAAAATAACAGGTAACGCAATGCGTCACCTGTTTTTGATATGATATATGCGCGCCTCAAAAGGCTGAAAAGTAAATATGTCCTCCGACCTATCTTCTTTCTGATAGTTATAGAGTACAAGCGATTCATCTTTCATTTTAAGGGATTCATCTTTTTTCAACGTCACTTTATCATGGCTCAAATTTCCAATGATTATAAACTGATCACCTTCATACGTTCTCGTATATGCAAATACTTTAGTATCTTCAGGATAGATTAAATCAAATGTTCCATATGTTAATGTAAGATGTTTTTTCTTAAGCTGAATTAATTGCTTATAGAAATTTAAAATGGAATTTTCATCTTTCTCTTGTTTAAATACATTGATATCTTCAAAATTTGGGTTTACTTTAAGCCACGGTGTTCCTTTCGTGAACCCTGCATTTTTTGTATCATCCCACTGCATCGGAGTTCTCGTATTATCTCTCGAGATACGTCTTAGCATCTCCATCACTTCTTCTTTAGGCACACCTTTTTTGAGTTCTTGATTGTAAATATTCTTTGCGTGTACATCATCGAAATCTATAATATCTTCAAATGGATAGTTCGTCATACCTATTTCTTGCCCTTGATATATAAATGGTGTCCCTTGCTGCAAGAAATATACAACGGCATGACTTGTAGAACTTTCATACCAATATTCTTCATCATCTCCCCATGTAGATGACACCCGTTGACGATCATGATTCTCAATAAACAGTGCATTCCACCCTTTATTCTCAAGTCCTTTTTGCCAGCTATTCAGAACATCTTTATACCCTTTAATATCAAAACTCTTACCTACGTTATGATCCCATAAATTTAGATGTTCAAATTGAAAGACCATATTGAATTTGCCGTTTTCTTCACCGACCCATTCATCTGAGTCTTCAATCGTTACGCCATTGGCTTCACCCACTGTCATGATGTCATATTTATCAAATGTATTTTCTTTAAGTTCCTGCAAGTGTTCTTGAATACCTGGTTGATTCATATGTCCTTCGAAAGATTCTGCGTAGCCTAGCTTATCTGCTCCAGGCAAATCTCCCTTATCAAAACTTTTCTTAATATGACTAATCGCATCCACCCTGAATCCATCGATACCTTTGTCCAGCCACCAGTTCACCATATTATATATCGCTTGGCGCATATTTTCATTTTCCCAGTTTAAATCTGGCTGCTTTCTACTGAATACGTGCATGTAGTATTGATTCGTCGTTGCATCATATTCCCATGCCGAACCTTCAAATATACTAGCCCAGTTGTTAGGCTCTTTATCACCTTTGCCGTCTTTCCATATGTACCAGTCACGAAATTCATTATCTTTACTCTTCTTAGATTCTACAAACCAGCTATGTTCATCGCTTGTATGATTAATAACAAGATCTAGAATCAATTTCATGTCTCTTGCATGTACTTCATAAAGCAAGCGATCAAAATCTTCCATCGTCCCAAAGTCTCGCATAATCTCCTGATAATCACTAATATCGTAACCATTATCATCATTAGGAGACTCAAATATCGGACTCACCCATATGACATCGATACCTAATTCCTTTAAATAATCGAGTTTCTCCGTGATACCATTGATATCACCAATTCCATCACCATTAGAATCCTTAAAGCTTCTTGGATAGATTTGATAACAGACCGCTTCTTTCCACCATGTTCTAGTGTTCAAAATGATAACCTCCTATTGTTGTTTATAAATTTTCTGTTCTTCAACAATCATGTCATCCGCAATCTGACGAATTTCATTCATATATTTACTGATTGCTTGAAATACTGGAAATGCATTGTTAATTCCAACTTCAAGTATAGATGTAACAACCATTGAAATTGGATTAACACTTTTTATTTTAAAGGACGTTCTTAAAAGCTGCACGATTTTAGCAAATTCCATCGCTTTGTTCATCTTTTCATCCGAGCGTTGTTGTTCAAATCCATCAATAAACCCTTGAATTGTAATCCATTTTTGCGCATGTTCAATAATGTCATCTTCCTGTATTTTAAAGTGACTCATTATCGTGCGTTCCAATGATTTATAGCGGGCTTTCAAAAGGATTATTTTAAAGCTTGGCGTAAACAATTTCGGAAAGGCAGACTGAACCTTATAATTTAAATAGCTTTCTTTATATTTATCATCTTGAAATCGATTAATAAATAACGCTTCTTCAAACATAAAGATTTCGTCCAGCGCCTGTTTTAACGAATCAATACCGGTATGATCTACTACGCTTGTAAATATATAAGATTGCTTTTTATTGATTATTTCTTTCATCATCACATTAAGTTCTACATCTTTATCACGAACTAACGCCTCTCTATTATCTTCACCTTGCACATCGATTAATGTATCCACTTTATTGTATATAAACGTAATGTCTTTACCTTGCTTCGCTAAATATTTAATTATTTCTATATCTACTGCTTTTATCTTACTCGAAAATACGTATAGATAATGATTTATATTTATGTTCTGAATAATTTTTTTTTATTTTTTTACTGTCATAACTTCCGTTCCAACACCTGGAAAATCAACAAGAAAGCCATAATCATTATAAGCATAAGTTTTAGTATCAAGCGTTGCATCAGTTTGAACAGATATATATGCTTTACTCTCACAAAGCAAGTTGATAAGCGCACTTTTTCCTGCATCAGGCTGTCCAATAACTCCTATCTTATCGTTTGACCTATTTCTCACAAAAGTCGTATACGCCCTTATTAACGGGTGCTTATCCATCATACCCACTCCACTTCACTCTTTTAATATGCATTCCCTTTTGTACAATATATTATGCATCAATATAATATTTTATACTATTGAATTCATGTGGGTATTATAAATTTTTTCTCATCAAATAAAGAAAATATGGTGCTCCTATAATGCTTACGAGAATACCCGCCGGTATACCTGCAGGAGATACAAGAAGGCGTCCCACCATATCTGCAAAACTGAGTAATATTGCACCAATCACGATTGTCACCGGGATAAAACGTTCATGTCTTGCGCCAACAAGTTGTCGTGCGATGTGTGGGCTTATCAATCCTACAAATGCGATGCTTCCACATACAGATACAGCACTTGCACATAATAAGACTGAGATAATCACAGCATTACGACGTTCTACTGATAAATTAACACCAACACCTGTCGCTACATGATCATGAGTATTCAATATATTCAGTACTGTTAATTTTTGCATGATATATGGCAGACAAATAAACAATATTATCCCTAGCATGATTACAAATGACCAACTGTCTCCCCAGATCTCCCCGCCAAGCCATTTCGATATAAACTCTACATCTTCTTTATTAAAAGTTGAAGTCAGCATCATCATCGCACCGCTTAGAGCAGTAGAAAGACCGATTCCTACAAGTATCATCTTTACTGGATTAATACCTGTTTCTTTATCATAGCTTAATTTAAGCACGACACCGATTGTAATCAAAGCGCCCATCATGCTAAAAAGAGGTAACACATAGATAAAGTTGCTACTATCTACAGGTATAAATATCATCAACAACGCAATGAAGAAGCCACTCCCTGCATTGATTCCCATTATTCCGGGGTCCGCAAGAGGATTCTTCGTAATACTTTGCAAGATGGCACCGCTTAGAGCAAGTGCGACGCCTCCCATTATCGTAATGAGTAATCTCGGCAACCGAAACTCATAAAGAATCATAGTTTCTGTTTCATCTCCAGCTCCAAATAAGGTGCGTAACAAAGTGGTGGGGGCCATTTTAAAGTCTCCTGTTGTCATACTGATGATAATCACCATAAACAATAATATTATAAGCGCAACCATCACGAACCACTGCCTTGTTATCTTATTTATGTTCACATCGTCCCATCCTTTCTAACAAGATATATGAAGAACGGAACACCGATAATCGATACAATCGCTCCAATAGGTGCCTCGCCCGTCTGACGTGCAATAATATCTGCCCAAACTACGAAGATTCCACCGAGTATCGTTGTAAATGGCAACAACTTTCTATAATCAATACCTACAAGCATCCTAGCGATATGAGGCACCATTAACCCTACAAATGCAAGGGATCCTACTAAAGCAACAGCTACACCTGCAAGTATCATCGTGAGCACTGAGAATAACACTCTCGTCTTTGATGTATTTACGCCTAATCCTGCAGCCATTTCATCTCCTACACTTAAAATTGTAAGCTGTCTACTGAATATAAATAATAGCAACAGCGTAATCAGAATCACCGGTGCTGCATAAAATATATGTTGCCACGTTGTTCCTGTTACACCTCCGCTTGACCATAATAAATTGCTTTGGTTCGTCTTAAAATATATCGAAACTCCCTGTGCAAGTGCGGTCATCAATGTACTTACCGCTGCTCCCGCTAAAATAATTTTCATCGCGTTAAATCCTCCACGCTTTGAATTTCCCAGCATAAGTACAATTGTCCCACCGATAATCGCACCGATAAATCCTGATAACATAATCATCATAAAGTTCGCACCCGGTACAATCGCAAACATAATACTGATAAATAACAATGCCCCCGCATTCAGACCGATAAGCGCTGGATCTGCGAGTGGATTTCTCGTTATTCCTTGCATTACTGCACCACTACAAGCAAGGCTCATACCAACAAGCATCGCTGCTACTTCACGTGGCATTCGAATTTCACGAATGATGTTATGGACCTCACTATTATTATAATGAAGCACAGCTTGAACGACTTCGTAGAGGCTATAATTTTCTGAACCTAACATAAAAGAAAGTAGCAGCGTAATCACTAAAAAAATCATGGATAATAAAAGCCCTGAGTAAAAATAATTTTTGAAGAGGTAAGTTCTATTCATAATCTTCAACTACATCTTTCATATAATGTCTGCATAATAAATCATAAGTCACAAGCATCGGTTTACCGTTACGTGGATCATTAGATAGCTCCGCATCAATATTAAATACTTTCGCCAATATATCTTTCGTCAGAACTTCTTCTGGCGTACCTTCTTTAATAATCTCACCTTCTCTCATTGCAATTAAATGATCAGAAAAGCGAATTGCCTGATTAATATCGTGAAGCACCATAATGATTGTGCATCCTTCTTCTCGATTCAATGTTTGTACAAGCTCCAGTATTTCAAGTTGATGTGAAATATCCAGATACGTTGTAGGTTCATCAAGAAAGATAATGTCCGTCTTTTGTGCAAGCGCCATAGCAATCCATACGCGTTGTCTCTGACCACCTGACAAATCATTTACATTACGTGTTTTATAGTCCCATGTTCCAGTCACACGAAGTGCCCAGTCAATTTCCATCTTATCTTCAGCTGATAGACGTCCAAAGCCTTTTTGATATGGGAATCTGCCATAACTTACAAGCTCCTCTACACTTAGACCATCCGATACATCGGGTGACTGAGGAAGTACTGCAATTTTCTTAGCCACGTCTTTTGTCGATTGCTCGTGAATATTTTTTCCATCAAGTATAATTTCACCTGTCTTCACCGATAATATACGCGACAAACCTTTAAGTAATGTAGATTTACCACATCCATTCGGACCAATGATTGATGTAATCTTATGATCTGGAATGGAAATGTCCAATGATTTTACGATGTCTTTGTCTCCATAGCTGATTGTTACTTTATTCCCTTGTAATCTGCTCATGATACCCAACTTTCTCTCTTATCATTAATTGATAATGATTATCAATATTGATATTTTAATGTATAATATTTATTATAGCAAGATTTAGCAGAAAGGAACTGAGAATATGAAAGATGTAACAATCATCGGCGGAGGCCCAGCCGGATTATATGCAAGTTTCTATGCAGGATTAAGAGGTCTAGATATCCGAATAATTGAATACAATGATAAGCTTGGAGGCAAACTCAATCTCTATCCAGAAAAGATTGTATGGGATATCGGGGCTACAACACCTAAACCCGCAGCACTACTGATGAAAGATTTAGTAACTCAAGGTAAAACCTTTCGTCCAGAAGTGCTTCTCAACGAAAAGGTAATCAATATAAAAAAACACCACAGCCATTCATTCGAAGTTATCACTAATAAGCACTCTTATTTTTCTCGCAGTGTGATTATCGCAATTGGTTCAGGTATTATTAATCCGATAAAATTAGATATTCAAGATGCGGAAAGATTTGAAATCAATAATCTTCATTACGTCGTCCCTTCCCTTACAAGATTTAAAGATAAGGATATCTTGATATCTGGCGGCGGAAATACTGCAATTGACTGGGCGAGAGACATAGCACCATATGCTAATAGTGTTCACATCATTTGTCGCAAAGAAGATTTCAAAGGTCATGAAGAAATGGTCAATCAATTAGATCAGTTAGGCGTCATTAAGCTCAACAACCAATGGATACATTCTTTTAATGCTCAAGATGACTATATCACTTCTGCAGTCATCAAAAAACAAGATGATACTGTTTATACTTTAGCTGTAGATGAAGTCATTATCAATCATGGTTTTCACATGGATTCCGAACTCCTTGATAAGAGTGATATCAATCTTCATCGTGCAGATAATTTTTATATTGCAGGTAATGCAGATGGCAGTACAAATATCGATGGTATTTATGCTATCGGTGATATATTGAAACACGATGCAAAAGTGAATTTAATCGCAGGTTGTTTTCACGATGCTGCAATAGCAGTCAACAAAATTAAATCATATATCGATCCCTCTGCTGAACAGTATGGTATCGTTTCAAGCCACAATCCTTTATTTGAAGAAGAAAATAAAAATATCAGAGATGCATTCATTCATTCCGATACATCCTTAGGCTAAGAACTATCTCTTCTGTCAAAATAGCATCATAAGCACAGGAAAACCCGACCGATAAGTGTTATTAACACATCAGTCGGGTTTTGTATTTAGAGCATCAGTCTTCTGTCATAAATCCGTTACCAAGTACGTCACGTACATCATGTACGACTACAAATGCCTGCTCATCAATTTTTTTGATCATACGTTTTGTACGTGTTAACTGCAGCTTATTGATCACACAATAAAGTACATCTGTTTCTCTTTTAGAATAATAACCACGGCCATTCAAAATCGTAACACCTCGCCCGATATCTTCATCCAGCATCTTCGCTATCGGATCTGGGTTCTGAGAGATGATTGTAATGGCTTTCTTAGGGTTCAATCCTTCAATCATTACGTCCATCGCCTTTGTACCGATATATAAGCTAAGTGCTGTGAGTAGTGCACGTTCTACCGGAATAACAGTAAGTGATAATGCCACTACAATTAAATCAAAGAACAGTAACGCATAAGAAGTGTTTACATCCAGATATTTATGTGCGATTCTCGCTAAAATTGTCGTTCCTGCCGTCGTACCACCAACGAGAACAATCATCCCGATACCTACACCAATTAGGAATCCTCCAAAGATCGTACTTACTAATACTTCATTTAGATGAAGTTGCAAAGGTTCTGTAAGCTTTAAAAATACAGAAAGCGAAATAATAGAAATAATCGTTAAAATCATCGAACGCTTAGATAAAAATTTGAATCCCACAATAAGCAAGATTACATTCATAATTAACGTGGTAATTGCGGGTGACCAACCAAACTTGTAAAGGAAAATCAATGACATCCCAGTTACGCCGCCTTCACCCAAATTTGCAGGAATAATAAATACATTCACTGCGAGAGAGAAAATTAATGAACCTAATATAACGAAGAAAATCGATTTTGCTGAGATTTTCATATATACCCTCCTTTTTGTCATAATCATCGTTAATAAGCTTAACGAAAATTTAATTCACTTTCAACAGTGATACTATAATTCTCTACTTATAAAAACCCCAGACAGTCATAGAAGGAGAAATTTCCTCATACCGTCCAGGGGGTTTATCCATTGCAATCAATTAATTATCGTTTAATTTATTTAGCTGAAAAATGGTGTTTGAATCGCTTTTAAAGTTTCTACCGATTTTGCAAACTTTTCTTTTTCTTCCGTATTTAATGGTGTTTCTAATACTTCTCTGATACCATTTCTGTTAATAATTGCAGGAACGCCGATATATACATCGTCGTGGCCATACTCACCATTTAATTTCGCAGATACTGTCAGTACAACATTTTCATTATTTAAGATTGCTTTAGAAATACGCATTAAGCCCATTGCAACTCCGTAATAAGTGGCACCTTTGGCTTTAATAATTTCGTATGCCGCATCACGCGTATTAACAAATATTTCTTCGATTAGTTTTTGTTTTTCAGGGTTTTCATTCAAAATGTCATAAAGTGAATTACCTGCAATATTTGTACCGCTCCATACCGCTAATTCCGAATCCCCATGCTCTCCAATAATATAACCGTGGACACTGTTAGGAGAAACATTAAACTCTTGACTTAATAAATGTCTAAAACGCGCAGTGTCTAGTATTGTACCAGATCCTATAACTTGATTTTCAGGTAATCCAGAGAATTTTTGAACAGCATAAGTTAATACATCTACTGGGTTCGTTGCAATTAAGAAGATACCATCAAACCCACTTTTCATAATCTCATCGACAATTGATTTAAAGATTTTCATATTCTTACCAACTAAATCTAGTCTTGTTTCTCCAGGTTTTTGTGCTGCTCCTGCACAAATAACTATTAAAGATGCATCATGACAATCTTCATACGTACCATATTTAACTTGCATTGGACTCGGTGCATAAACGACACCATGATTTAAATCCATTGCATCACCTTTAGCTTTATCTTCATTAAGATCGATGATAACAAATTCATCACAAGCACCTTGGTTTAACATCGCAAATGCATAACTAGATCCTACTGCACCATTACCTACAAGAACTACTTTATTGCCTTTAAATTTTTCCATCTTTATCTCTCCTTTAATAATAATTGATTAGAGTACTAAACTAAGTGCGAATGTCCAGATACAAACAAATACAAGTAATGCAATACTATATTTCAATGTCATACTTAATAACTTCGATTCTTGACCAACTTCACCAACAGCTGCAGTAGCAATCGCTATAGATTGAGGAGAAATCAGCTTTGCCATAACACCACCTGCTGTATTTGCTGCAACAAGCAGTGCTGGATTTGTGCCAATCGTATGACCTGCTGTTGCCTGGATAGAAGCAAATAGAACATTGTTATTTACAACAGAGCCTGTCATAAATACCCCAATCCAACCAAGTACAGGTGAAAGTAGCGGGAATATTGACCCTGTTTTGGCAATGGCTTGACCCATCGCTACAGTTAAACCACCATAAGTTGTTAACTTCGCAATCGCTAAAATTGCACAAATTGTGATAACTGGTATCCATAGTTCTTTAATTGTCAAACCGAGTAATTGAAATGCTTTACCAAAATTGATTTTAGGTGAAGTGATGATCGTAATCAGAACTGCAAGTAAGATTGCTGTCCCTGTCGCTCCAATTAGATCAAGTTTCAGCATTACACCTTTTTGCAATGTTTCATTGAACGTTCCTGGCATTTGGAATGTTAGAATCGATTTCTGTAATATGCCACCTTCTGCAAACAGTGCTTTAAATGCAGGTAAGCTCCATAAAAGTACTAGTCCAGTCAAGAAGATGAACGGGCTCCAGGCTGAGATAATCTCCTTAATTGGATGATGTACTGTTTCAACTTGATCATCTGATAATCGGAATATATTCTTCGGCTGCCATTTGTTACAGAATATCGCCAATGCTGCCATTGCAAGTAAAGACGGAATAATATCTGCGAGTTCAGGTCCCATAAAGAGTGTAATCAATACTTGTGTAACTGCATAAGTTAAACCTGAAACTAAAATTGCCGGTAAAGTTTCTTTAATCCCTTTCATACCATTTAATACAAATACAAGCACAAATGGAATAACAATATTAATTATAGGTAGTGTATACACGGTCATCTGTGACACATCCATTGCCGTAACGCCACCTTTTAAGCCTAGTGTATTTACAATTCCTACTGGGATGCCGATTGCTCCAAAAGCTCCAGAAGCGGCATTAGCAATCAAACAAAACATCGCAGCTTGAAGTGGCTTAAATCCAAGTTGTACAAGTAACACGGCACAAATTGCGATTGGTACTCCAAACCCAGCTGCACCTTCCAGAAAAGCATTAAAACAAAATCCTATCAGCAATAACTGAATGCGCTGATCAGGTGAAATTCCTGAAATAGAATCTTGGATGACCTTAAACTTACCACTTTCTACTGAAACTTTATACAGCCAGACTGCCATAATAATGATGTAACCAATCGGGAACAATCCTTGTACAACACCTTCAGTTACACCACCTACAGCGACTGCTCCTGGTAATTTGAAAACGAATAAAGCAATAATTGCTGTAACTACAAGCGTAATCAGTGCTGCATTTATCCCCTTCATTTTAAAGGCGGTTAAACATAATAAAAACAAAATAATCGGTACTGCTGCAACGATAGCTGATATTGCTAAGTTACCAAATGGATCAAACGAACTGACGAACATAAGACATTCTCCTCTTCTTTTAATATAAAATAATCATAATATCATGAAATAAACTGTTGCATTTTATTTAAATATTTCTTAGCACAGCTTTATAATACTACCTGTATAGAGGGATTGCAATACTTTTGTGATTATTTTCACAAATAATACAGAGAAAGCGATTTCAATTAGAGCAGAAGCTTTACTTTATATATTTACGATAATTAGATCCTTAAACATAAAGAAACAAATAAAAAAAGGACTGAGACTTAATGTCTCAGCCCTAAATTTTCTTACCAAGTAAATAATCCAACAAACGCTGCAGATAGTAACGATACTAGAATACCTGATAATAACATCATCGGTACATATTTACTTACAAAATCAGAAGTTTTTTCGTTCACAATTCCTTTTAACGTCCCAATAATCATACCAATAGTTGAGAAGTTAGCGAATGAAATCAAGAATGTTACAAGTACTGCTGTCATATGCGGCGAGAAAGATTTCAGTTGATCTTTAACTCCCAGCATAACAACAAATTCATTAGTGATAACCTTTGTTGCCATATGACCACCGACAACTTTCGCTTCTGCCCAAGGTAAGCCTAAAAGCATGGCAAATGGTGCCATTATCCATCCTAAGATAATACTTAATGTTAAATTACCCGGGAATAGTCCTAATATCATGTCAATAAAATGTGCCAATGAGACAAATGCGATTAAAAATGCAATAATAATTAAGATTAACTTTCCTGCACCAAGTACTGAATCTCCTAAGAATGAGAAGAATGGCTGACGTGTCTCAGCTTTAATTTCAACAACATAGTCTTCTTCAGGTGTTAACTTAACAGGATTTAAGATTGTTGCGATAATAATAGCATTGATAATATTTAATGGAATTGCAGTTAATACCAATTCCCCAGGCATCATAGAAATATATGCACCAACGATAGATCCAGAGATACAGCTCATAGACATTAATGCAATAGTAAGGACACGCGCTTCGTTCATTTGCTTTACTTGCGCATTTGATACCGCTAATGCTTCTGTATTTCCTAAAACCATCATTTCAATAGAATAAAACGACTCAAATTTCGGTTGTCCTGTAACCTTACCGATCACCCAGCCCATCCATTTAATGATAAATGGTAATACTCCGATATACATTAAAATATCAAACAGAGGAACTACGAAAAGAATAGGTAGTAAAGCTGAAACAGCCATATCCATCTTGCCAGGACCAGGTGCCGTGAAGCTTGCAAAGGGCATTCCGATACCATAATATGCAGCTTGCAACATCCAACTAAAAGCATCCGCTACTTTTTGAACGCCGATTCTCCCGTATGGGAATTGTGTAAAGAACCAAGCCAAAAATAAATTAAGCACTAACATAATTACGACTGATTTCCAGTCGATGTTCTTTCTATCGCGAGAAAACAAGAATGCAACAAGAATAAAAACAAAGATACCAATAATGTTCAATATTAAATAAGTATTCATCTTTTCCACCTTTAATTAAATTTTACATCCATGATTATACCATGGTTTTTTTGTTTTAAGTACACTTTTTTTCAATAAAAAACGAACATTTGTTCATTAATATAAGCTATTTAATCTAAAAATCGAATATTAAGGCATTTTGGCTAGTGATAGTACCAGTAATATTTGTTTTTTTAATATAAAATTTATAGTATTCAATAATTATGATAGAATAAATCTATAATTTTAATAAACAGATCGAGGTCAAAGAATGAAAGTTTTAAATCGTGTCTTCTCATTTTCAATATGTTTTTTATTTTTGTTTTCATATAAGGCACTTGCTAAAGAACCCTATGAAATTGCGAATGATGCTGGGAATTATATTGATGCATCATATAACCCTAAAGGTACCATAGTAATAGCACAAAAAAATGGTCAAGTACTCTATTCAGATGATGCAGATACGAAATGGCCCCTTGCTTCCATGTCCAAATTGATGACATTATATCTATTAATGCAAGAAATGGATAAGGGTGAAATTACTTTCAATACTAAAGTTAAAGTAACGGATAAATTTTATAACATTTCCAAGTTACCAGCATTAAGCAATAATAATCTTAGATTAAATGCCGTTTATACCGTTGATGAACTTATGCCAATCATGCTGACAAATTCAAGTAATGCAGCTACATATATGTTATCAAGTCTCGTAACAAAAAATGATTCCGAATTTATAGATAAGATGAATCAAGAAGCTAAAAGACTCGGTATGAACAGTACGAAGTTCTATAATCCTGTAGGTGCTCCTAATAATTTACTGAATGAATATAAAGCAAAGAAGTATCCACAAAATGAAGATAATATATCGAGTGCTAAAGATTATGCTATACTATGCCAGCATCTCGTGAGTGAATATCCAGGAATACTGAAATATACGAAAAGAGTCGATGTTACTGTAAAAAAAGGTACCATCGATGAAGAAACATTTCATACATACAATCATTCATTAGAAGGTGCTAAACTTGGATATAAAGGAGTTGACGGTCTTAAAACAGGTTCGAGTGATACGGCCGGCTTCAATACCGCGATAACAGGGAAGAAAAATGATATGCGTATCATACAAGTAATGATGGGCGTCGAAAGCTGGTACGATCCACCAGCAGAATTTAATAGAAATATTATGGCAAATGCAATAATGGATGAAGTATATAATGAATACGCATATAAGAAAGTACTTGCTAAAGGCGTCCATACAATTAACGGGCAAGAATTATATGTGCACTCAGACTTATATGATATTGTTAAGAAAGATGTAAAAGGATCATTCCAGTTTAAGGACGGCAAACTCTCTTACCACTACAAACGTACATTTGTCTCAAATGAATACCATGCTCCAACTGTTAAAGCCGAAGATAACAAGAAGTATGAACAACGTCTATTCTTCCAGGAAAATATGTGGTGGATTGTTTTAGTAAGTACTGTATCCATTATTGCTGGATTATTGTTACTGTTATACTATTACAGACCACATCTCTTTAGAAATTTATGGGATGAAAAATAGAAATATTATTTTGACATATATTTTGATTTCAGTTAAAAGCCTAAACGATGCATAAATGTGCGATAATCGTTCAGGCTTTTTATCATATTAATTTAATTCAATCTACTATTGTAATCTTTAATCCTTGTTCATACTTCTCGATACACTTTCTAAATGTCGTTAAATAAATGATTAAACCGAATAGCGCTACCGACATTAAGACAATTATATAATGCAGCAATAAGTTTAGATGCATACTACCAATGATGAATTGTAAAAAGACAACTACACCGATAAAACATGCGAGTATGATCAGCTGAATAAAACTCATACCAGCAGAAATACGTTTATTTACATTCTTCTTACTTATTTGAGGTTCAGTTAAACCGATATTGATTCCAAGGAGCGACAAGCTAAACGCTGTTATAAAAGCTGAAATTACACTAAATAATATATAAATAATATTAAGCTGAATGAACAGACCAAAAATAATAAGAGGAACAGAGAATAATGAAGCACTCAACACAGAAACCATCTGCCACTTAGCTTTTACTACATCTTTGAAATTAATCGGCAAACTATAAAGCATATCAAACTGTTCTGCATCTTTCGCAGCAAATTGTGCAGATAGGATTGTTACAACATATCCCGTTCCTCCAATAGCAACACCAAATAGCGTTGTTGCTTTAGTAGCTTCAGACCACTCAAGCATCTCTTTTATTCCCCCTGACTGCAGAATGATAAATACGAAATAAGGAATCGGAATAATCACCTGCGGCAGCATATTTGCTACCTCTCTGAAGTCTCTGAACAACATCTTCAAATCTTTAAATCGAAATGCTTGAACAGGTGTCATGATTTGTTGTTTATAAACAGTTGTTTTTCTTTGGATGGTTTCTGTTGCAAAATCATGCTGCCCATATTTCAATAATAGTTTAAATAATATTACATAGATAATGGCTCCAATGATAATTATCACAGTTGCAGCGATGTATGCCGTCGGGACTCCATATTCTAAATGCATCAACTCACTTAGCTGATTAAATAATAAAAAGTCTGGTAACGGTGTCAATGTTCTGCCGATGAAATTAAGTGGTCCTATATAAATAAAATAACTTACTGCACCAAACACACCAATTAATGCAGTCATGATTTCATTTATTTTGTTTTTCGGCAGTACTTTAGTCAGCATATAGATAAAAGCAAACGTGAGTGCAGTATATATTAAACACAAACCGAGCATAGTGATAAGTGTCGTAAATATTACGTGAATATTATCTAATTGGCGGTACAAGTTAGCAGCCATAGTAATTGAAACAATCAAATAAATCCACAATACCGATAATAGCCACATCTTTATCATCTTAACTAAAAAAATATGCGCAATACTAATTGGTAATGTCATTAACTGCTGAATATCTTTTGCAATAAAAAAATCATTAATAATCGTTTTTACTGAACTAAAAAATAATACTAATGACATAATAAGATAAATATAAGAAGTAAATATGATTTGCTGTTGTGCATCTTCTTTTGTGTAACCACTCGTTATTAATACGCTTGTCAACGGCACAAAAATAATAATGCTTATGATGATACCAAACATCGTCCATCCTTTATTATTATCAGACATCCCTTTGAACGTATTTAAAAAACTGCGCCACTCCATCTTCAGCATCGCATTAATCATATGACACCTCATGCTTACCAGTCACTGCAAGGAATATGTCTTCAAGGCTGCGACTATGTTCTGGGTGAAGTGCATATAACTGCTGAAGCGTCCCTTCCACCTTTAAGTTCCCTTCGTAAATAATACCGATACGATCTGCAAGTTGTTCAGCAATTTCTAATATATGTGTCGTTAAGAAAACTGTCTTTCCAAGACTTACTTGATGGCGTAAGTAATTCTTTAAATTTCGAGTGCTAAGCGGGTCCAATCCAACTGTCGGCTCATCCAAAAAGATAATTTCAGGCTCATGCATTAAATTGGCCACCAGTACAATCTTTTGGCGCATACCATGCGAATAATTTTCAATTTGCTGATTGGTTTTCCCAACAAGTTCAAACAAAGATAATAGTTCATTCTTCTTTGTTTCATATTGCGTTTTATCCATTTGAAATATCGATGCATAGAAATCTAAATACTCATCCCCTGTAAGTTTACCGAGCGTGTTTGGTGTATCGGGAATATATGCAATTCGACGTTTAATTTCCAGAGCGTTACCTTGCAAACTTTTATTAAACATTAAAACTGATCCATATGTAGGCTGAAGTAAGTCCATCAACATCTTAATTGTTGTAGATTTACCTGAACCGTTAGGTCCTAAAAATGCATAGAGTTCCCCTTTTTTTACATTCAAGTTGATATGGTTCACAGCAAGCTTCCCATCAAAGTCTTTCGTTAAATCATGCGCTTCAATTACAAAATTAGAATCATCCATAGCATTCTCCCATTGTTTTACATTTATTATAATATATACAATCGTATAAATAATAGACTTATTTCATAAAACATTAACGATGCATCGGAGGCCTGTATCTGGCTGTCATTTAATATACAAGGGGGCCACGCGTTAAGTCTTCTATTACTTTTGGCACACTTCAATGCTTGTATGTGCCACTCCCCAAGCTTTTGGCACACTTCAACGCTCGTGTGTGCCACTTTCTATGCTTTTTTTGCGGATTTATAATACTCATCATTACTAACAAAGTGTTTATTCAAAACTCGTCTTACAATGTTTCTATGTCGCCTTCCAATCCACTTATTTGCTTCCGTAATGGTAATACCTCTATTTAATAACAGTTCTAATTCCATTAATGCTGTATACACCCATTCTTCTTTTGTTTTAACTTGGTTACAAATTATGCATGAAACATTTTTATCTTTATTATCTCCTAACGTAATCGACATCCCACACACTTCACATAATATTCCCGACTGAATATTATTCATATCGAATTCTGGTCTACGTTCGTATAGCGATATTGGTTTTTGAATAGTTTCAAAATAGTTCAAGACGTCTAATTCTATCTTACCAACAGGATGCTCACTGTGTAGGTGCTTCATTAAATATTTAATATCCTTAAATAAGAGCATTCCTTCTTCTTTTACATCGATATCAAATCCCGGTTGAATGAACACCATTTTACATACAACTTGATGCGGTAGACCGAGCATTTGTTTCAGAGATTCCATGCCTTCTTTCATTTGTTTATATTGTGATATTGGACTCTTTATAGTTTTACCATCCTTTCGCCACACTTCTCTTTCATTTTTATATGTACGATGATGCCCTTTAACATCTAATGCATAGATTGTTTCTCCTGTAATAATAAGCCGATCAACTTCAAAGTGATGATAATAGTGTTGCATTGTTAGATTAAACCTCTGAATATAGTTGTCGTTTAAAGGAAATGTGTCATTAAATAGTTTCTCTCCTTGATATCCATACGCACTATAATGATAATCATCTGAGAAGTGATAGTTCTCCATTCTTCTATACACGCATTCCTCAATTAACATAAGTTTCGGTTTTATTAACATAAAAAAATCCCTCCTTATTTGATATATATATATATCAAATAAGGAGGCTTTCTTTTATTTGTCGATCATTGCATTAAATTTCAATATTTTTCACCGAAATAGCTCTAATACTTTGCGCAAGAACGGTACATGTAATAATGATAACGATAAATGGAATAATCGAACTTTCCCCCATTACACCAACAAGGGGTGATAGTATACCACCAATTAAAAACTGCATTAATCCTAATATTGCCGATGCACTGCCAGCACCTTGATTCTGCACTTGCATTGCGACAGAAAATCCAGTCGTCCCTATCATACTAACCGGAGTAATCATCAAGAAGAACGCGGTACACAGCATCCATACCGGAAGATGGAATAACAATACTATCACTGTAAGTATCACCCCAACGAGCTGAATATTTTGTCCTAGCTTCAATATCTTAAGTTCATCCATTTTATTTACAAGTTTAGCGGTTAACTGACTGAATCCAATTAAACCTATACCATTTAATGCAAATAGATAACTGAATTGCTGTGCATTCATATCATATATTTTCTGGGTAATAAATGGAGACCCTGAAATATAGCTGAACAATATACCATATGTTAATGATTGGAGCATCAACATCGTCACAAATGCTTTATTTGTTAGCAATAATTTAAAATCCTTCCAAATTGATTTCAATGCGCCTTCATTTCTGCTAGATTTCGGTAAGCTCTCCTCTAAAGTAAGTGATAAGAGTACCATCAATACACCATAAACCGATAAAATATAAAAAACAGTATGCCATGTAGATATGCTCAATATAACGCCACCAAGTACGGGAGCAAGAACAGGTGCAAGTCCATTAACAAGCATCAGCACTGCTAAAAACTTTGTCAGATCTTTCCCTTTATATAGATCGCTCGATATCGCTCGTGACAGTACAGCTCCTGCACCACCACAAAATCCTTGAATAAATCTAAATAAAATAAGCCATTCTATCGTAGCTGCACGCGCAGCAAAGTAAGAAAATAAAGCATATCCAATAAGTACGATAAACAACGGTTTCTTTCTCCCGATGACATCACTGATGGGTCCTACTATAATCTGACCCACCGCTAAACCTATCATACAAGCAGTCAGACTGAGCTGAGCAAAGGAAGCGCCTGTGCTAAGGTCATCTGCTACACGTGGTAAAGCAGGCAAATACATATCTAATGATAACGGTCCAAAAGCTGCTAGTAATCCTAATGTTAATATGAGTATGAGCTTATTATCTTTCTTCATATACTCCCTCCAATGTTTAATATTAATTACTATACTAGATTTCATCCAGTAAGCATATCATTTGTTTAGTCATCCATAAAAAGGGTAGATATAGATATAACCAATCTATTGAAAGAAGGTATATTATGACAAACGTAATCAATGAATTACACACAGATTTATATATAAATGGCGAATGGATAACGACACAAGACAAGAAAGATGTCATAAATCCGGCAACTGGTGAAACAATTGCACAAATCGCGCAAGCTAACGAAGCACAAGTAGAAGAAGCGATTCATACAGCTCATGAAGCTTTTTCTGGATGGAAAGCACTTGAACTTAAAGAACGTGTTACTTATCTCCATAAAATTGCTGACTTATTAGAAGAAAATGCAGATCGTCTTGCTGAAATTATGACGTTAGAACAAGGGAAACCTGTGAAAGAATCTAAATTAGAAGTACTTTCAGGTGCTGAAAGCTTTAGATGGAATGCTGAAGAGTCACGTCGTCTTTACGGTGAGCTTATCCCTGCACCAAACAATCATAAATACGAAATTATTTATGAACCAATTGGAGTCGTTGCAGCGATTACACCATGGAATTTCCCATCTGGTATGATTACACGTAAAATTGCACCAGCACTTGCAGCAGGAAATACAATTGTTCTTAAACCTTCAGGAGATACTCCTTTATCAGCGCTCGCGATATTTGAATTATTCGAACAAGCAGAGCTTCCTAAAGGTGTAGCAAATATTGTTATGGGCAGTTCTAAAGAAATCGGTCAGGCATTTACTGATTCTGATAAAGTAAATAAGATTACTTTTACCGGTTCTACACCTATTGGTAAAGCATTATACGAGCAGTCAGGCCAGACTTTAAAGAAAATGTCTCTTGAGCTTGGAGGCCATGCGCCATTTATCGTTCATGAAGATGCTGATATCGAGGCAGCTGTAAAAGGTCTAATGGCTGCAAAATTCCGTAATAATGGACAAGTTTGTATTGCACCTAACCGAATATTTGTTCATAGTTCCATTAAAGATGAATTTATGGATAAGCTTGTTCCTGAAGTGGAAGCACTTAAAGTTGGCAATGGCTTAAATGAGGAAAGTGATATAGGTCCATTAATTCGTGAAGATGCGATTGATAAAATCAAAAAGCAGATCGTGAATGCTACAGATAAAGGGGCAACACTTGTCACAGGTGGTCATAGACTTACTGAGGGTGAGTATTCTAATGGTTTCTTTATACAACCTACTATATTAGATCATGTTAATAAAACAATGGACATTTTCTATGAAGAGACATTTGGACCTGTAATTCCTGTTATTACATTCGATACAATTGAAGAGGCTCTCGCTATGGCCAATGATACAGAGTATGGTCTTGCAAGCTATGCATATGCAAGTGACAGCTCTGTTATCCAACAAATTTCTAGAACTCTAGAATATGGCATGGTCGGAATCAATGAAGTTGCAATTTCAAATCCAGAAACGCCATTCGGTGGTGTAAAACATTCTGGATTTGGTCGAGAGAATTCTCATCTTGGTATTAAAGAGTATGTGACAGCAAAATTTGTAAATACACAATTTCTATAAGTAAAGATGGCTTCCACGCCATCTTTTTTTATTTACAAATACTCTGTACTCTTTTATACTTATGTAGTTAGTTAGGCTAACTATATAAGTATAAAAGAGGAGGTGCCTTACTATGACAAGAACGCTACAGCAAATGCAATTATTTGATCACATCCTCGCCTTAAGGAAAGCATATGTTGATCATATGAACAAATCGTTAATTTATTTCGGTCTGTCGTCCGCTCAATGGCTCGTACTCAAAATTATCGTGCGCAAACAATCTACGACATTAGTCGAAATCGCTAAGCTACGTAATATAGAAAAGCCCACAGCTACAAAGATAATTCAGTTTCTTATTCAAAATGAATTTATTGAAAGTAAAGTTGGACAAGATAAGAGGTCCCGCTTACTTACCCCTACAGCTAAAGGACACACAACTTATGAAGAGGTCATGATAATGATAGAGACTGTTCAAACCAATTATTTAAAGAATATCGATTCTGACACATTACTCATTATTAACGAGGCGCTCTCAACAATTAAAATATCTGAAGAATAGAAAGGATCTGTTATATTGGAAGAAAAATTATGGACTAAACCATTTATTATGGTTTCTTTAATCAATTTTATATTAATGTTATCAATGTTTTTATTACTCGTTACAATCGGTGGATACGCTGTCAGTGAATATCATGTCTCTACGAGTACTGCCGGACTCGTATCTGGAATCTTTATTGTAGGAAGTTTGTTCGGAAGATTCTGGGCCGGAAAAAATATCGACATATTAGGACAAAAGAAAGTACTCGTAATCGGCGTACTCATATTTACGATTACAACCGCACTCTACTTCGCATCGTTCAACTTAGCGTTACTTCTTGCGATACGATTTTTAAATGGTATGGGCAATGGGATTGCTTCTACAGCTACAGGTACGATTGCTGCATTTATCACCCCAATAAAACGTCGTGGGGAAGGCATCAGCTACTTTAGTATGAGCACAGTGATGGCAACTGCTATCGGACCATTTCTGGGATTATCTTTACTTCAATTCATTTCCTATAGACAACTCTTTATTTTCTGTTTAGTACTTGCAGTTATCGGTCTATTAATGGTGCCTCAAGTTAAAGTGAGCCATGAAGTAAAATCTATGACCTCACATGCACCGAAAGGCTTCCATATTTCAGATTATATCGATATTAATGCAATTCCTATCTCAATTGTTGTGCTTATTTGCTGTACAGCATATTCAAGTGTACTCAGCTTTATTTCATTTTTCGCAGAAGAGAACAATTTAATTACTGCAGGAAGTTTCTTCTTTCTTACTTATGCACTAGTTGTACTGATATCTCGTCCGATCACAGGTAAACTTATGGATAGTAAGGGTACAAATATCGTAATGTACCCGGCACTCATCTCCTTTTTCCTTGGGTTATTATGTTTAAGTATCACGCATGCTGTCTGGACTTTAATATTAAGCGCTGCATTACTAGGATTTGGATACGGCAACTTTCAGTCTATTGCACAAGCAACAGCAGTTAAAGTTACAGATCATGAAAAGATGGGTCTTGCAACGAGTACATACTTTATCTTTTTAGACTTTGCACTTGGATTCGGTCCTTATGTATTAGGATTATTTATCCCGGTGCTTGGGCTGCATGGTCTGTATCGTTACATGAGTATCCTAGTAATTATCGGAATGGTTGCATATTATATGCTACATGGAAAAAAAGCACATCTTTATTCTTAAATTTTTTCATATCCCTTTACTCTAGTTGTAAATTACTGCACAATATAATTTAGGATTAAATTTATGGATGTGAACAATTTGAATATATTTTTAACTGGTGCAACTGGATTTGTTGGTGCACAACTAATCAATAAGCTGCTACAGAATAGTAATCATCATTTGTATATTCTATATCGTGATGAAGCACGTAAGAATAAGTTAATTACTAAGGAAAATGAAAGCCGCCTCCACTTTGTTCAAGGTGATATCACCTTGCCTAATTGCGGTCTTGAGAATAATGTTATAAAGATGTTTCCAGAGATGGATTACTTTTATCATCTTGCAGCATTAGTGAAATTTGATGAAGAACTGCGCAAGGATCTATTTAATATCAATTATCACGGGACATTACACGCACTTAACCTAGCACAAAATCTAAATACAAAGCATTTCTTATACGTATCGACAGCATATACTGTCGGGACAAGCGAATATGCTAAGGAAGTCCTTCATCCAATGGGTACACCCGTAAACAACCCATATGAAGAGAGTAAGATTAAAGCGGAACACGCAGTCGCTGAAAGTGGATTGACATATTCAATTTTACGACCTGCGATTATTATCGGAGATTCTGTAACGGGCGAGGCAGATTCTAAGTTCACGCTATACGGATTTATGAAAGCATTGAAAGTATTCAAACGTAAAATGGAACGTAAAGGACTTCTTGACAAACAATCATTCCGATTATTTGCAGATAATAACTGCACATCTAACCTAGTGCCTGTTGATTATGTCGTTAGAGTATTAACACATGCAATCCCTCATGCTGAACATGAAATGATATACCATATTACTAATAATCAACCACCAGAAAATTTAAAAGTACTTGAAATGATAAAGAGACATTTACAGTTTGATGCATTAACTGTTGCACCAACATCAGCGCGTTCTACAATGAACGCTGAAGAGGCTATACTTAACGGCTTTATTCATGTGTTTGAACCATATTTCAAGAAATCTATTGTATTTGAAGAAAATAATACTAAAGCATTATTAAGCGAAGTGAATGAATCGACACTACAACTTACAGACGATAATCTGGATTACATTATCGAAGTATTCTTTAAATAAAAACGAGAATGGAATTAAATTCCATTCTCGTTTTTAAATTGTTCTTTTCTTTGCATAATTACGATAATAATCTTTAAATGTGATAAACACTTTTCTCTTCTCATCGTAAAGTTTATATTTAATCGTCTCCAGACTTTGTTTAAATGTGATTGTCGTCGCATACTGCAGTGGTTTAACTTCTTCGTGTGCAGTTTCCAGATAGTAATTTGGAATTCTCGGACTTAAATGATGCACATGGTGGAACCCAATGTTCCCTGTTAACCACTGCAATAATTTTGGTAATTTGTAATATGAACTACCTTCAACTGCAGCTTTAACATAATCCCACTCAGAGTTCTCTTCAAAATAAGATTCTTCAAATGTATGCTGAATATAGAACATCCATATACCAAGCATTGCCCCGATAAACATAATTGGCAGAAATACCGCTGCAAAGAATGCAAATCCAAAGTACCAGATAATAGATCCATACACGACCAAGATTGCAATATTATGAAAATACGTATTTAATTTTTCTTTCTGCTTAGCACCTTTACTATTAATTCTGTTTGTAACGAACAATAAATATATCGGCCCTAAAACAAACATAACAACTGGATTACGATACATACGATAACCACGTTGCTTCCATTTACTTGCTGCTTCGTATTCATCAATGGTCATCATCCATATATCCCCGATGCCTTTCTTATCAAGGTTACCACTTGTTGCATGATGAATATTATGCTCTCTGCGCCATTGCTGATACGGAAACATCGTCAAAAATCCAGTAAAATTTCCCATTGCATCGTTCCACTTCTTATTCTTAAAGAACGAACCATGACAACAGTCATGAAATATAATAAACGTTCGAACTAGGAAGAATGCTGCCACAATACTAACAGCTACTGATATCCATGGAGAAACACTGTAACTTAACATACTTATCGCTACAAGCACTAAATAAGGAACCAGTGTATTTAGCACCTGGACTAAACTTATTTGTAGTGCTGATTTCTCATAAGGCTTAACCATCTTTCTTAACATTAACTTCTTGTCTCTTTCCATAAGTCACCTCTAAATAAAATAATAATGAAACCACGATACCGAAGAGGATTGTTAGTTAATATTATTACCTAGTGCTAATTTTATTACTACTCTATTATAACGTTTAATTTGAATAATAAAAGTAAAAAATAGCATATCATCAAAAAAAATGATGATATACTATATTGAAATTGTTATATGAGTTTATATATTCTTAAATGCAGTTTATATCTAATAAAATTGCTATATTAAAATAATTAATTTTATCCGCCGATATAGTTCATATTAATTTTATTTTTCTTTCTTTGTCTCACAGTTTCGACAGTACGTTCATCAGAATAACGATCCTGACGCACAGACCATAGCGCAATTAACTTTTCTTTCAACGCCTGATCTGTCACACCACTTCTAATGAATGTTTTCAAGTCATAGCCATCTGTTGCAAATAAACAACCGAACAGTTTACCATCTGAACTTAAGCGTGTTCTTGTACATGATGAACAAAATGATTCTGAAACACTAGTAATAAATCCGAGTTTCGCGCCATTATCATGAACATAATATTTCGCAACTTCACCAAAGTATTTAGGTTGTTCACGTTTAATATTAAAATGCTCTGAAATATGCGTTATCATTTGCTGTTTTGTAATAACTTTATCAAAATTCCAGCCATTGTCGTTACCGACATCCATAAATTCAATAAAGCGCAATGTTATTTTTTTATCTTTGAAATACTTCACCATCGGAATCATCTGGTGGTCATTCATACCTTTTTGTATGACCATGTTCACTTTAACTTGTAAACCGATAGAAACAGCGTAATCAATTTGTTCTAATATTTGTTCTGCTTTTATACCACGTCCATTGACCGCTTCAAATGTTGCATCCAGGGCATCTAAACTCACATTTATGCGACGTAAACCTGCATCGTATAATGCTTGTCCGTGTTTTTTCAGCAACAAACCATTGGTCGTTAAACCAATATCTTCTATACCTTCTATCGCATGGATTTCCTGTATCAAGTTTGGTAAATCTCTACGCAATAACGGTTCTCCACCTGTAATCCTTACTTTCTTAACACCGAGCTGTTCATATACTTTTGCAATGCGTGTTAACTCTTCAAAGGAAAGCAGTTCATCTTTCGGCAGAAAAACATAGTCATCGCCAAATTTTTCTTTCGGCATGCAATATGTACAACGGAAGTTACAGCGATCTGTTACAGAAATACGCAAATCTCTAATCGGGCGCCCTAATTTATCTGTTATTTGTTCCATTTGTCACCCTCCTTACGCTCTGTAAATCATTCTTTGTATTAATATTAGCATACCATTCGCTTTCGTCGCTTACTTCTGAAACAGGAATAAACTGTGCCTCAACCGTTAATTGTTTTAACGCGTAACGCTTTTGTTTCATACTTTCTTGTATAACAGGTAGTAACGAACGATGATAAATCGCAATTGTGCGATGTACTTGTAAGTCATCCTTATAACACAGCGCATTTACACTTCGTGTATTAAAACAGCTAATAAGATAGTTGATCGCTTCTGTTGTTATAAACGGTGTATCAACAGAGACGACGAAGTAACTTTCTGAAAAACTCGCTTCCATTACAGTGTATATGCCTGACATCGGACCACAATCCGCTTCGATATCCGTTACTACATGCATATCGAGCTGTTTTTCTTTAATTTCCGATTCAAAGTATGCAGTCATCATTTTATTCGTACTTAAAACAATGCGCGATACATCACTTTCTTTGAATGCTTCATATACATGCTCATAAAATGGTTTACCTTCGATTTTGTGAAGCGCTTTATTACTGCCAAATCGCGTAGAAGCACCTCCTGCTAATATCACACCTATCATTTAGCCACCACTAACAGGTGGGATTAATGCGACAATATCATCATTATGAATTACATCTTCGTCACGCACAAACTCTTCATTAACAGCAATTTGAAATTGCTCATCACGTATTACCGGATACGTTTCATATAAATGATTTCTAAACCGACTTACTGTAATAGGCTCAGCAAATGAAAACTGATCTTCTGTGCGATCCAGCTTCGCTTTAATATGTGCAAAATATAATACTTTCATCATATCACTCCTTATAATTCGGATGGTAACCTCTTTGGCCACCAATCCACTGTTCTCCGTCTTCCCATATTTCTTTTTTCCATATTGGAACAATCTCTTTAATGCGTTCAATTGCATATTCATTTGCAGCATAACTATCTTTTCGGTGTGGGCTTGAAACACAAATAACGACAGCAATTTCAGACACATCAAGATTACCGATACGATGTGCGATACTTACAATCGTCCCCGGCCATTTCTCGTTGATTTCCTGACCAATTTGTTCTAATTTCTTCTCTGCCATCGGTATGTATGCTTCGTACTCCAGATACTCTGTTTTAATACCTTGTGTCCATTCTCTGACGATCCCGGTAAATACACATACTGCACCTTGATGAGGTGTTACCGTCATCTTGCGATAATGTTCAACATCAATCGGCATTGTTACTACTTCAAATTGTTTCACGTGTGTCACCTACCCAAATTTGTATAAATTCCTTTATCACTTGTTCGCTATCCACAGATGTATCTACCATCAGTTTAATATTTTGTAACTGAGATAACGCCTCTTTATCTTCATGATTGTTGTAGAGCACAATTTTATCGTAATGTGCCTGCTTATAACCTTCTATAAGTACAATATCCTTACTCGTTACTTCTTCATCGATAATTGTCTTTAGTTCAATCGACTCGTTCTTTCTTAACTTATGAATATACGCATATCCCTGGACGATGCTTTCATCTGCACCACTTTCTATATATGTTATATGATCACGTGTTCTTGGGATATCGATTTCCTGTCCACCAATTTCACCATGATGTTTAATAACAGATACTTCATAATCCATTGCTTTCAATTGCTTAATAATCCGATTCATCGTCGTTGTTTTTCCAGACTTTTTATATCCGATGACTTGCAATACTTTTACCATGATGAATCCTGACAAGAAAGATCTGTTAACAGGACATCTACCGTATCGCCTTGTTTAAATCCTCTCGTTCCTCCAGGTAAAACAATCATGCTGTTACTTTTTGCGATGGCAATTACTGCATTACTCTTATTAAATCCACTCGGTGCTACCATCATATTACGGTAATCTAAATCCGCTCTTATAAACCTAGTAAATGGATTTGCTTTCGTGAAGTCTTCTGCAAGCGTTGCTTTAATCACTGTTGGATATACATCGCTTTGCCCCATCATTTTACGCAGTACAGGTTTCGTATATAGCTCAAACCCTGTGTAACAAGCGCTTGGGTTTCCGGATAATCCGAATAGAAATTTATCATCACTTACTGCAACAGTTGTTACGCTACCTGGTCGCATCGCAATTTTATTGAATAATACTTCTGCTGAAAGCTTATTATAAATTTCAGGCATGAAATCGAAGTCACCAACACTCACACCGCCCGTAGTAATTACGATGTCATGTGCATCCAGTGCATCACGGACGACTTCGTATAGCGCATCGAAGTCGTCACCATGAACACGATAGTCTTTCACTTCAACATCCATTGCTTTACAAAGTGATGCAATCATCGGTCCATTCGAATTTCTAATTTTCCCCGGTGCAAGTGGTTCATTAATTTCCACAAGTTCTGAACCAGTAGCTATGAGTGCAACAGTTGGCTTACGATGAACGTTCACATACTCATACGAAAACGTCGCCAGTACTGCGATTACCCCTGCAGTAATTTGCGTTCCTTTCGGAATAACAACTTCACCTCGCTTACATTCTTCACCCTGCCTTGAAATATTTTCACCCGGTGCAAAGGTTTTTCTAAGCGTAAATCCATCTTCTATTGGCGTCGTTTGTTCAAGCATTACGACAGCATCAGCACCTTCTGGAATTGGTGCGCCCGTCATAATACGTACTGCCTCGTTGTCTTTTAGTTGTGCGTCACTTACATGTCCGGCGCCGATGTGATCGATAACTTTAAATGATTTTCTATCATCACCACTTGCGCCTTCTGACGCTTCACTTACAATCGCAAACCCGTCATATGGTGACTTGTCAAACATAGGTATATCATATGTTGCAATAATATCTTCAGCTAATGTATAGCCTAAACTATCTGTATAATATTTCTTGATTACTGATTTATTTTTAGCATGCTCTAAACACTTATCTATCGCTTCTGTTACAGGAATTGGTGTACGTTTTTCAAGCATCGTTATCCTACTTTCTATAAATGTAGTATGATAGTTATAGTATATAAAAAAGGAAGTGAAATGATGAATCAATTAACACACTTTAACGAACAAGGGCGTGCAAAGATGGTCGATGTCTCAGATAAACCAGTCTCAACACGTACAGCTGTTGCTAAAACCTCTATCAAAGTGAACGAAGTTATTCATGATCAAATCATCAACCATAAGAACAAAAAAGGCGATGTACTTGGCGTTGCACAGGTGGCAGGTATTATGGCTGCAAAAAATACATCGCAGATTATACCGATGTGTCATCCACTGAATTTAAGTGGCATTGATATCTCTTTTGAATGGGACACATCAGATGGTTATGAAATATTCATTACCTGCACTGTAAAAACGACCGGACAAACTGGTGTTGAAATGGAAGCTTTAACAGGTGCAAGCGCAACTGCGCTAACGATATATGATATGACGAAGGCCGTTGATAAAAGTATGATCATCGGACCAACTTATCTTGAACATAAATCAGGCGGCAAAAATGGTGATTTTAACCGTTAATTACTTATTAAGCTCATGCACAATGTGATGAATCTCTTGTGTAATGAGCTTTTTCATCGCAAGATTTACTGCACCAACTGAACCCGGAATCGAGAAGATTACGGTATTGTCTTTCGTGCCACATAATGCGCGAGATAGCATCGCTCGTGTCCCTACATCTTCTGTATAGCTTAAGTATCTAAAAATTTCCCCGAAACCTTCCATTTCTTTATCGATAATCGATTGGACAACTTCAATTGTAACATCACGCTTCGCAACACCTGTACCACCTGTTGTAATAATAACATCAACTTTTTCATGCAATAATTTTATAATACTTGCACGAATGTCAGCCTGGTCGTCTTTAACGATTAAGTAATGTTCACGTGAAACATCGATTTCGATACTTTTTAAATGTTCAATAATCGCCTTTCCGCCCTTATCCGTACCATAATCTCTCGTATCACTAACTGTAATCACACCGACCAGTAATTGTTTACGCACGTCATTTGAATGTTCCAATACTATCTCTCCTAACCAAATAGTTGATGATAAACTGTCTTGCCTTCCGCCATCGATTGAACTTCATGAATAAGCATACGACCACCTCTAAACCAGACAATCGGATGATCATCAAACTTAAACCTTATAAAGTAAGGGGTTTCCTGAAATATGATAGACAACGATTGTAAATGTTTCAACAAATTTTCATCGCTGAACGCTGTCACAATTTGTACTGTATCTCTACCACATAACATCGTTTCATGTGTTTGCTGACTAAGTGCCGGATATGTTGCATGTGCTGCGCACGTTGAACAACTTTCATTAAACATACGAGAAAATTTAAGCGCTGTATGATCCATCTGCCATACATCACCAAACACTAGTTTTGCATCGAACGGTGTATCTGTTAACAGTTTTAATGCGTACATCATCTGAAAGCTTGTTGCCATACTCACAGCGGGTTCTATAACACCTACTGTATCACATGTTCTATTCATTACGGGTAACATACCCATCACACAATTAAAGCAAGGCGTTACACCAGGAATAAAAGGGCATGCTACGTAAGTTGATTCTACACATGCACCATAAATCCATGGGATATTATATTTATAAGCGAAATCGTTAATTAACAATCGCGTTTCAAAGTTATCTGTTGCATCTAATATACAATCACATTGCAAAAACGCCGCTTCTAAAAGCGGCGCATCAAGATGATTGATATATGTTTCAATTTGAATATCACTTCGAATTGCTTTAACTTCACGTTCACAAGCAATCACTTTAGGCGTCGCATCAATCGCATCTTGTTCCTTAAAAAGTGATTGTCGCTGTAAATTTGAGAGTTCAACATAATCGCGATCGACAATCACAATTTTACTTACACCGCACCTTGCCAAGGATTCTGCAAGATGCGTACCTAATGCACCACATCCTACAATACCAACAGTCTTACAAGAGAGTTTCTCCTGACCTTCCTGGCCGATACCATAAAATTTTATTTGTCTGTCATATCGCATATGTCATCCCCTAATTTCTGCCTTCTTTTTTGTCCATCCAGAACATTGTTATTAATGCAATTATACCAAACACTGCAAGGAAGGCAAAAGCTGGCTTGTTTGTACCGAAGTTTGCTGCACAAGCGGCAATAACTAGTGGCGGAAAGAATCCACCTAATCCACCCATCATCGAAACAATACCGTTAACAATACCTGCTTGTTTAGAGTAATATGTCGGAGCCAATTTAAAGATTAAGCCATTTCCTAATCCCGCACATGCTGAAATAATTAAACATCCTGCAGTAAAGAAGAAAATTTGATGGTTAATAGATAACATTGCAGCACCAATAATTAAACCGACGAATACAACTTTAAGCACGTCCATAGCACGTAACTTATCACCGAGTACTCCACCAATTGGACGAAGCAACGTTGCAATCGCAATAAATGTACCTGTACGAACACCAGCATCTACTTTATCTAAACCGAAGTTGTTAACTAAAAAGTTTGGTAAAAATAATCCGAATGCTACGAACGAACCGAATGTAATAAAGTACCAGAAGCTCAGTAAATATAATTTATACTCCGGTAACACCCCTTTAATTTGATCCATTAATGGTTGCTTTACTTTAGGTTCATCTTTATCCCCTAATAAGAAGTTCAGTAGCGCAAACAGTGCCATAACTACTAAATAAGATTTAACAGTGTTGCTCCAGCCAATTGCATTCGCAATCGGTGGTGCAGCAAATGCTGATACTGCCGTACCGATGTTACCCATACCGTAAATACCGTTAGCAAGACCATGCTTTTCTTTAGGGAAATATTTTGGCACACTTGTAACACCTACAGAGAAGATTGCGCCCCCAACCCCTAGAAAAAGACCAGCAATCATCAACATTGTAGTCGATTGCGCCATACTAAGTAAAAATACAGGAATGAGCAGGAATATAAATGCTCCTAAAAATACCTTTCGTGCACCGATTAAGTTTGCATAATATCCTAATGGAATACGTAATACAGAACCTAAAATAACTGGAATTGCTAAAATGATTGCTTTCTGACTTTCAGGAATTGAGAAGTCCTGAGACATAAATGGTAATAACGGTGCAATAATTGTCCAAGCCATAAATCCAGCTAATAAACTGAACGTTTGAAGCGTTAACTGCACTTTACCCGATGCTTTGTTCATACGTTTCACCCTTTTTTATAAGTTTGTGATTATTTATACAAACTTATTTTAAGCCTTTTTATGTGCTTATATAATTGGGGATTTCCCCTATGATGAGGAAAGTTTCCCTATATGTTGTACAGTATAAAATTAAAAACGCAGAATAATAATTATCCTGCGTTCTATACTTATAATATTTTTGTATTCACTACTTCCAGCAGCAAATCTTCATCCTTAATCTTGAATACTTTTTCTGCCATCGGAAACAGTACATTTTCTTCTTTATACATATGTACCATACAGATTTCATACCCTTCATTTAAATCCTGCATGATTAAAGGGATATCTTCCACTTCGTAATTCATCACCTTTGTCACCTCTAAGAAGTGATTAAAGTACTGCATCATCTCATCGTGTTCTGCTTCTATCGTAATAATCGGACCTTGATCTGTTCCGATATATGAACCTAGGATAGGAAAGAAGAAGCGTGATTCTTTTTCCTGATGTTTCATCAATACAGGAATGAATGCGGTTATCAATTTACGTATGTTGTTTACATGTTCAAAACGCGCGAGCGGTGCGCATGTTTTAATAATTTGCATTTCACTAAACCATTCATGCATTAAACTTCTAATGAGCATGTGCTCATTTTCTAATATGCGTAATGCTTTCATCTTCGTCTGGAATTGTTGCATATCTACACGTCCTATCAATTCTTTTACTCCATTGTAAATGAATGATTTAGAAAAGATATTAGGAAATTCCCTTTAAATGATTTTATTCATTTGATAGCCAACGGACATATGCGTCTCAATATATTCTGGATTTTTTGGATCTTTCTCAATTTTTTTGCGTAATGTTGTCATAAAGACACGCAATGACGGAAGTTCACTTTCCATTACCTGTCCCCAGATTTCCTTCAAAATATAATTATACGTCAATACTTTGCCAGTGTTCAGTGACAATAGTACAATTAAACGATACTCAATTGGTGTAAGGTGAATGATTTGTTCACCGACATATACTTTATGACCTTCATAATCAATTCTCAAATCACCATTTACATAATACTTCTCTTGTTCGTTCATCTTAAAATGTCTTCGAATCAAGACACGGACTCTGGCTAGTAATTCCTCAGCATCAAAAGGTTTCGTGACATAATCTTCTGCACCAAGATCCAGACAGCTTACTTTTTCATTAGAATCTGCTCTGGCACTAAGCACTAGGATAGGTGTGTCACTAAATTGTTTGAGCTGATTAATTACTTCTAACCCATCAATATCCGGTAATCCTAAGTCAAGAATGATTAAATCAGGATTAAAATTTTGTACTTCAAATATTCCATCTTTACCGTTAGATGCTATTTTAGTCGTATACTGTTGTTTTTCAAATATTCTTGTTAGCAAGAGTTGTACAGATTTATCATCCTCTATTACTAATAATTTCTGTTTCACAGAACTTCCTCCTTTAATTGGAGCTGGAAGCCGAATATTGCCCCTTGAGGTTCATTATCCTTTACATACAATGAAGATTGATGCGCTTTTAATATAACCTGACAAATATATAGACCAAGCCCAAGTCCTTCTCTACTTTTATCTGAAGTAATATTATTCGTATAGAACTGTTCAAATAATTTATCATGTTCCACCCCGTTCACACCAAAGCCATTGTCTCTGACTTCTATTGTTACTTTACCATCAATTCTAAATGCATGTATTTCGATTTGAGCAGTTTCCGGTGTATATTTTAATGCATTATCTATTAAATTGATAATAACCTGGGTGATTAAATACTCATCTACTTCAACAAACATTAAAGTATCTTCTATGTGAAGCTGAATAGATTTATTTCCACTCCTTTTAGAGGAAAGTTGATACGCTTGATAAATTATTTCTTCTAACAGTGCTAACTGGAGATTTAGTTTATCTTCTTGTTCCATCTTCGTTACAAGTAATATATTATTCACTAAATTATTTAACCACTTTGCATCTTCATAAATAGATAGAGCAATATTAGCATCATCTAGATTTGATTCCTTAAGTAATTGAGCATTACCCATTATCGTTGTTAGTGGTGTTCTTATATCGTGAGAAATAGATTTTAAGAATGTACTTCTTGTTTTCTCCTGTTCTTTTTCTTTCAGCTGCAATTCTTTTTCTTCATATAAATCTAATCTTTTTAAAGCACTGGTCATATCACCGATAATCGAATAAATGATATCTTCTTCAAATTGAAGTTTATCTTCTTCTGTAACATGAATAATAATGACATATTCGTATCGGTATGAGACGATGACTGGAATAATCAGTGCATTTAAACCTGCAAAAGTATCCGTCATATAACCTGCAGGCGTATTATTTTTCACAGCCCATTTTACGTGATTTTTCAGTGTATCATCAAGCGAACTCGCATATATTTCATCCGCTTTATAAATATCAATTTGTCCTGTAAGTAATCTAGATAATTGTTCCTTTACGCAATGAACGATATTTAAGGCACTGTTTGCTTCTGATAATTGTTTGTTCGTCTCAAGTAACAAGCTCATACGATACGTCTTAAATCGTGCAATCTTCGTTTGTCTTTTCACACCTTTTGCTAATGAACTAATAATCAACCCTGATATGAACATGATCAAGAAAGTCGCCGGATAATCAGAGCGATATGCTTCAAATGAAAATCTAGGTACAGTAAAGAAATAATTAAAGGTTAATACGGCACTTATTGAACTGATCAATATCATCCATCTCGACTCCGTCCATAATGCCAGTACAAGGACACCGAGCATATAAACAGTTATTGTATTCGATTCATTGAGATTAATATTAAACATTAACAATGCAATTAACGTACATATTGAGAGTATAACGATTAGTTTAAATAATTCTAAGAACTGTACATCAAATTTCGGTAATGAATATTTTTGTTTATCCGTATATGTAATCGCATTGCTTATAATGATTACATTTATCTCTTGATAATTTTTATTAATTCTTGTAATGATGTCATCTTGAAACCATTTTTGTTTTAAACTTCTTCCTAATACAAGTTTATCTACTCTATTCAACCTACACCAATCACCGATTTGTTCAACTTCATCCCCATATAATTTTACGTATCTTCCACCTAATGCATCGAGCAGCTTTAAATTTTCATTAAGCACTGCACTGTCTATACTATCTTCATTTTCTACAACAATACCAACCAGCTCCGCTTTAAAAGCTTTCGCCATTCGTGCACCAGCTCTAATAACTTCGTGACTTGTTGGAGAGGATGTCATGCCTACAGCAATAATTTGTTCTGAATGAACAGGAATTGCATGTACACTCATTTTATTATCCTGGACTTTTGCAAGCTCTCTTAATGCTATTTCCCTTAGTTGAATTAGGTGTTCAATTTTAAAAAAATTATCTAGTGCAGTGGGTACTTTTCTTTGGTTATAAATCTTACCTTCTTTTAAACGCTGTATAAGTTCTTCCGGTTCTATGTCTATAAACTCAATGGCATGAGACTGATGAATCACTTCATCAGGAATTCTTTCGTTAACTATAACGCCAGTAATCGATTTAATCATATGATATAAAGATTCGATATGCTGTATGTTAACTGTAGTATGGACATCAATACCATGATTTAATATTTCTGCAATGTCCTGCCACCTTTTCTCATGACGGGATCCAGGTGGATTATGATGCGCAAGTTCATCAATCAATACGACTTGTGGATGTTGGTGAATAATTTCATCTATATTCGGTTCATAAAGTATATGATTTTTATATACTACTTTCATCGCTTCAATTGCTGGTAATCCATTTAACTGTTCTACTGTTTCCGGTCTTTGATGCGGCTCTATATAACCAATTTTTACATCTATACCTCGCGCATGAAGTCGTTGTCCCTCCTTTAGCATCTTATATGTTTTTCCTACCCCTGCTGCATATCCTAAATAAATCTTTAGCTTCCCTTTCATATGCTCACCTCTTAACTCGATTTTAAAAGAAGAAATTCACATTGCATAGATGAAACACATAATCTTAATACCATCTTAATAACTCACTTCCGAACACTAACACCATCTTAATTTTTTAGATGCTATATTTTTCTTAAGCATTTCATAGGAGGAGAAAAAATGGATTATTTGATTTTTGATATTACGTTAATATCATTATTTATTTTGATGTTTGCTGCTATTCACTGGTTAGAACAACATTTAAAAAGAAAAGAGGATTAATATGCTGTTATATGTTGCAGTTATCGGATTTATATTGTATTTAATTCACGCATTACTTTATCCAGAACGCTATTAGGAGGAGCTTTTAATGAAAGACTTTTTATTACTCTCAGTTATCTTTTTTCTTAGTATTTCTATCATAGGGTACTATTTATTTCTATTATTTATTAAAAGTGATTCATTGCTTTATAAAAAATATGAACTGATTGAATATAGAATGTTAAGACTACTTCGTATGAGCTATTCAAAACAGTCCACAAAAGAATATTTATTAACTTTTATCATGACTAATTTAATAATGGCTTTACTAACATATATTATTTTACGCACACAAAAACATTTACCTTTAAATCCTAATCATATTGATAATATGGATGCTGGCTTAGCATTTAATACAGTTATCTCATTTATTACGAATACAAACTTGCAGCATTATGCCGGTGAAACAGGTCTAAGTTATTTATCACAAATGGTGGTTATTACATTTCTAATGTTTACATCTGCCGGCTCTGGATTTTGTATAGCTCTTGCCTTTATCAAAAGATTGTTTAGTTATCAGGACAAAGTCGGAAATTTCAATCTTGATCTTACGAAATTTATCATGATGGTCTTATTGCCTCTCTCAATAATCGTAAGTTTATTATTGGTACAGCAAGGCTCAGTCCAGACATTAAAAAGTACAATAACGCTTAAAACTTTAGAAGGAACCTATCAATCGATTGCTCGTGGTCCAGTAGCATCTCTTGAAAGTATTAAACATCTTGGAACAAATGGTGGTGGATTCTTTGGTGCGAACTCTTCTACACCATTTGAGAATCCTACTGTAATTACCAATATTATCGAAATGATTTCAATGATGTTAATACCCGGTTCTATATTTGTGATGTTCACTTTCGCTTTAAAATATTATAAAGCCACTTCACAAAAACAAGCATTCTATTATATCGGAATATTATTTGCAATTGTTTGTGTAATGTTCTTCAGCAATCAAATATTTGAGCAACATAGCCATACGTCTCCCATTCAGGATGCGATGAATATGGAAGGAAAAGAAGTACGCTTCGGAATTACACAAAGTTCATTATTCTCAACTATCACGACAAGTTTTACAACCGGTACAGTAAATAATATGCATGATTCTCAAACTGCACTCGGTGGTATGATTCCACTGATATTAATGATGATGAATAGTATTTTTGGAGGAGAAGGTGTCGGTTTCTTAAACTTCTTTATGTACGTACTGTTAACACTCTTTATTGCAGGATTAATGATCGGGCGTACACCACAAATATTCGGTAAAAAGTTAGAAAGTAAAGAGATGAAACTTGTTTCTCTAGCACTTATTATTCATCCGGCAATCATACTGGGCTTTAGTGCAATAGCGACTTTATATCCTCATGCACTAGAAGCTGTAACAAATCCAGGGGCGCATGGTCTTAGTCAAATCGTATATGAATATACTTCATCCAGTGCTAATAACGGTTCTGGGTTTGAAGGACTTGGTGATAATACACCATTCTGGAATTATACAACTGGTCTAGCAATGTTTTTAGGTCGTTTTCCAGCCATGATCCTGCAATTATTTACCGCATCACTACTTGCAAAAAAACTTCAGAGAAGTACTGATAACGAACTCGCTATCGATACTCCTGTATTCAATACGTTGTTAGTCATTATTGTCATAATATTTAGCGCACTGACATTCTTACCAGTATTGACACTTGGTCCAATATCAGAATTTATTACTCGTTAATGGAGGATTCAATATGAAAGTCATTACCCGTGAATTGTTTATCGAAGCATTAAAAGAAGCGTTCTTAAAATTTAATCCAAAATCATTATATCGAAATCCCGTTATGTTTGTTTTACTAGTAACCTTTCTTATCACACTTATCGGAGGATTTCTACCTGACATCTTCTTAATGGAACAGCCTGATGCATATCACTGGATAGTATGTTTTATATTGTTCATCACAATACTTTTCGCAAATTTTGCTGAAAGTATTGCTGAGGGCCGAGGTAAGGCTGAAGCAAAGCATTTACGAAGCAAGAAAAAGGAAATGAATGCGCGTCTTCTTACAGATGCCGGCGAAAAAATAGTGCGTTCAGAAGAACTTAAAAGTGGTGATATCGTCATCGTTTCACAAGGTGAAGTGATTCCAAACGATGGGGAAATCATCGAAGGTACAGCTTTAGTGGATGAGTCAGCTATAACTGGTGAATCAGCTCCAGTCACTAAAGAATCTGGCGGAGATTTCACAAGTGTAACAGGTGGTACAACGGTTGTCAGTGATACTTTAAAAATTAAAATTACAGCGAATGAAGGTGATTCATTCCTAGATAAAATGATTGCACTTGTAGAAGGTGCTGCAAGACATAAAACTCCGAACGAATTAGCACTATCTACAATTCTCACGAGTTTAACATTAATATTTTTAATCGTTATGGTGACCCTTGTACCTTTGGCTGAATATTTAAATTTAAAGCTTTCTCTTATCTCTATAATCGCATTATTCATCTGTTTAATTCCAACCACGATTGGCGCATTGTTATCCGCTATCGGTATTGCAGGAATGGATCGTGTAACACACTTCAACGTCATCGCAAAAAGTGGTAAAGCAGTAGAATCTTGTGGTGATGTAGATATTATGATTCTCGATAAAACAGGGACTATCACTTATGGAAATCGTATGGCACACGCGTTCATTCCACTTAAAGTTGATGATGCTGATCAAATTTACGAAGCAATATACTTTAGTTCATTCGATGACGAAACACCAGAAGGGCGTTCTATTATTCAATATTTACAAGATTATAACGATAAAAAATATAGCATCACCGATTACGAAGAAATTCCATTCACCGCACAGACTAGAATGAGTGGAATTAAAACGCACGATACATTTTTTGTTAAAGGTGCTGTTGATGCAATTATAAAAAAAGCTGCGTCATATCATTTCGAAGTACCTAAAAATTTAATTTCTATTACAGATGATATTGCTAATGATGGAGGAACACCGTTGGCCGTAATGAGCCATAAAGGTATCATTGGTGTAATTCATTTAAAAGATACTGTTAAGTCGGGCTTACCAGAAAGATTTAAAGCTTTAAGAAATCTTGGTATTGAAACAGTAATGTGTACTGGCGACAACCCATTAACTGCCGCAAGTATCGCTAAAGAAGCAGGTGTTGACCGCTTTGTTGCTGAATGTAAACCAGAGGATAAGATTAATGTTATTAAAGAAGCCCAAAAACTTGGAAAAGTTGTAGCAATGACCGGGGATGGTACGAATGATGCACCTGCACTTGCTGTTGCCAACGTCGGCGTAGCAATGAACTCAGGGACAAGTGCAGCGAAAGAAGCGAGCAATATGATCGACCTTGATTCTGATCCAACTAAACTTATCGAAATTGTTGAAATTGGGAAACAACTTCTGATTACACGAGGTGCACTAACTACATTTAGTATTACCAACGATGTCGCTAAATACTTTGCGATTATTCCGGCATTATTCACCGGACTCATTCCAGGTATTGAAGTCATGAATATTATGCATCTCGGCAGTGCACAATCAGCAATACTTTCTGCACTCATCTTTAATGCAATCATTATTCCGTTACTTATACCTGTTGCGCTGAAAGGTGTTAATTTTAAATCTCAAAATCAGCAGATGATTTTATTTAAAAATATGATGATTTTCGGGTTAGGTGGTCTTATCGCACCATTTATAGGCATCAAAATCATCGATTTGCTTATCAATTTATTTTAGGAGGCAATTATGTTACGTATATTAAAGACATCTCTTATAACAAGTCTATTATTAATGATTATTTGTGGGCTGCTTTATCCTTTAACAGTAACCGTAATCGCTAACATTGTTTTCCCCCATCAATCAGAGGGCAGTTTAATTCATAACGATAAAGACGTCATTGGCTCTAAACATATCGGTCAAACCTTTACTTCAAACGCATATTTGCATAGTAGAGTTTCTGCTGTTAATTATAATGTTAACGTTTCAAGTGAAAAAACTATAACGCCTGTATCCGGCGGGTCTAATATGAGCAATAAGAATCCAGAACTTGAAAAACGAATCAACACCTCTATACAAGAAATAGAGAAAGAAAATAATGGTAAGGTACCTGTCGATTTAATTACTGCATCAGGCTCTGGACTGGATCCAAACATCACACTTGATGCTGCAAAGTATCAGTTAAATCGCATCGTAAAACATTCAAAGTTAGATAAAGAAGAAGTTATTAAAATCTTTAACAAACATACCTATAAAAATAATGACTACGCATTTGTAAATGTTTTAGAAGTCAACTATGATATTTATAAGAAGATGAAAAACAGCTAAAGCGCACAAAGCGTTTTAGCTGTTTTTAAAAATCTAATAATTTTTTCTTTAAAGCATATTCTACAAGCTCAGGCTTTGATTTTAAATTCAACTTATCCATTATTCTTGCCTTATGTGCTTCGACTGTCTTTACAGATACAAAAAGCATCTCTGCAATCTCTTTATTACCATAGCCTTTAGCGATCAGTGGTAAAATCTCTAACTCTCTTTTAGATAGTATTTTTAAGTGATCATTTTTAGCTGAGTATTCACTATCATGATGGATGAGCTCATGAACAAGTGAGGTTGCCATCTTCGGATCAATATAAGTATCTCCAGCATAAACTGTCTTTACTGCCTGAATCAGTTCTTCATCCGGCGCATTTTTTAATATATAGCCATTGGCACCATTCTTTAATACATGAAATAAATACTCATCATCATCATACATCGTAAGGATTAATATATTAGTTTCCGGAAAAGCATCTTTAATTTTACCGGTTGCAATTAACCCAGATTCTCCCGGTGGCATGCTTAAATCCATAATTAATACATCAGGTTTATGTGTTGCTACAACTTGAAAAGCTTCTAATCCATCTGCAGCAGTTGCTACAACTTCCATGTCTTCCTGATAGTTAAGAATCATGGAAAAACCAGTTCTGACCACTGCATGATCATCAGCAATTACTATTTTCATGTTACTCCCCCTAAAGTGGAATGGTGAGTGTCACAAAAGTCCCCTTACCTTTCTCACTGTTAATTTTTACAGACCCGTTTACAATTTCTGCACGTTCCTGTATTCCAAATAAACCGAGCCCTGTGCCTTTAGGTGACTGTCCCATCTCAAATCCATCTCCATTGTCACTAATTTCTACAATCAGTTCATCTTGTTCTTTTTGAACTAACACATGTACCTCATCAACATTAGCATATTTTAATGCATTAAGTATCGCTTCCTGCGTAATACGATAAACTGCTGTTTCAATTTCATTTGAGAAACGCTCCAACTGAATGTTTGTATCGAACTGGACATCTAAACCATAGTTCTTTTCTAATTGTTTAAAATGTGAACGGAATGCTGCAACCAGACCGAGATCATCAAGTGAGGAAGGACGCAATTCAAGCGATAAATTCCGAATATCATTCATCAATCTGGACATCGAACCTTCAATCAGCTGTATATGTTTATCCTGCTCCTCATCGTTTTTATATTTTAACAATCTTAAATCAACCACAACATTCAGTAATTCCTGAACTACACTATCATGTAATTCACGAGAAATTCTTTTTCTTTCATTCTCTTGTGCATTAATAATTTTTTTCGTAATTTTTTTTTGATGTAGTATTTCCTGCGTTCTAAGTTGAGGCGATACATTTTGTAATGTAAGTACCTTCACGTTCGGTGCATTCTGAAGTATTACAAATGATGCTGAATAAGCCACTGGTTCTCCGATTTCATTCTTTAAAAAGAGTTGAAATGATTGATTATTTTTATCTTCTTTCATAAAACAATTCATACAGGACATCAGTGCATGTTCATTCGTATAACCCATACAAGTCGAACAAAAACTTTCAAGTAACGCATCTAAGTTCTTTTCGTAATTTAACACGCGTTTTGCAGCATCATTCATCGTAATAATTGAGTTATCCGCATTGATGAAAATGATTAATTCTTCCGTATCATTGTAATAATATTTGATCAGTTCTTCTAATAAATTCTGATTAAATTGATTCATACTAAGTGACACTATTAATCACATCCTTACGATAAAATGCACCGAATCCTTTATCTAACTCACCATTAATTGTTTCATAAACTTCTAGATTGAATGGACGTTGTTCTCTATTGCCGACAAGTAGAACTGCTGCCACTTTATTATATTTCCAAAGAGGTATAGCCATAAAATTAGTTAACTTCTCGAATCTCACTATCGGAAAGTCAAAGATATGCGTTGCAATACTGCTTGTTGAAATATCTAATTCTATCCAGGAACGGCCGGATTTGAGAACAAATCCGGCGATACCCTTTCCTTTTTGAAGTTCTATTTTTTTATATCTTTCGTTTGTAGCTCCCGATACAAATGTCCAATGTATATCAGTCTGTAAGATTAGATCAGAGGGCATTGCAAGGCCAACAAAATCTACATTTAATTTATCTTTTAATTGATTTACTTCATCTTGATAATTATAGTGTATCGCTTCCATGCTACCTCTCCTAACCGTTATCTATGTTTACGATAAATAATATGACTACGGCCTACATAGTTTACTGGCACACTCCACACATGAACGAGTCGTGTAAATGGCCATAGTGCTGTAATTAAAAATCCAGAGATGACATGCAGTTTAAATGCTAGTGGTACATTTAGCATAAATTCTGCTTGAGGTCTAAGAATTAACAACCCTCTAAACCATTCTGAAATGGTCGCACGATAATCAAAATCTGGTGTTGTAGCATTCGTTACGATTGTTGAATAACAACCTAAGAATACAATCAATAATAACAATAAGTTTACTAATATATCTGATGCAGAACTTAAATGCCTTACATTTTGATTCGTGATACGTCTTGCTGTTAATAATAACATACCGATAAGCGTTACAATACCAAAAATACTTCCAATGTATACCGCTCCGATATGATAGATATGATCATTTATACCTATTGCTCTTAACCAGTTTGCAGGAATTCCAAGCCCGACAATGTGGCCCATTATAACTGGAATAATACCTAAATGAAATAAAATACTTCCCCACATCAGTTGTTTCTTTTCTACAAACTCACTTGACTTCGCAGTCCATGAGAACTGATCATACTTAAAACGGAAAATATGACCGATAATAAATATAGCAATACATGCGTATGGAAAGATTACCCATAGTAATTGACTAAGCATGTGATGTCACCTCTTTATCGTCTATTGATAGACACGCTTTACAAGTTTCACGAATAGCAAGGATTAAATTGTAGTATGGACTTTGAATCTTCTCTAATGCACCGAGCAAATTATAAGTACCGTCTTCAATGACCATAAGTACTAACTGCATACTTTCTTCAGCGCGATCATCCCCACGCCATTCAGCTGCATAAATAAATTCACACATTAAAGGTAAGAAATCCGATAACTCAGATGACGGCATTTCTAAACCGAACATTTCATATAATACTTTTAATCGTGCAAGCATTTGTCCGCGTTCTTTTTTATCTTCGAACTTCACAAATGTCATATATAATGTCGTTTTTTTCTCGAAATCAAATGTAGAAGTATAGACTTCCTGTATTTCTGACAGACTAATTTCATGCATATCTTTCCAATATTGATTTACTGCTTCATAAGCTGGATGATTGTTGTCAAACACACCTTCAAAAGCTTTAGGATGGAAGTTTAATTTTTCAGGATAAACGAGCTGGTGGCTAAAAAATCCGAATGACTTTTTATACTCGTATAATTTATTTAAATCAATCACGCCAAATGCCTCCGTAGAAGTTATCTTCATACACTTCTTTTCCTGATTTACCAGTTGGTACTGGTCCACAACCATCACAATCTGCTCCGAAGTTGTCACTTGTATAACCTTCGCCACCTTGAGCGCTATACGTATTTACATAACCTTCTTTATGTGATGTCGGAACGACGAAACGATCTTCATGTTTAGCAATCGCAAGTAAGCGATACATTGCTTTTACTTGTTGTGCTGTTAAACCAACACGATCAAGCCTTGATTCATCGAAATCTTTACCGCTTGAAATAGCTCTCATATAACTACGCATCATCGCCATTTTTTGTAATGCGCGCTTCACTGTTTCAGCATCTCCTGCTGTCAGCATATTCGCTAAATATTGAATTGGTAAGCGCATTTCTTCAATTGCCGGGAAAATCATATCCGGATTCTTAATTGAATCCTTCCCTTCAAAGTAGTTCATAATCGGACTAAGTGGCGGACAATACCAAACCATTGGTAATGTACGATACTCAGGATGTAATGGGAATGCTAATTTATATTCAATTGCTAATTTATATACTGGTGAATTTTGTGCTGCTTCAATCCATTCCTGACTAATACCATCACGCTCAGCTTGCGCAATTACTTCTGGATCAAACGGATCTAAGAATAAATCAAGTTGAGATTGATATAAATCTTTTTCATCTTTTACTGATGCAGCTTCTAATACTTTATCTGCATCATACAGTAATACCCCTAAATAACGCATACGGCCAGTACATGTTTCAGAACATACTGTCGGAAGACCAGCTTCAACACGCGGGAAACAGAATGTACATTTTTCAGCTTTATTTGTTTTCCAGTTGAAGTAAACCTTTTTGTAAGGACAACCGGTCATACAGTAACGCCATCCGCGACATGCATCCTGGTCTACAAGGACGATACCATCTTCATCACGTTTATACATTGCGCCACTCGGACAACTTGCCACACAACTTGGGTTTAAACAGTGTTCACATAAACGTGGTAAATACATCATAAACGTTTGTTCAAAATTAAATTTGATTTCCTCTTCAATTTTTTCAATGTTCGGATCAGTTGGACCAGTAATATGAGCACCTGCTAAATCATCTTCCCAGTTTGGTCCCCATTCTAAGTCCATTTTCTTGCCTGTTATTAATGATTCTGCACGTGCAACCGGAGAATGCTTTTTCTCTTTTGCATTCGTTAAATCTGCATAGTTATACGTCCATGGTTCATAGTAATCTTTCATTTCAGGCATATCAGGATTATAGAAGATCTTACCTAAGGCAATCTTAGAAAGTTTAGAACCTGATTTCAGCTCTAACTTTCCTTTACGACTTAATTGCCATCCACCTTTATATTGTTCCTGATCTTCCCAACGCTTTGGATAACCGATACCTGGCTTCGTCTCTACGTTGTTAAACCACATATATTCAGCACCTGGACGATTTGTCCAGGTCGTCTTACATGTAACACTACATGTATGGCATCCGATACATTTATCTAAATTCATTACCATTGCGACTTGTGCTTTAATCTTCAAGCCAATCAACCTCCTTCATCTTACGTACAGCAACGTAAACATCACGTTGGTTACCAATTGGACCATAGTAGTTAAATCCGTAACTAATTTGTGCATAACCCCCAACAAGTTGTGTTGGCTTCAAGTGAATACGTGTTGGCGCATTATGTGAACCACCACGCGTATCTGTAATTTCAGACCCTGGTGTTTGAATATGTTTATCTTGTGCATGATACATGAACATCGTACCGCGTGGCATACGGTGAGAAACCACAGCACGAGCTGTAACAAGTCCGTTACGGTTATATACTTCTAACCAGTCGTTATCGTTAATATTATGCTGCGCTGCATCTTCATTGTTAATCCACACCGTTGGACCTCCACGGAACAACGTTAACATGTGCAAGTTATCTTGATATGTCGAGTGAATATTCCATTTACCATGTGGTGTTAAGTAACGTAAAACTAAACTATCCACGCCACCTTTTATCATCTTATCTTTCGTACCGAATACCATTGGAGGTAATGTCGGTTTGTAAACAGGAAGCGATTCGCCAAATTGCTGGAACACTTCATGGTCAATATAGTAACTTTGACGTCCTGTTAACGTTCTAAAAGGTACTAATCGTTCGATATTCGTTGTAAATGGAGAATAACGACGTCCTAATTTATTTGATCCAGGGAACACTGCAGTCGGTATCACTTCACGTGGCTGTGCTGTAATGTTCTGGAATGTAATTTTCTCAGCTGTACGTTCTGCTGAAATATCTTTTAATTCCATGCCTGTCTGATTTTCTAGATCTTCATATGATTTTTGAGATACGTGGCCATTTGTTGCCGAAGAAACATTCAAGATTACATCTGCAACACGTTTTGCTGTATCAATTCTCGGCAAGCCATTTTTCACTGTATCATCTTCGTACGTACCCACCATTGAACGCAGTTCGTTGTACTCCTCTTTAACACTAAAGCTTACCCCGTGAGCACCAACTTTACCATTTTCAAGTAAAGGTCCTACTGATACGTATTTATCATATATGTCTGTATACGTACGATCGACAACAGCAAATCCTGGCATCGTCTTACCTGGTATTGGTTCTACTTCACCTTTTGTCCAGTCACGAACGATACCCATAGGTGTAGAGATTTCTTGCTGTGAATCATGCGCAAGTGGTGCTGTAACCACATCTTTATAAGTTCCTTTTAAGTGACGTTCTGACATTTCAGAGAATGTCTTCGCGATAGATTTATAAATATCCCAATCACTTCTTGATTCCCAAAGTGGATCTACGGCTGGATTAAACGGATGAACGAATGGATGCATATCTGTAGAAGATATATCATGTTTTTCATACCATGTCGCAGCTGGTAATACAACGTCTGCATATAGCGGTGTTGTCGTCATACGGAAATCGAGTGCTACTAGTAAATCTAATTTGCCTTCTGTATCCTCACGCCATACAATTTCTTCTGGTTTTTCTGTTTCATTCGGTTCAGCGAGTAATCCGTGTTTCGTACCTAATAAATGTTTCATAAAGTACTCTTGACCTTTAGCTGAAGAAGAAATTAAGTTCGAGCGCCATACGAATAATGTCTTCGGATGATTCTTCTTATTATCCGGATCTTCTACTGCAAATTTCGTTTCACGTGATTTCACACTTTCAACGGCGCGTTTTATCACTTCTTCATTTGTAAAGTTACCCGCTTCACGTGCATCTTCACCGAACAATAAGCTGTTTGTATCAAACTGCGGATATGATGGTAACCATCCAAGTCGTGCTGCAAGCACGTTATAATCTGCCGGATGCTGATGTTTTACATTTTCTGCAAGTGGTGATGTTAATGCATCTACACCAGATTCTTCGTATTTCCATTGGTCTGTAGCAAAGTAGAACCAGCTCGTTGCGTTTTGTAGTCTTGGTGGACCTTGCCAGTCTTTCGCGAATGCAATCGTAGACCAACCTTCTATTGGACGACATTTCTCCTGACCAACGTAATGTGCCCAGCCTCCGCCATTTACACCTTGTGTTGCACATAATGTCACTAAGTTTAATACTGAACGGTAAATTGTATCTGAGTTAAACCAGTGATTTATACCCGCGCCCATAATAATCATTGAACGTCCACCAGTGTCGATTGCATTTTGTGCAAATTCACGTCCAACTTGAACAACGATTGATGGTTTTACACCTGTAATCTTCTCTTGCCAAGCTGGTGTATAGATAGAACTTTCATCATCATAATCTTTTGCTTCTAAATCTGTGTTAAAACGGTTTACACCATATTGAGACAACATTAAATCATAGATTGTAGCAACATATTGTTCTGTACCATCATCAAGTGTGACTTTCTTCGCTGCAATTGGACGTCTGAATGTTCCATTACCTGCATTATCAAAGAATGGGAATACAATCTCAACGACATCATGACCTTTATCTTTAATAGTCATTGCAGGAGCAATTTTAATACCGTCTGCTGTTTCTAATTTAATATTCCATTTCACATCTTTTTCCCAACGTTGTCCCATCGTACCGTTAGGCACAACAATTGAATTTGATAATTCATCAAATACAACTGGTTTCCATTCGCTATGCTCTGAAGTGTCCCCTAAATCACTCGAACGTAAGAAACGTCCTGCTTTCAATGTATCTTCATGTTTATCTAACATAATTAAGAACGGCATGTCTGTATATTGTTTTGCATACTCAATAAACATCGGTTCTTGACGTTTCTCATAAAACTCATCAAGTATTACATGTGTCATACCCTGTGCAAGTGCTGCATCTGTACCAGGATTTGGTGCTAACCAGTTATCTGCAAACTTAACATTTTCAGCATAGTCAGGTGCTACTGATACAACTTTCGCACCTTTATATCTTACTTCTGTCATAAAGTGAGCATCTGGAGTACGTGTTAATGGTACGTTAGAACCCCACATAATAATATAACCTGCATTATACCAGTCACTCGATTCTGGAACATCTGTCTGCTCACCCCAAACTTGTGGAGATGCTGGCGGTAAATCTGCATACCAGTCATAAAACGATAACATTTCCCCACCAAGTAACGAGATGAAACGCGCACCTGATGCATATGAAATCATACTCATCGCAGGGATTGGCGTAAAACCTGCAATGCGGTCTGGTCCATATTTCTTAATTGTGTAAATGAGTTGTGCTGCAATAAGCTGTGTAACTTCACGCCAGTTCACACGAACATGACCACCCATACCACGCGCTTGTTTATATGCTTTTGCTTTAGTTTCGTCTTCAACAATCGATTGCCACGCACGAACTGGATCTCCAGTCGTTTCTAATGCTTCTTGCCACATGCGCCATAATATTCCACGCACATACGGGAATTTAATACGTAACGGACTATATTCATACCATGAGAATGACGCACCACGCGGACAACCACGAGGTTCGAATTCAGGCATGTCCGGACCACATGAAGGATAGTCAATTTGCTGATTTTCCCAAGTGATAATACCGTTTTTAACAAAGACTTTCCATGAACATGAACCTGTACAGTTTACGCCATGCGTCGTTCTTACAACTTTATCGTGACTCCAGCGTTGACGGTACATCTTTTCCCATTCGCGACTTTTCTCTTCTAAAACTGACCAATTTCCATTGAATTTTTCTGTTGGTTTAAAGAAACGTAATCCTGTTCCAATTGCCATTTATAACACTCCTTTTAGACATTCGCCCTCTTACTTTAGATTATGAAACTTTTCACAAGTTAGAGCCATTGGGGAATGTCCTAAAGTATGTAGGGGAATCCCTATAGATAACCGTTCAATAATGTATTCAAAATTTTTATTTTGAAGCAATTGTCAATTATGTTATGACCTTAATTTGATATGATATAACTAAAGGGGGAATCATAATGACGCATGAAGTTTATGTTACAAATAATATATTGAAGTATGATCGTGACGGATTACGTGAGGAGCATGATCAGATTGCGACTGAATTCCCATTAACGATTTATATCAATAACGAAGAATTCGCAACAATAGTGTGTACACCTGATTATATGAAAGAGCTTATCATAGGGTTTCTAGCATCTGAAGGCATTATAAGAAAGTTTAGCGATATCGAGAAATTCCATCTTGATGATTCAAAAGGACTGTGTCATATTACACTAACTCATGTGATACATTCGATTCATGCAAATCACTCAAAACGTATGATCAGTTCCTGCTGCGGGAAAAGCAGACAGTTTTATTTTGTTAATGATATGCAAACGTCTAAAGTATCTACAACTGAGAAGACGATTACGCCAAGTGAAGTTATTCGTATGATGCACCATCTTCAAAGTGAAAGTAAAGCATTTCAAGTAACAGGTGGCCTGCATAACGCAGCAATCAGCGATGGCGACGCGTTCTATTTACACCGCACAGATATCGGTCGCCACAATGCAATGGACAAACTATATGGACACTGCATATTAAATCGTATACCGATTAAAGATAAAATATTAATATTCTCAGGTAGAATCTCTTCTGAGATACTCATAAAAGCCTCTAAAATTGGTGTCGGAATAATATTAAGTAAATCTGCTCCGACAGATCTTGCAATTAAGCTTGCCGATGATTTAAACATTACCGCAATTGGATTTATAAGAAATGATAGCTTTAATGTATACAGTCACCCCGAACGCTTAATAATATAAATTTTTTCATAATAAAAAAGCGCCTACCAAGCGCTTTTTTATTATATATTTCGTTTGTCAAAATAAGCTAGACAATTCCTCATCTTCGATGAAACTCATAAATACTTCCAATGGTGTTTTATAGCCCAGCGATTTTCTGG
>NZ_PPRM01000007.1 GCF_002902665.1 Macrococcoides caseolyticum
CCAGAAAATCGCTGGGCTATAAAACACCATTGGAAGTATTTATGAGTTTCATCGAAGATGAGGAATTGTCTAGCTTATTTTGACAAACGAAAGAGTATAAATTAAAAGTACGAAAAGTAAAAAATCTGAAAAATTACGTTGACAGAATTGTCTGAAATAAATATAATTTATTTAAGCTAATAATTTATATCGGAATTCGTACATTATTCATTGGGTTTTCCATTATATGAATATAATATTTATTCATATAATGGAAAATCTAACACGATAAGTATAGATTCCAACTTTAATTCAAATATGGGGGGTATAACATGAAGAGAAAGTTTAAGTTTTTCAGTATTTTAATGCTTGCATTAGTTTTAGTACTTGCTGCATGTGGTGGCGGTAAGAAGAATGAAGATACGGGCAAGACAAGTGCAAAAAGTGGTAAAACAGAAAAAAGTGACGCTAAAGGCGGGACTTTAAATGTAGGGCTGACTGCACCACCAGAAGGTAACTTCCAGTCTATCTTTGCAGGAAGTACGGGAGATACAGAAGTTATTAGTTATTTCAATGATGGATTAGTAGATTTTAACGATCAACTAGAGATTAAGCCTAAAATTCTTTCGTGGAAAGATAAAGGTGACGGTAAAACTTATGAATTCAAAGTTAAAAAAGGTATTAAATGGCAAGATGGCAATGAATTTACAATTAATGACTGGATCTTCACTTTAGAAACTTTAGCGGATAAAGATTACGATGGTCCTCGTTATACTGGTGTGGAAGATATTAAAGGTGCTAAAGAAAAGCACGATGGCAAAGCCGATACTGTATCAGGTATCAAGAAAATTGATGACTATACAGCAGAAATCACTTTTGATAAGAAGAAAGTAAATAATTTATTAAATTTATGGACAGGCGCTCCTATCAGTGAGAAAGTTTTTAAAGATATTCCAGTAAAGGATATGGGGAAATCAGCAGAAGTTCGTAAAAATCCAATTGGTATTGGACCTTTCAAAGTTAAAAAGATTGTTGACGGTGAGTCTGTTGAATTTGAAAAGTTCAAAGATTACTGGCAAGGCGAACCAAAAATCGATAAGGTCAACCTACGTGTAATTGAACAGACTTCATTAACCCAAGCATTAGAAAGTGGAGAAGTTGATATGGCTTCTGTTACTCCACCAATTGCCAAAGAGGTTAAAGAATCTGGAGATGAAAAACTTAAAGTTTTAGAATCACCTTCAACAAGCTACATGATTCTTGGATTTGTATTAAATGATTATGATAAAAAGACGATGAAAATCGGAAAAGAACGTCCGAAATACCAAGATGTAAGATTACGTAAAGCGATGGCGCATGCAATTAATCGTGACGAATGGATTAAAGCATTCTTATATGGTTATGGAGAAAAAACTAATAGTTTAATTCCATCTAATCACTGGGTAGCAGCGGATAAAGATAAGTTAGAAGATTATAAATATGATACAAAAGAAGCAGAAAAATTACTGGATGAAGCAGGATATAAAGATAAAGATGGAGATGGCTTCCGTGAGGATCCTCAAGGTAAACCATTCGAAGTTAACTTGAAACATTATGCAGGATCTAATCCGACATTTGAACCACGAACTGCAGCTTTAAAAGGTTACTGGGAAAAAGTTGGTTTAAAAACAAAAGTTCAAATGGTTGAATTTGGTAAGTTTAATACAGATTTAGAGAATGCAGATAAAAGTATGGAAGTGTATTTCAGAAATTGGTCTCAAGGCGCTGATCCAGACCCATCAGGATTATATCGTTCAGATGCACTTTGGAATGAGTCTCGTTACAATAATCCAGAATCTGATAAATTATTAGATGATGCATTAGACTTCGACAAAGTTGGAACAGATAAAGAAAAACGTAAAGACTTATACGTGAAATGGCAACAATTAATGAACAAAGAATTACCAGTTATTCCTATGGCGGAATTAGTAGATACTACGGTAGTTAATGATCGAGTCAAAAACTTTGAAGTATCACTTAAAGGTACAAATCCACGTTATGAATGGGCTGTAGAAGACAAGAAATAATAAAAAAACCTCGATCCTTATCGAGGTTTTTTTTAAGAAAGAATGAAGGTGGGAGAATATGAGTGATAGAAGAATTATAGAGGTTAATGATCTAAAGGTTGGATTCGATATCAAAGATAAGTTCTACAATGCGGTTGATGGCGTATCATTTAGTATAGATCGCGGCGAAGTGATGGGTATCGTTGGTGAATCAGGATGTGGGAAATCTGTGCTTAGTATGTCACTAATGAAATTACTCCCTGAGAAAATTTCTAGAATATCTGGAGGAGAAATTATATATAAGGGTGAACATATTGAAAAGAAAACTGAAGATGAAATAAACAAATTTCGTGGTAAAGAAATTTCGATGATCTTCCAGGAGCCGATGACTTCTTTAAATCCAGTTTTCACAATCGGTAATCAGTTGATTGAAATGATTCAATTACATTTAAAGTTAAATAAACAGGAAGCACGAGAACGTGCAATAGAGTTATTAAGACAAGTTGGAATTCCGCGTGCGGACAAGATTGTTGATGAATACCCCCATCAGCTATCAGGTGGCATGCGTCAGCGTGTTATGATTGCGCTCGCTATATCATGTATGCCAAGCTTACTCATTGCTGATGAACCTACCACGGCTTTAGATGTAACTGTTCAAGCTCAAATTCTAGAATTACTGAAAGATGTTCAGACAAAGACGGATATGTCAATTATCTTTATTTCTCATGATTTAGGCGTAATTTCAGAAGTATGTGATACGGTGGCCGTAATGTATGCAGGCCGTATTATAGAAAAAGCGAAAGTTTCTGAAGTATTTAAGAATCCGAAACATCCTTATACGCAGTTACTGCTTAAATCTATTCCGAAATTAGATGAAGAAGTGGAACGTCTTGAAACAATTAAAGGTATCGTGCCTTCCATCACAGAATTAAGAACTGAAGGATGTCGTTTTGCAGAAAGATGTCCATTTGCTATGGAACATTGCTATACAAATACCCCTAAAGCGTCTGAATTTGAAGAAGGACATATTGCGTATTGTCACCTTTATAATGACGTAAAAGAGGAGGTAGTAAGGTAATGGAAAAGAAGACGATATTAGAAGTAAAAGATTTAAAACAGCACTATCCAATTAAAGGTGGATTCTTTAAACATACAATCGGCCATGTCAAAGCAGTGGATGGTATTTCATTCAAGATTCTAGAAGGTGAGACGATGGGTCTCGTTGGAGAATCAGGATGTGGTAAGTCTACTGCAGGTCGTACGATATTACGACTGCATGAGGCGACAGATGGAACAATCAATTTCCTTGGACAGGATATTACAAACATAAAAGGAAAAGATCTGCGAGAAGCACGTAAAGGATTTCAGATGGTCTTCCAGGATCCTTATGCGTCGCTTAATCCGATGCAGATGGTCGGGGACATCGTAGGTGAACCGATTCGTAACTATTATGGAAAGAAAATGAGTGAAATTGAAGATGAAGTAAAAGATTTGCTTAACCGCGTAGGATTAAATGAAGATGCATATTACCGTTATGCGCATGAATTCTCAGGAGGTCAACGTCAAAGGATTGGGATTGCACGTGCACTTGCCCTGAAGCCGAAACTAATTATTGCCGATGAACCCGTCAGTGCATTAGACGTATCTGTACAGTCCCAAGTATTGAATATTATGGATGATCTTCAAAAGGAATTCAATTTAAGCTACTTATTCATCGCGCATGACTTAAGCGTTGTTAAACACGTGAGTGATTACATTGGTGTTATGTATTTAGGTCATCTTGTAGAACAAGGACCAGCGGATGAAGTATATAATAACCCTCAGCACCCTTATACGAAAGCATTGATTTCAGCGATTCCTGAAATTGATCCTGAAAAACGTAAAGAACGTATTATATTAAAAGGCGATCTGCCTTCTCCAGCAGATCCGCCGTCAGGGTGCCCGTTTCATACGAGATGTCCTGTAGCAAAAGCAGAATGTAAGACGATTAAACCGAGAAGTGTACAGGTGAGCGAACGACACTATGCATCTTGTATCTTGCTTGAAGAAGGGAGCTTTGTAGATGATTCAGTTAATCGTTAGACGTCTATTATTAATGATTCCGTTACTATTCTTAACATCTATTGTCATCTTTGGAATCTCGAAACTTCAACCAGGAGATGCATTTACTGGGATGGGTGATCCTAAAAATGCTAAATCTGAATATATTGAAGCACAGCGTGAAAAGCTTGGGCTAAACGATCCGATTCATGTACAATACATTAAATGGGGTAAGAACGTAATTAAGGGAGACTTAGGTGATTCTATTCGTTATAAGCGACCAGTTATTGATTTAATAAAAGAAAGAATGCCGAATACAATACTGTTAGGTGTGGTCACTTTAATTATTACATATCTTGCAGCATTTCCATTAGGTATCATTTCTGGACGTAAGCCTTATACGTTTATAGATTATGTAGTTCAATTCTTTAATTATCTCATGCTTGCTGTACCGTCATTTGTAGCTGGTGTATTTGCAATCTATATCTTTGCATTCAAATTAGGTTGGTTCCCATTTTCAGGATCAGTAGCAATCGGGCTTGAAAATGGTTCATTACAATATTATTTAAGTAAGCTATACCATGCAATACTACCAGGAACAATATTGGGGATTTTATCTACAGCAAGCTATGTTCAGTTTCTACGTAATGATATCATTGAAAATTCACGTAAGGATTATACAAGAACAGCACGTGCAAAAGGATTATCTAAGTCTAAGATTTATAATAAACATATCTTAAGAAACTCGATAATTCCAATCGTTACTTTCTTTGGAGCAGATGTATTGTCAATCTTTGGTGGAGCAGTTATCACTGAAACAATCTTCTCTTATCCGGGTATCGGAAAATTACTCGTAGATTCAATCAGTGGTAAAGATTATCCTCTGATGATGGCGTTATTACTATTCTTCTCTTTCTTAGGGTTACTTGCGAACTTAATCTCAGATATCGCATACAGTATTGTAGACCCAAGAATTAAGAGTAACTAGGAGGATGACTATGAATACAGTAAAAACTGAAACAGTAAACTTAAAACCTAAAAAAGTAGCCAAGTCACCTCTGCAAATTGCACGTGCAAAATTTATGAAAAATAAACTTGCGATGGGCGCATTGATAACTTTATTGACGATTTTTATTATTTCATTGTTATCGCCCCTTATCGCACCATATGATCCGAATCTTCAGAACTTAGTACTTATTAAAGGTGATATGAGTCCGGAACACTGGTTAGGAACAGATGCCGGTGGACGTGATATATTAAGCCGATTGTTATACTCAGGACGCGTATCATTAATCTTTGGACTTGTAACAACAGTAGGATTACTCCTTATTGGTGTATTGATTGGAATGATCTCAGGATACTACGGTGGATGGGTAGATACGATACTCATGCGTTTCACTGAGTTCGTAATGTTATTCCCATTCTTACCATTCGCAATCGTATTAAACGCAACATTCAGCGATAAGATTAAAAACCCATACGGATCAGCAATGATCTTAGCAGCAGTATTAATCGCATTGTCATGGGTCGGAATTGCAAGGCTCGTACGTGGTAAAGTGATGCAGGAGAAAGAAAATGAATATTTTTTAGCCGCAAAATCAATCGGAACACCAACATATAAGATTTTATTCAAACACCTATTCCCGAACATCTTAAGCGTTATTATCGTACAGGCAACATTATTATTCGCAGTACAGATTGTAGCAGAAGCAGGATTGAGTTTCTTAGGATTCGGTATCGATAAAGCTACACCGACATGGGGGAATATGTTATCTGACGCGCAAGAAGGGGATATCCTGCGCGGGAAACCATGGATTTGGATGCCACCAGCGATTGCGATTACAGTAACAATCCTTTGTATTAACTTCATCGGTGAAGGTATTAAAGATGCAATGAACCCTAAATCAAATCGATAGAGGTGATAATATAACAGAACATCACGATGACATAGAAATTCGTTATGATGAAGACGAACTGATTACAGAACAGGAAGTGTCTGAAGAAGAAATCACAGAACGAAAGATCGAAATTGAAGAAGAAATCATTGAACGTGATCGTAAGTTGATTTAGTACTTTGAAAATGAGCGACTGATAACATAATCAGTCGCTTATTTTTATAAGGAGGTTTATATGGAAGATTTAAGGTTAAGATTTTTAAAAGATAATAAACTTGTACAAATACCTAAAAAAGAGAAAGATAAGATTCTTCTCTTTAATTGGTTTGTCACGTTATTTGATGCATCAAAAACATATTCAGAGAAAGAAATTAATGAAGTGATAAAACGTTTTTATGATGATTATGCAATAATCAGAAGATACATGGTAGATTACGGTTATTTAAAAAGAACAGATGACGGGAAGAGCTATGAAAGAGTGAAGTGAGGTGACGATCTGTTTGCACTGAAAGTTCAAAATTTGAGCAAGAAATTATAATAGGAATATGTAGAATATGAAATAATCCATTGTACTTACCAGAGTATGTCCGGGCGCAATATAAAACGCCTGAACCATCACCGGTTCAGGCGTTCTTAATTGAACTTTAACTTATTTTCTCTTTCTTCCGAGTCCCATTGCGTTTTCCATTTTCTTTAACATCTTGAATGATTTCTTACGTGCTTTCTCAGCACCTTCGTCTAATATTCTGTCTAATTCCTCAGAGTTCATATAATATTCATATTTCTCCTGGAATGGCGTAATAAACTTAACCATGACGTCAGCAAGATCAGATTTAAAGTCGCCATATCCTTTGCCTTCATACATTGCTTCAAGTTCGGCGATTGGCTTACTGGTAAATATTGAATAGATGCTGAGGAGATTCGAGATACCTGGCTTGTTTTCCTTATCATATTTCACGATTCCGTCCGAGTCTGTTACTGCTGATTTAATTTTCTTAGCGACAGTGTTTGGCGGGTCCAGTAATGAGATGAATCCTTTCGTGTTGCTGTCAGATTTACTCATTTTCTTCGTCGGTTCCTGTAAGCTCATAATTCTGCCACCGACTTTAGGCATGCGTATCTCAGGGATTGTGAAGATGTCGTTGTAACGTGCGTTGAAGCGTTCTGCTAAGTCGCGTGCTAATTCCAGATGTTGCTTCTGATCTTCACCAACAGGTACGATGTTCGTTCCATATAAAAGAATGTCAGCCGCCATTAGTGGTGGATATGTGAGTAATCCTGCAGGTATGCCTTCTTTACGGTCCTTTGCTTTATCTTTATATTGTGTCATACGTTCTAATTCGCCGATTGATGAGATAGTAGTCAGCATCCATCCAGCCTGAGCATGTGCGGGGACTTCTGACTGAATGAAGAGTGTCACTTTTTCTGGGTCGAGTCCACTTGCTAAGTAAAGGGCTGCGAGTGAGCGGATGTTCTTACGTAGTGCCGCTTTGTCTTGTGGTACTGTGATAGCATGCTGATCAACGATGCAGAAATAGCAGTCGTACTCATCCTGTATCTCTGTAAATTGCTTCAATGCGCCGATATAGTTACCGATTGTCGGAACCCCACTCGGCTGTATACCTGAGAATAATGTTTCCATTTGATTAACTCCTTTGATTAAGTTTCTTCTATATTATTATTCATTGTACTACAAAATACATATTATCGAAATATGACGATTGTGAAACTTTATGAAAACGTATTGTTATTATTGTTTGATGGGTGTATAGTGTAAGTGTAAATATTAAAAGTTTTATTTAGATTCTTGCTTAAGATATAAATAAGGCAAAAATGTGAATTATCTGAAATTAGCATAAAATCTTTTTAAAATATTAGAGAATTCTCATTTAATTTTAATGTTTACGTATTATAATGACATTATCAGGTTAGGAAAGACAAATAATTTAAAGATTTGTCAAATCATATGTTTAACGTCCTAGTATTCGGGTATATAGGTAGAGTACACACCTCGTATGAAAGAACTAACCGATAAATCTAAACAATTAGGAGAGTGAGATGTATGGTAACATTATTTACTTCGCCAAGTTGCACATCTTGCCGTAAAGCGAAAGCATGGTTACAAGAACATGACATTCCGTATACGGAGCGTAATATTTTTTCAGAAAACTTATCAATTGATGAGATTAAAGCGATTTTAAGAATGACAGAAGATGGTACAGATGAAATTATCTTTACACGTTCTAAGACATTCCAGAAATTAAATGTAGATATCGATTCATTACCATTACAAGATTTATATGATATTATTCAGAAGAATCCTGGATTACTTCGTCGTCCGATTATTTTAGATGAGAAACGTCTACAAGTTGGATACAACGAAGATGAAATCAGAAGATTCTTACCACGTAAGGTACGTACATTCCAATTATTAGAAGCACAACGTATGGTAGATTAATATCGATGTAAATAGAGGTACCTGCATTTGCAGGTACCTCTATTTATAAACAGTTTTATTGTAGGAAATCTTTTCTTCGTGTACAATGATATTACCATTCATACATAGGATTGGAGGAATGACTCATGAGAATAGAGCGAGTGAATGAATCAACTTTAAAATTTTATTTGACATATACTGATATTGAAGCGCGTGGTTTCAAACGTGATGATCTGTGGACGAGCCGCAAGAAAGGTGAGGAATTCTTCTGGTCTGTGATGGAAGAGGTTAATCAGGAAGAGGATTTCTTTTTCGATGGCCCTTTATGGATACAAGTCCATGCCTTTGATAAAGGAATTGAGGTTGTTGTAACAAAATCTAAGAATGATGATCTGCAGTTACCAGAAGATGACAGTGACTTAAATATAGATGAGAAAGTGAATGATTTTATTAATAATTCAATGCACAGCGATTCTGAACTACGCGATTTACTTATGCGTGCGTCAGAAGAATCGACAGAACAGTTCTTTATTGTACACTTTGACGATCTGGAAGATGTGATTCAGTTTAGTTATCATAATTATGAAGATGTAGACATTGAAGACTTATTGTATATGTATGAAGGTAAATATTATTACTATGTAGAGTTCGATGACCATATGTCAGAAGATGCGATTCATAGTTATATTGCACATCTGCTGGAATATGCGAATGAGACACAAATTTCTCATGAACAGCTGGATGAATACGGTAAGATTGTGATGAGTCACAACGTAAAGCGTCAAGTGAAGCAGTATTTTAAACAGTAATCTTTACAAAATCTTATAGAATCAAAACAGCACTTTCTGATATATATTATCAGGAGGTGCTGTTTTTGATTCAGGCGATGAATAGTAACGGAGAAATAGTACAAGCACAGTTTGCAGAGCGTAATGCTGATTATTACTGTCCGGTGTGTCAGCAGAAGGTTGTGCTGAGAAGAGGCGCTATGAAGATCCCTCATTTTTCACATCGTTCGATATATGATTGTTTCAGCAATGTCTACCGTAAAGAATCGCTTAGTCATCTGCAAGGGAAATATATGCTATACGGCATGTTCGGAGCGCATCATGCATCACTTGAATATTTTATTAGCGAAATTGAACAGATTCCTGATATTCTACTTAAAGAAGGCGTTGCATTAGAACTTCAGCTATCAGTAATCCCAGCGCATATCATTGCAAGCAGGACAGCAGGCTATCAGTCGCTCGATATGAAAGTATGCTGGATTACCGACTATCATTCGGTTAAGTTAGAGGAAGATATATTGACATTGAATTATTTTCAGCAGTCATTGATCTATTATCCGTCACATACTTTATTTGTACTGGATATTGCAGGTGAAACATTTTATGCACTGAAGATTCAGCAAGTAGTGGGGCGTTTTAAATATAAGGTGCAGCGATTTACAGTTCAATCGAAGGAAGTACTCTTCTATCATATGACACATTCGCTACTGCAATCGGAACATAGGGTGATGAACGACAGAGACGTGGAGCAGTATGTGAGAAACTGCATTGCGAAACGCTCTGTATTAGAACCGACATTAAGTGCACTCTATCAGCTGAATATTCGTAAGGACGATATACCTTTACAGTATCGCATCATCCTGCCTGAGCAGATGCTGTTGAATGCGCATCCAATCTATTGGCAGCTGGAGCTACAACGTATGGTATCTCATGATGCGTTTACATTAGAGGCATTCAATTCGGTATTGAATATTCATCCTGCAGTCAAGTGTTATCGTCATGAGCTTTCTTTATGCACACATATTTTACAAGAATATTATCGAATATCGAAGAAAATACGTGCAATTTCTGTAGAAAAATGAGAAAATTAAGATAAATTTATTTTAGGAGGCTATTTATGTCAGAACTGATTACAAGAGATGAACAGAAATTAGAGAATACATGGGACTTAACTACAATCTTTGCAAGTGATGAAGATTGGGAACGTGCCTTCAAGAAGCTTGAAGGATACCTTGGTCGAGAAGAAGAAATAAAAGGGAAAATCGGTGATAGTGCAGAAAACTTATTAGAAGCATTGCTATTAGATGCTGAAATCGATGAACAGCTCGGGAAAGTTTATGTATACGCGCACTTAAAACATGACCAGGATACTTCCAATGCGAAGTACACAGCATTGGAACAGCGCGCAGCAAATTTAGCAAGCCAGTTCAGTGCACGCTGGAGCTTTATGCTGCCTGAATTGATATCGATTGATGAAGCGACATTAAAATCCTATGTTGCTGAACTGGATGGCTTGAAACGTTTCGCATTTGATCTAGAGCGTATCAATAAGAAGCGTCCACACGTATTAAGTGAAAGTGAAGAGAAGATTCTTGCAGAAGCCTCTGAGGCATTATCTGCGTCGACAAATACGTTCGGTATGTTTAACAATGCTGACTTGAAGTTCGATAACGTCAAGGATAAAGAAGGAAACAGCTTACCATTATCTCATGGCAACTATATTACATATCTAGAATCAGATGACCGTGTATTAAGAGAGAATGCATATAAAGAAGTGTATTCAAAGTATGGACAGTTTAATAATACGTTAGCACAGACATTAGCAGGTAAAGTGAAGGCAAGTGTATTTTCAAGCAAAGTTCGAAACTACGAAAGTGCACGTGCACAGGCGCTGTCTAACAATGATATCCCCGAATCGGTTTATGATAATTTAGTGCAGACAGTGAATGATAATCTCCATTTATTACATCGCTATACGAAGCTGCGTAAGGAATTACTCGGATTAGATGAAATGCATATGTATGATATGTACACGCCAGTAATTCAGGATGAGAAATTCGAAGTGACGTATGAAGAAGCGAAAGCGTGGATGCTGAAAAGTTTAGAACCGATGGGATCAGAATATACAGATGTCATCAAAGAAGGATTAACGAATCGCTGGGTCGATGTTTATGAGAATAAGGGTAAGAGAAGCGGAGCATACTCTTCAGGTACGTTCGGTACTAATCCATTCATCTTAATGAACTGGACAGATAGTGTGAACAATACATTTACCTTGACGCATGAATTTGGACATAGTGCACATAGTTATTTCTCAAGAAATAATCAGCCATCTAATATGTCAGGCTATTCTATCTTCGTAGCGGAAGTTGCTTCAACTTGTAACGAAGCATTGCTTGCTGATTATATGTACAAGCATCTGGACGATGATAAGAAGAAGCTCTATTTACTGAACTACCAGTTAGATGGATTCCGCGGTACAGTGTTCAGACAGACAATGTTTGCAGAGTTTGAATATTTAATCCATACACTTGCTGAACAGAATGAACCGTTGACAGCAGAGCGACTAAACGCAGAGTACCGCAAGTTAAATGAGAAGTATTACGGTGACGCTGTAATTACGGATGACTATATTCAGTATGAGTGGGGCAGAATTCCACACTTCTATTACAATTACTATGTATATCAATATGCAACAGGATATAGTGCGGCATACGCTTTAAGTAAGAAGATTTTAGAAGAGGGACAACCCGCTGTTGATAAGTATATCAATGAATTCCTGAAAGCCGGAAGTTCTGATTATCCGATCGAAGTGCTGAAGAAAGCAGGTGTCGATATGAACGAAAAAACACCAATTGAAAATGCATGCAAAGTATTTGAAGAACGTCTGGATGCTTTTGAAGCATTGATTAAATCAAGGTCGTAAACACTCGCGAACAGACACGTGTGGCAGCATAAAGATGCAAAGACTTTGTGAAATCGTTTACAATATGTCTATTTTGTGAACGATAGACAAAAACGTTGAAATGAATAATCACACATGTTATATTTTATACATGAAATTGATCACATACCAAACATACCCCTTTGTTTGAGTGAAAGATTTCTCCCATCCCCTTTGTTTAATACCGTGTATACAGACACGGTATTTTTTTATGCCTTTTTTTAAAGTTAACATATAGTAGATAAAATCACCCGAACACTACTGAGGATACGTAGTGTTCGGGTGATTTATCTTTAGTTATAAATTTTATATACTGGATTTTCTCCAAAAAAGATCATGGTCATAATGGACATCTTCTATTAATCGTTGCATCTTTAATTTACGTAGTTCATTGATGAGCAGAGGTTTCGGCCATTCATAGATGACTTCGAGCTCTGATTCACTGACGAGCTCCTGTTCGTTGATATAGTCCATGAGTTTTGGTGGTAGTTCTTTTTCTATAGGAACATCCATCAATTCACTGATAATATACGTATAGATTGAATAGTTCTGAATGCCTTCCACCTTCAACCCCTCATCTTCGAAGTTTTCATTGAAGAACACAAGTGTCGGTGTATAGTTGACATCCATTTCGTTCGAAATATGCTGGTCGCATTTTAGCGATGTGGTCACGTGACTGCTTTTTATATCCTCTAAGAATACTTCAACATCAATCCCTGCTTTGTCCGCTGAATGGAGTATCAGTTCTTTTGTGATGATATCCTGTTTAGGCATGATGGCATTCTGGATGTAGTTTAAAAAGTGTGCAGCCTTTTTGCGACCTTGCAGTTCAGCGGCTTTAAATGCAAGTGCGATATTATCATCGATTGTCGTACTTTGCGCCTGACATTTAGTGAGTACTTTCAAGCTAGGCAGAAGAATCTGCCTAATGTCGACAAACTGATTATATTCTATTTGTAGCTTACGAAGTAACGATTTCATCTGCCATGAGTCCTTACAGAAGGGATCGAAGAAAGAATAGATTTCAATTTTCTTCTTAGACATCAATGGTTCATATTGTTTTTCGCGTACAAGCTGTAAATGATTCATTGTATTCACCTGCAATTAATATTCAGCATTCACCATATGTTCTGCTGTTAATGTCAGCCTTTGTAATAGATACGTTCTGACATCCTTATCCATATCCACCTCATGTGCTGCCCTGTACATGTTCTCAAGCCATGCGTCCTTTTCTTGTGAACCGATAGTAAACGGCATATGTCTGCCACGCAGCATTGGGTGACCATGCTCATCTGAGTATAGGGTAGGTCCTCCAAGAAACTGTGTTAAGAATTGTTTCTGTTTACGGCTCGTTTCTTCGAAGTCACCAGGAAACAGATGGTTGATACGTGTATCATGTGCGACATATCGATAGAAGATATCAATCATCTCATACAATGTTTCCTGACCGATTTGTTCAAATGGCGTGTTCAATATGTCAGCTCCTTTTTAACTAAATATATCATGTATATTACTTTTTAAAAGTTTTTTGCTTGTAACTCCATCAAATGATCATAGAAACGCTGTACTTTATTTTTACTTACAGAAACAGGAATATTGTGCTGTTTTAGCAAGTTATCGAATATTTGTTTGCCGCTGTCATAATCTGAGACTTCATATTCAAGTTCGAAGTCTTCTGTATCCAGGTAGGCACTGGCATCAAGTATAAGCAGGCCGGATTCATATTCTGTCTCCATACGTTCAGTTGATAATGCCCCGAATACTTTCAGCGGCGCGTGGATATCACGTCTGATCAGTTCACTGCGAATCGGTTCCGGTAATGTTTCTACTTCAAAGAAATCTTGTGTTAGAAGGCTATCATCAAGTGGAATATTATATTCCATGACGCCAATCTGCTGAGGGATTTTCAATGTCATCTCTTTAACCTTCCCGGCGTCTCTGATGCGCAGTGCGATGTGCTTATCTCTAAGCTTGAAATCTTCCGTATCCATATAGAAGTTGGTCTGCGTAAAAGGTGATACGTCTTTAAAGTAAAATGACTTAAGTAAGGTATAGCTTTCATAGTTGAGCATGTTCTTGAATTCGATTTCCAGGTGATTCATCGTGAGCCTCCAATAATAAATGTTAACTTTATTATGCGAAAACTGTACTTTTAAGTAAAGAAATTAACATATTTTATATAGAAATTATCAATACGTTAAAGTTATGTGTCGTTTTGTGTTAAAATATTGTTGTTAAGGAGTGAACATTATGAATTTACATGTCAACGAAATTAAACTGGAAGATAACAAAGTTAAGCTATATACAGAAGAACCACAAATGGACGTTACAGCAACAGGAACAATGGTCGTAGATAGTGATCATATGCAGTTTGTCTATCTGCTGGATGATGGGGACTTCCATCACTTACGATTTGTCCAGGAAACATGGCCGATGTTAAAGCAGTATCAGGATAAAGACTGGTATCTATACGGAACGCTACAGTTAGATAACTTTAAGGAAGAACTGCAGTTTCTGCTTGAGAACATAGAAGGTAACTATAACTATGGGAAAGAATTTACAGAGAGTGTTGAGCATGCATTTGAATTGTAGGACGGAGTGAGCGTATGAATCAATGGGATTTATTCTTGTCGCCGTATCATCAGGCGGTTGATGAACTTAAAGTGAAGCTTAAAGGCATAAGGAAACAGTTTATTAATGAAGGTAAATCATCACCAATTGAATTTGTGACCGGACGCGTAAAGCCGGTACCAAGCATTATCGAGAAAGCGAATACGAGAGGAATCGCGTTTGATAAGCTCAGTGAAGAGATGTATGATATTGCGGGTTTAAGGTTAATGTGCCAGTTCGTTGATGATATCGTTGTTGTCGTTAATATGCTTAAAGCAAGAAGTGACTTTGAAGTCGTTGAAGAGCGTGATTATATCAAAGATACGAAGGAAAGCGGCTATCGCTCGTATCATGTCATCATCAAGTATCCGATAGAAACGTTATCGGGCCAGAAGTTTATTCTTGCAGAAATTCAGATTCGTACACTTGCCATGAATTTCTGGGCAACGATTGAACATACGCTGCGCTATAAGTATAGTGGGGACTATCCACCGGAAATCAGAACGAGACTAGAACGTGCGGCTGAAGCTGCATTTCTGCTGGATGAAGAGATGTCTGAAATTCGTGAAGAAATACAGGAAGCACAAAAATATTATAGCGAGCAACGCAGCGAAAAACGCTAAGAGGTGAAGCGATGAGATATGCAATATTGACTAAAGGTGACTCTAAAAGTAATGCTTTAAAGCAGAAGATGGTCAGTTATATGAATGACTTCAATATGACAGAAGATACAGCGACTCCTGAAATTGTCATCTCTGTTGGGGGAGATGGTACATTACTGCAGGCGTTTCATACATATAGTCATCGACTGGAAGAAACGAGTTTTGTAGGTATACATACAGGACATCTTGGCTTCTATGCAGACTGGCTCCCGCATGAAGTGGAAAAACTGATCATTGCAATCAACAATGATTCATTTCAGGTGATTGAATACCCGCTTGTGGAAGTTGTCGTCAGATACGATGAAGGTAAGGCGAGTCGATATCTCGCGTTGAACGAAGCCACTGTAAAGACGCATAATGGTGCAACGCTGGTCGCAGATATAAGTTTAAGAGGCGAGCTCTTCGAACGCTTCAGAGGAGATGGCTTGTGTATTTCAACACCGAGTGGCTCTACAGCATATAATAAAGCACTTGGCGGTGCACTGATACATCCTTCATTGGATGCGATTCAAGTGACCGAAATTGCTTCGATTAACAATCGCGTGTTCCGTACGGTCGGCTCTCCGCTCGTGCTGCCTAAACATCATAATTGTCAGGTGGAACCTGCAAATCCAATCACGTTACAGCTTACATTTGATCATATCACTGCGGATCATAAAGGTATTTCGTCGATACAGTACCGCGTTGCAGATGAGAAAGTGAGATTTGCACGTTTCAGACCTTTTCCTTTCTGGAAACGTGTGCACGATTCGTTTATCGCAAGCGAATGAAAGAGCTTACTTATGCAGTGGCAGAACAGATGACAGTTAAGGCATTTCTTCAGAATCATCAATATAGTAGAAAGAGTATAAGCGCCATTAAACAAAATGGTGCTTTACTTGTTAATGGGCATCAGGTGACGGTCAGATATGAGATGCATAAGCATGATACTTTAACTGTCCAGCTCCCAGATGAATCAAGAAGTAAAACGCTTATACCAAGTCATATTCCAATCCATATACACTATGACGATGAGTATCTGATCATTGTGTCTAAACCCCCTTTTATGAATACAATACCTTCAAAGCAGCATCCTCATGACAGTTTGATTGAAGCGGTATATGGTTATCTTGAAACACATGATGATAAGAGCGTGCTGCATCCAGTGAGCAGGTTAGATCGTGATACGAGTGGACTTGTTGTATTCAGCAAACATCAGCTGACCCATCATCTGCTCACAGGAAAGATAGAGAAATTCTATCTTCTCATTGCTGCAGGTCATGTGAAAGACCATGGTAACTATGTCTATCCGATTGATAGAAGAGAGGATTCCATCATCACGCGTACGGTTAATGTTCATGGACAGCATGCGCGTACAGAATATCGTTTAATAGATTATGATGCTGAGTTCGATGTAAGTCTTGTACACGTAAAGTTACATACAGGTAGAACGCACCAGATTAGAGTGCATTTCAGTGCAGCTTTACATCCGCTTGCTGGAGACAGTCTTTATGGTGGCAATTCATTGATGAATAGACAGGCGCTGCATGCAGCTGAAGTGCGCTTGACGCATCCTATTACAGGTGAAAAGCTGCATATTTTTGATGCGCTACCGAAGGATCTTGAAACATTATTAGTAAATATGGAGGTACATCATGGCAGAACAAGATTTTATGACTGATGAAGCAATGTATGATAAAGCATTGCTCGATTCACTCTTATTGAATAATGAAATAGATGCATTTCGTGATGAGTTTCTGGAACTTCATACATACGACCAAGGAGCGTACTTTACTGAAGCAGATGATGAACTGAGAAATCAGATGTATCATTTATTATCTCCGAAAGAAGTCGCAGAATTTCTTGAGACGACAGAAATGGAAGATGAAGATTACGATCATATCTTCGATACGATGGATGCGCGTTATGCCAGCGATATGCTGTCTGAAATGTCAATTGATAATGCGGTCGATCTCCTGAAGATCTTACCGAAAACAAAAGTTGCAAGCTTATTGCTGTTGATGGATAAAGACGCTTCAGAAGAGATTAAAGCGTTATTGCATTATGAAGAAAATACAGCTGGAAGTTTGATGACAACTGAATATATTTCAATTTCAGAGATGATGTCCGTGCGTGAAGCAATGGTTCGCGTCAAGGAGCAAGCACCAGAAGCTGAGACAATCTATGTTATCTTTGTACAAGACGACAAAAAGAAGCTCGTCGGTGTTATTTCGCTCAGAGATTTAATTGTCGCAGAAAATGACGCGTATGTAGATGAAGTGATGAATGAACGTGTCATCAGTGTCAATGTTGCAGATGATCAGGAAGATGTTGCGATGATTATGCGGGATTATGACTTTCTTGCTGTACCTGTCGTTGATTATCAGAATCATCTGCTCGGGATTATTACGATTGATGATATCCTGGATGTTATTGACGAAGAAGCAAGTGAAGATTACTCTAGACTTGCCGGTGTCAGCGATATCGATTCGACGAAGGATACGATCTTTATGACCGCACGTAAACGTCTCCCGTGGTTAATGATACTTACCGTTCTCGGTATGATTACTGCGACGATTCTTGGCAATTTTGAAGAGACGCTGGAGAAAGTGGCATTGCTTGCAGCTTTTATTCCGATTATCGGTGGAATGGCCGGGAATTCTGGTACACAGAGTCTGGCGGTTGCTGTGCGCGGAATTTCTACGGGTGAAGTGGACGAGCAGAGTAAATTAAAGCTGGCGCTAAGAGAAGCGGGATCTGGATTACTTTCAGGATTGTGTTGTGCGGTATTATTGTTTATTATTATTGTATTGATTTATCAAACGCCCATTCTCGCACTCATCGTTTCCTTTAGTTTAACGATAGCGATGACGGTGGCAACACTGTCTGGTGCATTGGTCCCGTTACTCATGCACAGAATGAAGATAGATCCTGCAGTTGCAAGTGGCCCTTTTATTTCAACAATCAATGATATTATCAGTATGCTGATTTATTTTGGACTTGCAACGACATTTATGAGCTATTTAGTTTAGGAGGGTTATATGGAAAATCATGGCCAGTTAATTTCACTCGTTGTAGTCGTAGTATGTGCGTTCTTAACGCCGATACTGCTCAATAGACTGCGTATTACATTCCTGCCGGTTGTTGTTGCAGAGATATTGATGGGGATTATCGTCGGAAAATCATTGTTCAATTGGGTAGAAAGAACAGAGATGTTAAATATCTTATCGACGCTCGGCTTTATTTTCCTTATGTTCTTAAGTGGTCTGGAAATTGACTTTAAGACATTTAAATCAAAGTCTGGCACTAAAAAAGGAAAAGAACCGAACCCTTTAATTTTAACGCTCTCTATATTTCTCGGGATTCTGCTGTTAAGTATTGGCGCTGCCTATCTCTTTAAATGGGTCGGACTTGTCGATGATGTCCTGCTAATGGTTATTATTATCTCGACAATTTCGCTTGGTGTCGTTGTCCCTACATTGAAAGAAATGAATCTGATGCAGACCAGTATCGGACAGATCATCTTACTCGTAGCTGTAATCGCAGACCTTGCAACTATTCTGCTGTTAACCCTCTATGGGACATTGCATGCGGAAGGGGATTCTCCAGTGTGGCTGATCGGGATACTCGTCGTATTCACTGCACTCTTCTATGTGATGGGGAACCGTCTGAAGAAATTAGAGTTTCTGCATAAATTAATGGCAGGGACAACGCAGATTGGCATACGTGCGGTATTCGCTCTTATTCTGTTACTTGTTGCACTTGCTGAAAGTGTCGGTGCAGAGAATATCCTTGGTGCATTCTTAGCGGGATGTGTCGTGAGTTTGCTTGGTCCTGACAAAGATATGGTCGACAAGCTTGATTCATTCGGCTATGGATTCTTTATTCCGATATTCTTCATTATGGTAGGGGTTGACCTCGATATTCCTTCATTGTTCAAGGATCCATCAAAGCTTGTTTTAATACCAATCTTATTTATCGTATTCTATTTGACGAAAGCGATTCCCCTTGCAGTATTGCTTAAATGGTATGATAGGCAGACGGTGCTTGCATCAACCTTTCTACTGACTGCAACATTGTCCCTCGTTATCGCCAGTGCGAAGATTGCTGAGAGATTAGGTGCGATAGACGGTGCAACATCAGGAACTTTGATTCTTGCAGCAGTGATTACTTGCGTAATCGTGCCTATCTTCTTTAAGAAGCTCTTCCCGGTTCAGTTAAGCCAAGAAAAAGTCATACGAATTGCATTTATAGGAAATAATCAGCTCTCGATACCTGTAGCACAAAGCTTTAAATCAGCGCTGTATATCCCGACGATTATCTACAGGAAGAATAACGATGCACGTCAAATCAGTGATATTGATGTCATTGAAGTCGATGAATATACTTACGACCAATTAAATTCAATCGGACTGTTCGACTTTGATATTGTCGTATGTTCGGCAAATGATGAATCGATAAACCGCAGTGTGGCACTGATGGCAAAAGAAGAAGGTGTTGAGCGTGTCATCTGTCGCATCGAATCCAAGAAAGAAGACGATGAACTATTGGATGCAGATATTGAAATCTTCAGCGAATTCCAAAGTACGAAGACATTGCTCAAAGGTCTCATCGAATCACCGAACATGCTGAATCTATTATCTAATGTAGAGACATCGCTATATGAGATAGAAATGCTGAATACACGTTATCATGAAATGCGTCTACGTGAGTTCCCGTTCAGTGGCGATATTATCTTCGTCCGCATATTACGCGGCAAAGATTCGATTGTTCCACACGGAGAAACCGAACTGCACTTTAAAGACCGTCTCATTGTAACAGGTTCAAGAGAATATGTAGATGAAATTAAACGGGAACTTGAATTGTTCTAAGTTTTTCATACGCCTGAAGGAAACTTCAAGGCGTATTTTTTATTCAGGTTTCCAGTTATTATTTCTTAAAAATATATGATTTTTTTACTGAAATTCAAATGAACTTCTGATATATTTAGTAGTAGGTACTAGAACTTACTTTTATAAAAGGAGACTTATATGTTAAATTTTCAGGATAAAGTGTATGTCATTATGGGTGTAGCCAATAAACGCAGTATCGGATATGGTGTTGCACAAGTATTAGACGAAGTTGGTGCTAAACTGATATTTACATATCGTAAAGAACGCAGCATGAAAGAACTGGAACGTCTGCTTCCTAATTTAAAGCATAATCATGATGCACTGATGATTCAATGTGATGTGCAAGAAGACGCGGATGTGGTAAGTGCGTTTGAACAGATTAAATCTGAAGTAGGGCATATCGATGGAGTATTCCATTCGATCGCTTTTGCCAATATGGAAGATCTGCGCGGCCGCTTTATTGATACGACCCGTGAAGGCTTCTTACTCGCACAGGATATCAGCTCATATTCATTAACAATTGTAGCGAGAGAAGCCAGTAAGTTAATGTCTGAAGGCGGGTCTATCGTGACAACGACATATCTTGGAGGAGAATTCGCAATTCCGAACTATAACGTTATGGGCGTGGCAAAAGCAAGCCTTGAAGCCAATGTTAAATATTTAGCGTTAGACTTAGGTCAAGATGGTATCCGTGTGAATGCTGTATCACCAGGACCGATTCGTACGTTAAGCGCAAAAGGCATCGGAGACTTTAATACGATATTAAAACGTATCGAAAGTGAAGCACCTTTAAAGCGCAACGTAGATGCCTTAGAAGTTGGTAAGACAGCACTGTATCTGTTAAGTGACTTATCAAGTGGTGTTACCGGAGAAAATATTCATGTGGATAGCGGTTATCATATCGTAGGATAAAGTTGGATCATAAAACAAGCGGCTAGGACATGTGTCCTAGCCGTTTAGGTTATTCACCGAGTTTAAATGTTTCCAGTACATTCCATGTTCCGTTTTCTAGCTGGTAACATAGACAGATTTTATCGATTACTTCCTGATGGCTTTCATCTTTCATCTGTAACTGACCGAAGATGTCTTCAAATTCCTGTGACGATAGTCCTTGGCCAATTGTGAAGTGTGGAACGAAAGGGTGTGCGTTCTGTCCATAGAAGTCACCATTATTGAACGCTTCATAAAGCTTCTTCAGTCCTGTGTTTGGTGTGACTTTCAGATAGATGACATTCTTTGTCGGAACAAAGCTTGATACTTTCTCAACGTTCACCTCAACCGGTGCACTTGACTTTGCGACGTCAGCAATTTTTTCTGTAACAGCTTCGACCTCATCCTCTGACACTTCGAATGCATCCTTGAGTGTAATATGTGGTGCAATCACCCCATAATGACTGTCGTAACGCTTTCGGTAGTTATTGATGTAATCCTGATAAGCCTTTGATGGATATAATACGATACCAAGTTTCATATTGATCACCTCTAAAATTTTTTGATAATTCAATTATATCAGATAGTTTATAAGAAGTAATAGCTTAACATGTTTTCTATTTCCGGTTTCCATGTCTTCCAGTTATGTGAGCCTGATAGTTCTTTGTAGTAATGCGGCTTTCCATTCTGGTTAAGTGTGTCGTGCAGTTCTTGTATCGGCGTCAGAAAGTCAGCTGATGTACCGTCCTTCAGTGTGAATTCATACTCTTCATCACCAACTGCGATATAATAATCAGCGTCTGTCTCGGCAGCAGCTGTAATCATGTCGTGCGTCAGCATCGGGCTGAACAGCGCCGCTTTATTAAAGACTGGATACTGAATCGTAAGCATCAGCGCAATGCTTGCAGCCAGGCTGTCACCGATAAGCAGAATGTCATTCGTGTTGATATTGTAGTGGACCAGCAGATAGTTCAGCAGTTCATCATGGACGAAGGTCATCATTGCATTTTGCTTATCGCCTTGAGGATGATATTCTTCAGCACGCACTGAAACATTCGGATAATGTATGAAGACAATGATATGCTGGTTAATATTCAGTGCTTCATACTGCCTATGTAACTGTGCCATCTGAGCAAGATCTTGTCCGTCAAAAGCAATGATGACTTTCGGCGATTCGATATGTTCAGGTATATAGATGCCAAGCTTAACGATACGCTCAAGTGCTGTGCTGTTTATTTCCAGGGGATGAATAAGACCTGGTTTCATATAATCACTCCTTTAGTTTACATATATTATACAACTTTACATCAATTTTTATGAAAAGGATTTTTCAAATTGTGATAAACAGGAGGAATCTGGGGTATAATGAGAAATAAAGATAATTTGGAGGAATTTATGACAAATAAAGTTTGGTTCAGATTCGGTGTAGGGCTTCTGCTTACATTTTTAATCATCAAGTATTTCTTAGAGATTAATCATATCTTCTACCCGATCATCATCATCGTAAAATCTATTATTCTGCCGTTATTACTTGGTGGCTTCCTGTACTATATTGTAGTACCGTTCCAGGATAAGCTGGAAGAAAAACGACATTTAAAACGCTGGCAAAGTGTTACATTAATCATGATTGCACTGTGTTTAATTATTGGCCTATTATTCTCGTTTGTAGGCCCTATTGTATCAAAGCAGACAAACAATTTCATACATAACTATCCGGCAATTCAAAAGGAATTTCAATCGTATGTAAGTCTGGCACTAGATCAGCGTGATAAGTTACCTGAGAATGTCAAAGACGGGATCAATAATGGGATAGAGAAGCTGAACGAATATTCAGGGAAGATTGTGACGAACGCGTTCTCTTTTATTACACAGTTCATCTCTACGCTGTTCTTATTAATCTTAGTACCATTCTTCTTAATCTATATGCTGAAAGATCACGACCGCTTCGTGCCTTTTGTATCAGCGCCGTTTACAGGGAAGCGCAAGGTGTTCGTTGTAACTTTGTTCAAAGATATTGATAAGACGTTACGTTCATATATTCAAGGTCAGGTGACAGTCAGCATCATCCTGGGGTTACTGCTCCTTGCCGGCTACTTGGTTATTGGATTAGATTATGCGGTAATTCTCGCGATGTGGGGCATGGTAACGAACTTAATTCCATTCCTAGGACCTTATATGGCGGTAATACCTGCTATTATTATTGCATTGATCCAAGATCCTGTTATGGCAATCTACGTGATCATTATTATGTTTGTGGCCCAGCAGTTAGAAGGGAATGTCATTACACCGAATATTATGGGTAAGACATTGAATATGCACCCGTTAACCATTATTACGGTCATCCTTGCAGCTGGAAACCTTGGTGGTTTCTTTGCTATCTTAGTCGCAGTACCAACTTATGCTATGTTAAAGACCATCGTAAGAAACTTCTATATGCATCGACAGGAGATTACTTCTGAAGCGAATAAGATTGTTAAAGAACGACATATGAGGTAACCCGAGATATTAAGCACTAGTATAAAAGCGCTTATTCCATTTCTAGAAGCGTTAATAGAATAACATAAAGGAAAATAAAGAATGACCGTCACAGAATTTAATTCTGTGGCGGTCATTCTTCTGTTGTATACTATAAAAGCATTTGCTTATCTTTGGAGACGCTTTGTCCTATAGAAATAGAACAGATAGAAGAATGCGAGACCGATAAATACGATGGCTGAGGTGAACAATGTATAGTCTGTATCACGAAACAGTTCTGTGATCAGACCACCGATAATCGGGCCGAGCATGGTGCCGATACCTTGCAGGCTATTAAATACACCCCATGATTCTTCTTTTAATGCAATATCGACCTGGCTTGCCATAAATGCATTCCATCCTGGCAATAGCAACCCGTAGAATAAACCGATGACAAGTGCGGCACCGAGAACAATCATATAGTTCGTTACCTGTGTCATAAGGAGGATGCTGATCCCAAAGATAAAGAATCCAGCAAGAATGACGATATGAGCATAAATATTTGAAACATCATCCATAAATTTAGAAATAAAGAGCATCGATACAGTACATCCGGCACCTCCAGCGATGAGCAGATACGTATACTCAAGTGTAGAGACATTCAGGCTATTTACAGCATAGGATGGCAGTATCGGAACGAGCATCCCGATGGCAATCCCTTGGAAGAGGATGCCGGGAAACAGTACGAGATGTCGTGACATTACATGCTTAATATGTTTGTACTGAGTCTTCAGAGATTTCTTTTCGATAAATGAAACTTCGACATGCACGAATAAATACAGCATCCATGCACAGAGTACAAATAATGGCATCAGGAATATATACTGGACAGGATGAACTTTAATGATCAGGTTCATGATGATCATCCCGCTCATCATCCCGACAAGCCATGCGAAATAAACATATCCCATATGTTTGGAACGCTTATTATCTTCAACAGATGACAGCATAATCACCCAGATTGGACTGACCGCAATACCGAGCAGTATTGCGGCTGCTACAAGCGTTGCAGGGTTACGGTCAAATATAATGAGTGCAAGACCGGCTGCTGCGATAAAGAAACCGGCATTCAGTACTTTCTTCGTCCCGTAGCGTTTAAGCAGAAAACCGATTCCGAAATTTGTCAGTGCATCACTGACAAAATGCAAGGTAATACATGCAGAGATAATACCGACGGTTACATTGGACAAGGTAGGTAATACCGGCAGAAAGCTGAGTATATACATCCCGCGTGCAAATTCCATCAGAAACAATATGACAATCATTAACCAGAAATTCTTACCTTTAAACTTACTTTGCGAAGAGGCGGGCATAGAGTCCTGCTTTAGAAGTTATCATTGCATCTGATGAGGTATGATCTAACATCTGGAGCAATGTACGTGAAATATTAAGTGAAGCATCTGGTATATAATGTCGCTGCATATTGTGTTTATATTGATTAAGTAAGACTTCGTCTGAGAGTAACTCAAGCACAGTTGACGTTGTTTCCTCATACGTCTGTGTGATACGCGAGAATCCTTTTTTCGTGAAATAGATTGCATTCTCACCCTCCTGACCGGGTGCCGGGTTAAAGAATACAAGTGGAATACTTTTGCATAAGCTTTCAGAGATTGTGATTCCCCCGGGCTTTGTTAACATTAGGTCACAACAAGACATCCACTGCGCCATCTGTTGTGTATAGCCGATGATGACCACGTTATGATTGTCTTTATACTCAGACTGCAGCTGCTGCAATAGCTGTGTGTTATTACCGCAAACAACGACAAATTGATGCGTGCACGTTGCAGTTAAGTCTTTAAGCATTTCATTGAAGCCACCGACCACACCGAATGCACCTGCAACCATCAACAGTGTCTTCCTGTCAGGAGACAGACCGTGCGATAATAGCCACGCGTCTCGGTCAACGGGGTCATTAAAGCTTTCATGAATGGGTATCCCTGTAATATCAACGATTCCTTCGTCTACACCGAGCGCTACCAGTTCAGACTTCAGCGCTTCTGTCGCAACAAAGTAACGGTTGCTGTTTGGCGTCAGCCAGTTTTTATGCATTGTATAATCGGTAATCACGGTCGCTACCGGTATATGGATGTTGAGCTCTTTTTTGATGATTGACATCACCGGTGTCGGGAAGGTTAGAAGAATTAAATCTGGCTTCTCCTTCAAGATGAGATTAATGAGACGATTTAATCCGTAATAACGATAGAAGCAACTTTCCGGCTTGTCTTGATTTGCATAGTAAAAATAGCGATAAGAATTTCTGAAGTACTTATAGCTGTTAATATAGTATTTCTTGGCAATGCTATTGATGATAGGATGTGCCTCCTGAAATAAATCATGTTCAATCACTGTTAGCTGAGGTAACTGCATACGATTCAACTGATTAACAATTGCATTTGTCACTGAGATATGACCATTACCATAGGAACCTGTGATGATCAGAATCTTCTTATTGTTTGACATAGTGCACACTCCGATTCTAAAGGTTAAACGTTCTAATATCATTATTAATGAAATTATACAACTTGTCATCTTAAATACAAAAAAATTACAATATTTATAATAAGTTAAATATTCATTGATGCTATCTCTATTCTTTATCAATAATAGAGATGATTGTGGTGTTTCTTTAATAATATGACATTCAGTATGATAAATACTACTGAAAACATAGACCACATCAAAAATATTTATTAATTATACGCTAATATCTTTCTGTTTTATACAAATTATTTGTTTAAACCTATCTTCAACAATTCATAATCCTATGAAAAAGGTGTATAATTAAGAATTGACTAAAGGAGGCTTATCAGTGAAAACGTCTGAATTACTTTCTAAAATAAAAGCCAAGAAGCTTTACGGAACATTTCCTGAACATATCAATAAAGTGGTTGTAGATTCAAGAGCTGCAGACAGCGAGAGTGTATTTGTAGCAAGTCATGGGTATACAGTAGACAGCCATAAATTTATACCGAATGTAGTTAGACAGGGCTGTCGTATGATTGTCGTCGATCACTATATCGAAGGACTGGACATCGGGCAGGTTGTCGTTCGTGATACTTTGCAGGCAGCTCGTATATTCACGCAGCATGTAATGGATTTCCCGTCACATAAGCTTACGACTTATGGTGTGACAGGTACGAACGGTAAGACGAGTGTGGCAACGATGATTCATCATCTGCACCGCGCACTGAACATAAATAGTGCATATCTCGGTACAAATGGCTTTCAATATAATGAAGAAGTTGCTAAAGGTGCGAATTCAACCCCTGAAACGATTACCTTAAATCAGCATATCGCACATGCAGTAGAACAAGGTGCACAGTCTATGGCGATGGAAATGTCGAGCCATGGATTAGCACTGGGTCGTACGGATGGCGTTGACATCGATGTTGCAATCTTCACGAATTTAACACAGGATCATCTGGACTTTCATGGTACGATGGAACGTTATGGCTTTCATAAGGCGCTGCTCTTTGCACAGCTTGGGAATGACTTTAAGCAGCAGAAGTATGCAGTGGTAAATGGAGATGATGATTATTCGAAAGAACTGATCATTGCTTCACCAAGAGAAGTGATTACATATGGCATTGAACAGAATACAGATATTAAAGCAACAAATATTAAAGAATCTATCCATGGCATCGCTTTTACATTTGAAACACCAGATGGCAATGTTGAGATAACTTGTCCTTATATTGGTCGATTCAACATCTATAATATGCTTGCAGCTCTCACTGCACTGTGGACACAAGGTCATGCACTGAGTGCACTTGCTGAAGCAGCACAAAGTTTACCACCAGTAGAGGGCCGTCTAGAAGTGCTTGACCGCAACTTACCGATAGACTTAGTGATTGATTATGCACATACGCCAGACGGTATGAACAAACTTATCGATGCACTGGAACCATTCAAGCGCGGGAAGATGATTTTCTTAATCGGTATGGCAGGAGAACGTGATTTGACGAAGACGCCTGAGATGGGCGCGGTTGCTTGTCGTGCAGACTATGTCATCTTTACACCGGATAATCCGGCAAATGATGACCCGCGTAAGCTTACGGATGCACTTGAAAGTGGTGCCACACATACGAACTACGTATCATTTCTTGACCGTGCAGAAGGGATTCGTCACGCGATCGCCATGAGTGAGCCAGGAGATATGGTTGTTTTAGCCTCAAAAGGTCGTGAGCCTTATCAGATTATGGAAAATTACATTAAAGTACCGCATCGTGATGACTTGATCGGTCTGGAAGCGGCATATGATAAATACGGGAGAGAGTAACGATGAAAATTAGAAACAGTATAGGAGAAAACCTGCAATGTAAAGTATATATTCATGAGAACAAAAAGGAAGAAACGTTTTTAGTAAGTATACCGGATATCTTCTTCTCTATTCAGTTTGATTATGATCTATACGGAGAAGCTTTAGAAGAACATCTATATTTACATTTATTTAATTTATTAGACGAAAAAGATGCATCTGAACTTGCACTTCGCATAGTGCAATGGACGAGCGAAACTTAAGGAGCGAATTTATGACATTAAGAGAAGAAGTAGAAATAAGAAAGACATTTGCCATCATCTCTCACCCGGATGCAGGTAAGACCACATTAACGGAGAAGTTATTATTATTCGGTGGCGCCATTCGTGAAGCAGGTACCGTCAAGGGTAAGAAGACTGGTAAGTTTGCGACAAGTGACTGGATGGAAGTAGAAAAGCAGCGTGGAATTTCTGTAACGAGTTCTGTCATGCAGTTTGATTATGATAACTTTAAAATCAACATATTGGATACACCAGGGCATGAAGATTTCTCGGAAGATACGTATCGTACGTTAATGGCGGTAGATAGTGCTGTCATGGTGATCGACTGCGCGAAAGGGATCGAGCCGCAGACGTTAAAGTTATTTAAAGTCTGTAAGATGCGTGGGATTCCGATATTCACATTCATCAATAAGCTTGACCGTGTCGGTAAAGAGCCATTTGAACTGCTGGAAGAAATCGAGAAGACACTTGAAATAGAGACGTATCCGATGAACTGGCCGATCGGTATGGGGCAATCATTCTTCGGTATCATTGACCGTAAGACAAAAACGATTGAGCCGTTTAGAGATGAAGAGAATATACTGCATTTAAATGAGGATTATGAGCTTCAGGAAAGTCATGCAATCACGTCAGATAGCGCATATGAACAGGCGATTGAAGAGTTGATGCTTGTCGATGAAGCAGGCGAGACGTTTGATAAGGAGAAACTGATGACAGGTGATCTAACACCTGTGTTCTTCGGCTCAGCACTTGCAAACTTCGGTGTACAGAACTTCCTGAATGCATACGTAGATCATGCGCCGATGCCATCTGGACGTAAAACGGAGTCAGGTGAAGAAATATCACCATTTGATGAAAGTTTCAGTGGATTTATCTTCAAGATTCAGGCGAATATGAACCCGCAGCATAGAGATAGAATCGCCTTCATGCGTATCGTGAGTGGTGCATTTGAACGAGGCATGGACATTAAGATGACACGTACAGATAAGAAGATGAAGATTTCACGTTCAACATCGTTTATGGCAGATGATACACAGACGGTAAACCATGCAGTGAGTGGCGACATTATCGGGCTATATGACTCTGGGAACTTCCAGATCGGTGATACACTTGTCGGTGGTAACCAGAAGTTCCAGTTTGAGAAATTACCTCAGTTCACACCAGAAATCTTTATGAAAGTGTCACCGAAGAATGTAATGAAGCAGAAGCATTTCCATAAAGGAATTGAACAGCTTGTCCAGGAAGGTGCCATTCAGCTTTATCGTACACTGCATACGAATCAGATTATCTTAGGGGCAGTCGGACAGCTTCAGTTTGAAGTATTTGAACATCGTATGAATAACGAATACAATGTAGACGTCATCATGGAACCTGTAGGCAGAAAGATTGCCCGCTGGATTGAGAATGAAGCAGATATTCGTGATGCAATGAACTCAAGTCGTTCGATACTTGTTGAAGATAGGTTTGAAAACAAAGTATTCTTATTTGAGAATGAATTTGCGACACGCTGGTTCTTAGATAAATTCCCGGAAATTAAACTGTACAGTTTACTGTAAGAAGGAGGAGTTATAGTGGATCCGTCAATTATCATCACCTATCTATGGGTGGTACTCGTACTCGTTGTATTAGAAGGCCTGCTAGCTGCAGATAACGCTATCGTTATGGCAGTAATGGTCAAACATTTACCGGAAGAACGTCGTAAGAAAGCTTTATTCTATGGATTAGTCGGTGCATTTATCTTTAGATTTGGGGCACTCTTTGCCATCAGCTACCTTGCCAACTACTGGCAGATTCAAGCGGCAGGGGCTGCATACTTGTTATATATGTCCACTAAAAACCTCATAGATTACTTTAGAACAGGCGATGCAACAAGTGCGTCAGAAGAAGCTGAGCTTGATAAATATGGTAGTAGCAAAGGAAGCGGCTTCTGGATGACTGTTGCTAAAGTTGAATTCGCAGATATCGCATTTGCTATTGATTCAATGCTTGCAGCGATCGCCATCGCACTGACATTACCCGAAGTAGGACCACAGTTCGGTGGTATGAATCTCGGTCAGTTCCTTGTAATGTTTACAGGAGGAATGCTTGGTGTGATCATCATGCGTTTTGCGGCAACATGGTTTGTCAAACTGCTGCATGACAATCCATCGCTTGAAGCAGCGGCATTTGCGGTTGTCGGGTGGGTCGGTGTCAAGCTTGTTGTGATGGTACTTGCGCACGAAAAGGTAGGCATATTACCACACGAATTCCCACACAGTACATTATGGCAAGTAATATTCTGGACAGTATTACTCGGCATACTTGTAATCGGATGGTTCAGCGGCAACAAGAAAAAAGCATAATACAATACTCAACTTAATGTATCTATATTATAATAGAAACATTAAGTTTTTTTAGTGGAGGCAGCGATGAAGAAGATTACGATAAAAAGAAGAGATTATAGAAGACCGAAACGCCTATTTTATGAGGGACAGGGTAAACGCCACATATTTCCGTATCTGCATAAGAAAGATGAAGAAAAATTAATCATCGAACCCGATACTCAGGATGAACATCACCCAGTCAAGTAGACACTTAAAAAAATAAAAATTAATTACTCGGCTGTGCTTGTATTAGCGCAGCCATTTTTAATGATATA
>NZ_PPRM01000069.1 GCF_002902665.1 Macrococcoides caseolyticum
CTTTAGGATTATCCATAAACATCCTCCATTTTTCGAATTTTTTGATAATATAAATTTATATAATTTTCAAGAAAAATACTATGATATCTCTTCTATTTCATAAAATACATGATAAACAAATAAGCGATTGTAAAAAATAGCGCATTTGTCACGGCAAATTTAAAATTAAAGCGATATTCATTCTTTGAGAAGCGATTGATTAACCAAGCTGTCACATAACTTGCTGTGATACAGATAATGAAGATCATGAGTCCGAATAATAATATTTCCATTTGGCACCTCCTGTTTTCTTTATTATAACAAAAGATGGGATATAGTTTATTTCATGTGAAACGTTTCTTTTCTTAATGATTCTAGACTGACATGTCTTTGTATAAAAGATAAATATAAGTCATTTTAATGAATTATTAAGATTTATTTAAGAATTTACGTAGTTTCATTTTTAATGTGAAGGGTATTAAAGTATTACAGTCAACAATTACTGCAGTGAGTAAAAGTAGTTTCAGCTAATCGTTATATTAATTAGATGAATGATTATAATAGGCATATATCTTGTGCTGAAGCAGTAACAGAGGTTGCTGCCGATATTAAGTCAGAAGAATAATATGGGGGCCATAATTGGCCTCTTTATTTATAATATTTTTTATATTGTATAGGAGCGATGCTATGCCGATGACAGAAAAGAAGTTACATGAGATTTATAGCACTTTAGTCGATAGTATGATTGAAAAGGATACGCATGCAATCGATAGGATTATGATGGATGGTAGTTATCTTACACATATTACCGGGTATAAGCAGAAGAAGTGTGAGTGGCTTAAAGCTATTGAAGAAGAAACGATGAAATATTATAGTGTTCGTGAAGAGTTCCTGGAAATCGTTTATAGAGAAAAAACGGCACGTGTTATTGTGCGTATTTTAGTGGATGCAAGAACTGATGGCTATCGCAATGTTTGGCCATTAGAACTGACATTATTTTTAGTGAAATTCGGAAAAGAATGGATGATTAGTAATATAGAGATTAAAATGTATTAAAATATTGATCGTGAATTATTGACAGCATCCTTGATATATTATATTATTGATATTGTCTTATTTGGAGGAATACCCAAGTCCGGCTGAAGGGATCGGTCTTGAAAACCGACAGGGGCTTAACGGCTCGCGGGGGTTCGAATCCCTCTTCCTCCGCCATTATTTTGATAATTAAACTTTTATATATTGAAGACCTTAACATTATGTTAAGGTCTTTTTTGATGCAGGATTTTGTATAATTGAAAACCCTTTCATAAAACCTTTACATACTTGTATAGACAGAGTACAATGTTAGCATATTAAGAAAAGGGGATGGAACATATGGCAGTCAACAGACAAGATGTAAGAGATATTATAAAAGCCATTGGTGGAAAAGAAAACGTTAATGCCGCAACGCATTGTGTTACGAGATTAAGATTGGTGTTAGATGATGATGATAAAGTAGATAAGACAGCTCTAGATAAAATTAGTTTAGTTAAAGGATCATTCGCGGCAAATAACCAGTTCCAAATTGTTATCGGCCCAGGTACTGTAGACGAGGCATATAAAGTATTTGTAGATGAGACGGGTGTCGGTGAGAGTTCGAAAGAAGAAGTTAAAACAGCAGCAGCAGAGAAGATGAGTCCGATTCAAAAGTTGATAAAAACATTAGGTGACGTATTTATCCCGTTACTTCCTGCAATCGTAACAGCGGGCCTATTACTTGGTTTATCAAATTTATTATTAGAAGCTGGTGCAATTTACAAAGGGAAAGCTGTAGTTGATGTATACCCGCAAATAAAAGGTATTGCAGAAATCATCAAGTTGATAGCTGTAACTCCATTCCACTTCTTACCTGCGTTAATTGGTTGGAGTGCGATGCGTGTGTTTGGAGGTAGTCCGATTCTTGGATTAGTACTAGGTCTAGTGTTAGTTAACCCTGGACTTGCTTCACAGTATGGATTAGCAGATGCGAAAACAGGTAAACTCATTGAAATACCAACTTGGGATGTATTTGGATTGAAAGTTCAACAATTAAACTATGCAGCCCAAGTATTACCCATCTTAATTGCAACGTGGTGTTTAGCACAAGTTGAGCGTTTCTTAAATAAACGTGCACATGATTCAATTAAGATGTTAGTCGTAGGACCTGTTGCATTATTGTTAGTAGGTTTCTTATCATTTGTCATCATTGGGCCAGTTGCATTCTGGTTAGGTAACCAAATCACTGGCGCAATTCAGTTTATCTTTGAACAAGCTGGATGGTTAGGTGGATTAATTTATGGGTTAGTTTATGCCCCGCTTGTTATTACAGGGTTGCATCACATGTTCTTAGCGGTGGACTTCCAGCTGATGAGTTCTAAATTAGATGGAACATATTTATGGCCAATCTTAGCAATTTCTAATATTTCTCAAGGATCTGCAGCGTTTGCGGCGTGGTTCTTATATAAACGTAAGAAGATGGTTAAAGAACAAGGCTTAGCATTTACTTCAGGTATCTCTGGATGGTTAGGTGTAACAGAGCCTGCAATGTTTGGTGTAAACATCCCACTGAAATATCCATTTATTGCCGCAGTAATAACTACGGGTATTGTTGGTGCATTATTTGGTTCTCAGCAACTATTGGGTAAAGTCGGTGTTGGTGGAGTGCCAGGCATTATGAGTATCAATAGCGGGTTTAAAGGCACTTTCTTAATCGGTATGCTTATCGCTATGGTATTGCCGATGATTTTAACATTAGTATTCTCAAACTTTGCGAAGAAGAAGATGGGCGATGATATTGCAGAACCAATTGTTGCAGATAAAAAGTTATAGGAATTACGTTATACCGAACAACTTGTAAATACATGTTGTTCGGTATAAAATTATATAAATAATTTAAGTTAGGGGTAATACAATGGCGGTAACAGATTGGAGAAAGTCGGTTGTCTATCAGATTTATCCTAAATCATTTAACGACACAACAGGAGATGGACAAGGAGATATCAATGGAATTATCGAGAAACTGGATTATTTAAAGCATCTAGGTATTGATTATATATGGCTTACTCCGGTTTATCATTCCCCGATGAACGATAACGGTTACGATATTAGCGATTATTATGAGATTAATCCTGAATTTGGAACGAAGGAGGATTTCAGGCGCTTGTTAGATGAAGCCCATGCACGTGGTATCAAGATCATGTCTGATATTGTCATCAATCATACATCTACCCATCATAATTGGTTTGTAGAATCACGCAAATCTAAAGATAATCCTTACCGAGATTATTATATTTGGAAAGATGGGTCGAAAGACAACCCTCCAACAAACTGGGAATCCAAGTTCGGGGGTAATGCGTGGGAATACGATGCATTATCAGGGCAATATTACTTGCGACTGTTCGATGTGACACAGGCTGATTTAAACTGGGAGAATGAATCGCTACGTAAAGAAATTTACGATATGATTAATTACTGGATTGATTTTGGAATAGATGGCTTCAGGTTTGATGTTATTAATTTGATTTCAAAAGGGACGTTCAAAGATTCTGATAAGATAGGTAAAGAATTTTATACAGATGGCCCTCGAGTACATGAATTTCTGCATGAATTAAATCGCAATACGTTTGGTGATAAAGAAGGATTTATGACAGTAGGCGAAATGAGTTCCACGACGCTGGAGCATTGTATCAATTATACAAGGCCAGAACGTCAAGAATTGAGCAGTGTCTTTAATTTTCATCATTTAAAAGTTGATTATAAAAATGGTGAAAAATGGACGACGATGCCCTTTGATTTTGTAGAATTAAAAAGGATATTATTTCACTGGCAGACCGGGATTTCAAAAGGGAATGGATGGAATGCGATATTCTGGTGTAATCACGATCAGCCTCGTGTTGTAAGTCGTTTCGGTAGTGATAAGACGGAAGCAGAACGCGTGAAATCTGCAAAAATGCTGGCGATTGTTCTGCATTTGCTTCAAGGTACGCCTTATATCTACCAAGGAGAAGAGATTGGTATGACAAATCTCTATTTAAATAGTATAGAGGATTATCGTGATGTGGAGTCATTAAATGCTTATCAAATCATGAAAGCAGAAGGACGCTCAGAAAATGAGATTCTAAAGGTGCTTCAAGATAAATCAAGAGATAATTCAAGGTCTCCGGTACAATGGGATGATAGCATGCATGCAGGATTTACAACGAATGAGCCATGGATTAAGGTCGCAGATAATTACCAACAGATAAACGTTGAAAAAGCTTTAAAAGATGAAAATTCTATCTTCTATACTTACCAAAAACTGATAAAATTAAGACATGAACGAGATATAATAACTTACGGAGAAGTGAAACCGTTATTAGAAGAACATAAACAGTTATTTGTTTATGAGAGGATACTGGGTAATCAAGTTTTATTTGTTGTTGCAAACTTTAGTGAAGAACCTACAGAACTACCAGTATCATTTGATTTAGAAGGCGAAGTGCTAATAACAAATAACGATACTGTATCGCATAAAATAGAGCCATATCAAGCATTCGCCATTCTTCGATAATGCATTTCCTTAATCTGAAAACAATTTTTTAGATATAGAGGTGAAAGAATTGAACAGCAATAAGTACAGAAAGATTTATCAGGACTTAAGCGGAAAGATCATCAATGGCGAATATAAAGAAGGCGCGCAACTACCTTCCGAAAACTTGCTCGTAAAAAGTTATGGTGTATCAAGAGAAACAGTACGTAAAGCATTGAGTCTGCTTCAAACTAATGGTTATATACAAAAGTTAAAAGGAAAAGGCTCAATAGTTATTTATAATCAAGCAATGAACTTCCCTGTCTCTCAACTCATCAGCTTCGAAGAAATTAAGCATTCATTGAATATGGATTATAATACGGTTGTAGAATCTTTTGAAACTGTAAGAGCAGCAGATCATAAATCTGTTCAAGAAGCTTTGAATTTAGGCGATGATACGGAGTTGTATCGCGTAGTACGAAGTAGAAGAGAAAAAGACCGCGTTAATATTATTGATACTGATTATTTCATTAAATCGATGATGCCAGGATTGGATGAAGAGATAGCTCGACAATCAATTTATGATTATATTGAGAAACGATTAGGTCTGAGGATTTCGTATTCGAATAAAGCAATTACTTTTGAACCTATGACAGAAGATGATCTTGAATTGTTTAAAGAAACGATGCCACCGTATGCAGCAGTTGTTCGTTCGGTTGTACATTTAGAAGATGCATCTGTATTTCAGTACAATATCTCCAAACATAGAGCGAGTGAGTTCAAGTTTGTAGACTTCTCAAGACGCACGATTCGTAAATAGTATGACGAAATAGTTGCAATAACTATGAGAAATATAGTATTATTAACTTTGCCGTGCTAAGTGGGGAGGTAGCGGTTCCCTGTACTTACAATCCGCTTAGGTAAGACCTAATTCCTTTGCTGAGGGTAATGAGTTGTGAGGTCTGACCTGAACACGTAGTGTTGAGAGAGCGGTCCTAGTCAATATAAACCCACGAATCATGTCAGGTCCGGAAGGAAGCAGCATTAAGTGGTCATTTGTATGTGGCTAGGGCAGCCGTTCTTGAGCTGGCGATTCAGGTAACGCTTGTGCTTGTTATTCGAAGCGAAGGTGCACGGTTTTAATTAAAAATAATAGATTTATTATAGATAAAGTATCGGAACAATTGTTTCGGTGCTTTTTTAATATACTCAGACAATCGGCATGGTTTTTTATATGATGCTGATATTTTCAATGTTATAATTAATATTATTATATTTTTGGAGGGAACCCTTTTGAGCTATCAAGCGTTATACAGAGTGTTCAGATCTCAGTCGTTCGAAGAGGTTGTCGGACAAAAACATGTTACTACGACATTAAAGAATGCAATTCAAAAGAATAAGATTTCCCACGCCTATTTATTTAATGGCCCGAGAGGAACAGGCAAGACAAGTATCGCTAAGATATTTGCAAAGGCTATTAACTGTACCGTGAGTACAGATGGTGAGCCGTGTAATTCTTGTGATACGTGTGTCTCAATTACGAAAGGAACAAACTCAGATGTCATTGAGATTGATGCTGCGAGTAATAACGGTGTTGATGAAATTCGTAATATAAGAGATAAAGTAAAATATGCACCAGGTGAATCTACATATAAAGTCTACATTATCGATGAAGTTCATATGCTGACAACAGGTGCATTCAATGCATTATTGAAGACGTTAGAAGAACCACCTGCCCATGCTGTTTTTATTCTTGCTACAACGGAACCACATAAGATTCCTGCGACAATTATTTCGAGATGCCAACGTTTTGATTTTAAAGCAATTTCTGTTAATGATATTGCTGAACATCTTGCCTACGTCTGTCGAACAGAAGGGATTAAGTACGATGAAGGTGCCCTGAATTTTATTGCAACAACTGCTGAAGGTGGCATGCGGGATGCGCTGAGTATACTTGATCAGGCAATTGCATTTGGAACTGAGACATTGACTTTAGAACATGTCCATAGTGTCACAGGAAGTGTTGGACGTGAAGATTTCTTTGAACTTACGGATTATATAATTACGCATGACGTTAAAGAAGCGTTCAAACAATTTCATCGCTTATTATCTGAAGGGAAGGAAACAACGCGTTTAGTAAATGATTTAATTTATTTTTTAAGAGATATTATTATGGATTATGCAGCAGACAATAAAGGAGAAGAAAGTATCTATCAGCTTGATATAGGACTACTGTATGAAATGATAGATAAAATAAACGATACATTAGTATCTATGCGTTTTGCAGTAAATATGAATGTTCACTTTGAGGTGCTCATTGTTAAGCTGTCAGAACTTATTAAACGTAACCAAGGTGTTACACAAAGTGCTGTTCAAGTTGATACTTCGCACTTAGAAAAGCGTCTACAACAACTTGAAAAGCAAGTCGCAAGTGGCATTCAAAGCGCTCCCGTGCAAGCGTCCAGACCAAAAAAAGAACAAAAACGTTCAAAAAATGCATTTTCAATGCGTCAAATTGAAACGGTGCTGGATCATGCAAATCGACAAGATTTAAACTATTTGAAGCAAAATTGGCATACATTAATTCAGCATGTAGAGAATGAGGGTAAGAAAGCACTAGTAAGCCTTCTGAAAAATTCTGAGCCTGTTGCTGCGAGTAGTACGCACGTACTAATTAAATTTGAAGAAGAAATTCATTGTGATATGGTTAATAATGATGACGCAAAAAGGGAACAGATTGAGTCAATAGTATACACAATTATTGAAAAACAAGTTAAAATGGTAGGAGTGCCAGGTTCTCAGTGGCTGCAAGTCAGACATAATTATCTGGAGAATAAAAAGCAACCGAAGCAGGAAACACAGCCTTTGGAAGATGATATTGTTACTCAGGCAGAAAACCTGTTTGGCAAAGATGCACTTAACATTATAGATTAATTAGGAGGAATAAATTATGCGCGGTGGCGGAAATATGCAACAAATGATGAAACAAATGCAAAAAATGCAAAAGAAGATGGCTGAAGAGCAAGAGAAATTAAAAGAAGAAAGAATTGAAGGAACAGCTGGTGGCGGTATGGTTACTGTTGTCGTTTCAGGCCATAAAGAAGTGCTTGATGTAATCATCAAAGAAGAAGTAGTAGATCCAGAAGATATCGAAATGTTACAAGACTTAGTATTAGCTGCAACAAACGATGCCTTAACTAAAGCAGATGATGTTACAGCGCAACGTTTAGGACAACATACTAAAGGATTGAACATTCCGGGAATGATGTAATATGCATTATCCTGCACCAATTTCTAAATTAATTGATAGTTTTATGAAACTGCCCGGAATCGGCCCGAAAACAGCAAGTCGCTTAGCATTTCATGTATTAGATATGAAAGAAGACGATGTAGTAGGTTTTGCGAAGGCACTTGTAGATGTGAAGCGTGAATTAACGTATTGTTCAGTCTGCGGACATATTACGGATACAGATCCATGTTATATATGTGAAGACACGACGCGTGACCAATCTATGATATGTGTAGTAGAAGAAACTAAAGACGTTATCGCCATGGAGAAGATGCGAGAGTATAAAGGGCTGTATCATGTTCTGCACGGTGCGATTTCTCCGATGGAAGGCGTTGGACCTGAAGATATTAATGTCCCTTCATTGCTCACGAGATTACGTGATGAGCATATACAGGAATTAATATTAGCAACGAATCCAAATATTGAAGGTGAATCAACGGCAATGTATATTGCAAGACTCGTGAAACCGATTGGAATTAAAGTGACACGTCTAGCGCACGGTTTACCTGTAGGTGGAGATTTAGAGTATGCAGATGAAGTGACGTTATCCAAAGCAATAACAGGAAGAACGGAAATCTAGAGAAATCATGAACAAGCATCCTCAATCAATGATTGGGGATGCTTTTTCGAATAGTGCTTAAGTATCAGTGATAATAACCATGTTAGATATATCGTTAAACATCCCAGGACGGTACTACGAAGTAAAGATTGATGTATTTTCATTACATGACAAATATATTAAAAGATTATAGATACTACAATAAGTAATTTTGCATATGGGCTGTTATAATTAATAATTATAATGAGGTGAATAAAATGGCAACTGGATTAGTATTAGAAGGCGGCGGTATGAGAGGAATCTATACTGCAGGAGTCCTGGATTGTTTTTTAGAGCATGATATTCAATTTAATTATGTAATCGGTGTTTCAGCAGGCGGGAATATGGCAGCATCTTACCTTTCAAAGCAGAAAGGGAGAAATAAGAAAGTATCATTAGATTTTTTAGATGACAAACGTTACTTATCACTTTCTAACTATATAAAGAATAAAGAGATGTTTGGAATGGATTTTATCTTTGATGAAATACCAAGAGAATATGTACCGTTCAATATGGAAGAATTTCTTCGATATAAAGGAGAATACGTCATTGCATGCACGAACTGTGAAACCGGAGAAACGGAATATTTTAATAAAGCATATTTAAGAAAAGACTTAATGACGATTCTTCGAGCTTCAAGTTCTTTGCCGCTAATGGCGCCGATAGTAGAGTACGATGGTAAGAAACTATTAGATGGCGGAGTAACAGACCCGATACCTTTAAGAAAGGCGCAGCGTGATGGCATGATCAATAATGTTGTCGTACTCACTAGGCCGAAAGGATATGTAAAGCGTTCCAGCCGACTTTCTAGATACTTTAAAGTAAAGGGATATAAGAAAGTGGATGAAGCGATGCGGAAACGCCCGGCAATTTATAATGAAACGTTGCAATATATAGACAGTCAGGAAAAAAGCGGGCATGCAATAGTAATTCGTCCATCTAAAGATTTAAAGGTAGATCGTATGGAAAAGAATCGCGATAAGCTTTCAGCAATGTATGAATTAGGCTATCATGATGCTTTAGAACAGCTTCCGAAGATAAAAGGATGGCTTGATCCAAAAGAAAAGTAAAAACTTTTTAAAAAAAGTAGTGAAAGTGTAATTTTTATGCTTGTTATAGTGCTTGAAACCCTGTATAGTTATATCTTGTCCGGCAGAGATAATTCATACAGGACAAGCGCTTCGAAAGACAACGAAAAACTTTTTAAAAAAAGTTGTTGACTTTCGAAAAACAAGAGAGTATAATTAAATCTTGTGAGACGCAAAGAATAACACAGTGAACATTGAAAACTGAATGACAATATGTCAACGTTAATTCCAATAATTTGAGTGATTAAGTTCACTCCCAAGAGTGATTGCCTCAAGCAAT
>NZ_PPRM01000070.1 GCF_002902665.1 Macrococcoides caseolyticum
TCCTAATGCATCCCTGTCATAAGATAATAGATGGTGAATATCACAAAGATCAGACTGATGATGACGGGGATATAGTTCAGGATAAGCTTTGTTCTGAGGTAGCTATGATTCAGCTCCGTCTGATGCATCTCTATTTCAGACTTCATCTCTCTTTTCAGATCCGTTAGGACGTCCCGTCTAAGACTTTCAGCGTTCAAATCCACCACGGTCATGGCGTCTATCTTGTCCTGGCTGTGTTGGATGGTCCTCTGAAGTTCGATCTTGAGTGTTCGATTTTCGTTGATGACCGTGCGCATCTCCTGTTTGAGTGTCTCGTTGTAGCGTCTCATCTCCTGCATCTCTGATACGAGCGTCGAGTACTTGTCGTGCATACTGTTGAATGCGATCTCTGCTTTCTGGTACTTCAACGTTAGCTGTACGACCTGCTGGGAGAGATGTGAATCCTGA
>NZ_PPRM01000071.1 GCF_002902665.1 Macrococcoides caseolyticum
AACTAGGCTACTTATCCCCTATAGAATATAGGAAATTAGCAGCCTAGAAAATAGTGTTTTTATTGAGCTCCCTTAGTAAGGGTGCAGTGCCTGAATTACCAATCAGTTTTTTACAGTAGTCTGCCACATTTTCAGGACCTTTCACTTTAATGCGTTCGTCACGTGTTTTTCTGTAATACTGCTTCACATCCTTAATCTCATAGATATAATTTGTTTTGTCAAAGTTCATACTAATCTTCTCCTTTTTTCAAATACACGAACTTGTGCTTTTGAATTTATGTATTTAATTTTTACGGATTAGAAATAGCATTGACTGAAAAATAATACAAGGGCAATGGAACGTAGTGGAGTTGCAGCGTTTACCCTTGTATTACTTTTTCTAGTTGAACACCAGTTTGATCTTTAACTGGTAGTGAAACTTCAGTGCTAGTCTAAGTAGTTAAAAATTATGTAAATTCAATAAAAGCACGTGAGTGTTGGAAAAATCTTAAATAAAAAGGAACTTATCTTCAGATAAGTTCCTTCAATGCCTTTCCAACGATTGATTTATCAATCGTTACTTAATCACTTAAGATTGTGCAGATTTTGATTTCATTAGACAATCATTGCAGAACAGCAGAAGATTGCAAGAGCAACTTGTTGAACGTAGTGATCCCTTGCAATCTTCTGTTAGTAGAACGTCTGCTTTAGCTGACAGTGATACGGTTCTGCTAGATTGTAGAATGATAAATCGGAACAATCCCAAACACGTCAGTGTTTGTTCCATTATCTACCATGAGAATATATTTATAAGGAAAACAGTAGTATCATAAAAATATTCATAATAGATACAGGAATTTTTGCCAGCTTAATATAAAATACATAAGATAGATGATAGTGGTTACCGTACTCATATTGCATCTGTTATATATATCAATATCTGAAAAGATGTTCTACAAATATAAATTTATATTAATATACAGAATTTTATGAAAAACGAAACTTCCATTTTTTAGATTTATAAGGTAATATTACTACATAAAATAAATTTAAAGGAGATTGTATAATGAAAAATACTTTTAAAGGAATTCTTTGCTTACTAGTTTTAGTAATTACATTCGCATTTATTACTCCAGATGTATCAAAAGCAAATACTACCAATGATATTAGTAATTACAATGCAAATCAAATTCTAGATGTAATGAAAAAATATTCAAGTGCTAATCCAGATGGGACGGTATCTTATAATCTCGAGTCCATAGAAAAATCTTTAGAAAATAATCCTTATAAAAGCGAAGTACTTAAAGAACTTAAAAAAGTTAATGGTACTAATGGGTTAGAAAATTTAAATAAAACTTATAATTTAGAAATTCAAAAAAGTGGTGGCGTTACCGCGTGTGGGACTTTATATGGAAAAAAAGAAAATCCTAAGTATTATAATTATTACAATACTTGTGTAAAGAATAAAATGATTGCAGCCTATGGACCTGTTCAAGCTATGACTAGTTTTGTAGATGCTATTATGAATAAAAGCTGGAAAAAAGGATTTACAATATTAGTTAAATCAGGAATTAAATCTAGTTTTCCAGGTTTTTTAGTAACTGCTAGTCATGCACAAATTACATGTTTAAACGCAGCTCAAAAGAAATATAAGCCTTGTATTTAAAGGATGTGTTATAAATGTACAACAAATTAAAAAATGTTAGATTTATCCTACAGTACTTTGGAGTACTAGTTCCAATATTACTTTTAGCTTTAACTTTTTCCCCATTCACAGAAGATTTCTCTGTAACTATGTTATTAATAATCATTATTGTATTTACATTAATCAGTACAATCTATAGCTTTATAGTTGTAAGAGATATCACAGATAATTTAGAAAGTGAAAATAAAAAGAAATGATATAAACTGACTCCAATTAATAATACAAAATAAAAAACACTCCTATCATTTAATGAATTTAATAGGAGTGTTTTTATTAGGAAAAGAGTTTCATATATATTGTAAAATGATAAATCAACACAAGCCCAAACACGTCAGTGTTTGTTCCATACTTTTTGGTTCATTTTATATTGTATTTAAATATATAACATTTATCATCTGCACCTTTAAACGTGGATGATAAATGCCTCAGGTGACTCTTATTTTATCAAGTGATTTTCTCTCATGAATTCTTCGTATAATAGATGATCTTCTCTACCATACTTAGTATAGAAAGTTATCCAGGTTTCATCAATTCCACTTTTTTTCATGTATTTATATACCTTTTTCATTATTTGATTTCTCACCTTGATATATTTTGATTTTGTTCTGATTGAATCTGAAAAGAATCCATCATGTGCTTCAATTTCTACTACAGGATAACCTTCTTCAGTGTAATCGTCTGAATGTATGTATACACTTTTGTATATACTATCATCTTTTTTTATATTGAGCTTTTCATACAAACTTGGACTTGCCATTTTGCTTCCCTCCATTTTTCAACAACAATCTTTTGTGTGTCGTAAGATTGCGTATTTAATTTTTACAAATAGAAGTCAGCATCAATGATAAAGCAATACAAGGGCGACTTGTCGGCGTAGCTTTACCCTTGTATTGCTTTATTAGTTGAACACCAGCTCGATCTTCAGCTGGTAGTGAAACTTTTGATGCTACGATATGGATAATAAAGAAATTAGCTACTTTTTAGACTTAAATACTAAAGAACAGTACCATGTGAACTACTCAGAAGCCAACTTACAGGTTGCTCCATTAGTTTGGCTAGTCGGAGCAATAGCAGTAAAATATACAGTTAAAAAAGTTGGAAAAAAAGTAATAATGAAAATAGGTAAAAGAACTTTTTATCAAAAAAGTTCAAAGGCAGCTTCGAAAGCACTCGTTAATTTTAAACCTGCTACTGTTAACGTTGGAAGTAAAAAAGTTACACTTAGCAAGGCATCAATGCAACATATTTTGAAGAATCATCATCCTAACTATTGGACTGGTGGAAAAAAGACAATGATAGATCCTAGTTTGAGTATCAATCAAATAAAATCTATCATATTAAAAGGTATTAGAGATAATAAAACCTCTATTAATAAAGCTTTAAAAAGTGGAAAAATCAATAAATGTTTATACTACAAGCGGAAAAGTTAAGTATAAGATTTCTATTAACTCAAGTGGTAAAATATCTTCTTTCTACCCTAATTAAAAATGGAGGGCTATGTTTTGAGAATTACAACATTTGCTTATAATATATATTTGAATGACTTAGAATATAATTACAAAAATAACCGATTAACACCTGAAGGGCGAAGACTTTCTCTTATTCCAATCGGTGCAGATTTTAAAAAAGTTGAATTGTTTAGTAATGAAGATAATGAAGGATATTTTGAAGGTAGTATTTGTATTGAAGACAGTGGAAATATAATTGTAGACAAACATGTTCAGACTGGTGACTTATATATGCTATGGTATGATTTATATCAAGCAACTATTATGAATGAGTATATAATTTCATATTTAGATGTAGATTTTGAAATTTATACATTTAAAAAAGAAAATAATATTGTTCTTACAATTTTAGAAGAAAAAGATAAACGTACAACATATTCATTACCTTTAAATGAATTCAATCATGCTGTAAAAGAAGGATTGATTGAATTTTATAATCACTTGAATCATGATTATATTCGTAATGACTTTGATAGTCCATACTACTTTAAACTTAAAGATATTTATACTGATATTTGTTAGTTATATCTATTTCTCCTAGTGACATCAAGAGAAATAAACATGATCGTTAATGAATATGTCTGTTTCTTTATTAAAATCAAAGCCCTGGTGAATTGGATTTCTTCACCAGGGTTTCATTGCCTTATATATTCAAAAACTCGGTTCAATAACCGAATTTATATAATCTCTATTATTTTATTAAATTCTAAATCCTTAAACTCTTGTTGTACGACTAGAAAGACATTTACTCTCATATTATATTCATCTAATTTATTTATGACTGTCTGAAATAAATGAATTTTTTCATCTTCATAGTAATAGATAAAACAAGCTGATGCCTTATTACTATAATGATTTAATTTATTGTTAATATCGTCTATTTGTTCTTGAGATAAATCAGGCATAAATTCTTTAGTTTGTTGTTCAATTTGTTTTCTTATGTCTTCGAATTGTTGTGGCATCGTTGCAAATGGGGCCCATTTTATCATTTTTCGACCTTCTGGGATGTTCCTGGATAAATATTCTCCTGGTATCTTTTTATAATTTGTCACTGTCTCTAACTCAACCGGGACTTTTGGATGCAGTGGATTTAGATTATGGGTTTTCAAGTGATTCACCTGCTTTATATACCATACAGTATGATATACCTGAACTATCAAATCCATCTAATTCAAATAAAGTTCCTACAGGAACCATCGTAGCTTCAGCTAAAACTTGTTCATCTGATATATCAAAATTGCATAGCATATTTACGATATGTTCCTTTTTAGTCTGAAGATCCTCTAGTACAAATTTACGTTCATGATATAAATCTTTTAGAATCTCAAATGTTATTTCATCAATTATTACACATTCGTATTTTTCCATAATGTCTTTATGGCTAATCATCATAAACCACCTCTTTCGCCTAATTATAGAACATACGTTCGCTATTTTCAAGCATTTTCAATGCTGAGAAAGCGATTTTAACGCATCGAAATTGATTTTTTTGGGCTATCGTAAGATATATAATTTCAATATATTTAAAATATAAGAATTAATATATTTATTACTCAAAGTTATTATTTTTCAATTATAAACTTTTACTTTCTTTACAAATACAATATTTGTATAATTTTATATTGATTTCCTGATATTTGAATGTATAATAGTAATATAAAGAGTATTCAGAAAATACTAAAATGAGAATTTCTTAAATATATGATATATTTCAATTAAAAAAAATTGGAATACTGCAATGATACAATAATTTCTTATGATAAGGAGGCTGTTTCCGTGAGAAATTTTATAATTATTATCAATATCTTGAACTATTTATTTTTCTTCAGCTTATTTTCATTTCTTTTACCAGAAACTGAAGGTTATATAAAACTATTTATATTTTCTATATCTTCCTCGATATTATTAGCTATCAGCGTCTATATCTATAAAAAAGAAATTTATAAGTTAGCTTATTTTAGTGCAATATTAAATCTTTTTAACGCTTTAGTTGTCCCAGTCATGGTTATAGTAATCGGATTTATGTTTCCAAATTAAAATAGAAAAGGAGAAAAAGATGAGAAAAATTTTAAATATTCTATTGATATTACTTGGGTTAACACTAATATTGCCACAACCAACCTTTGCTGTAACAAATCAAGGAGCTTCAATGAGTGATAGTGAGTTCCAAGCAGCTCTTTCAAAAAGTATTCAGGATAGGGCATTTGCAGAAAGTTATATACAACAAGATTCTTATAGAATGTTTATTTTGAATAAGGAAAAAATTAGAAATAATAAATTAAGTAAAAATGATCAACTTTTTATCGAAGAATACATAAAGTTAAAAAATCAGGAGATTAACAAAACATCAACTCGTTCTTTCAATGTTGTTGTCTATGGCAAATATTGTGGAAAAGGCGATAAGGGAGGCAGTCCTATAGACACATTGGATAAAGCTTGTCAAGCTCATGATAGATGTTATGCTAACTACGGATGGGGTAACTGTAATTGCGATAGAATTTTATTAGCAACAGCTTCTGTCATTGCTAGTTCCTCAAAATACGGTACCAAACAACGAATAGCAGCAAGAGCGGTAACAACATTCTTTGCCCCAAAAGTATTAACTTGTTAGACATTAATAAAATAGAGAGGCATAGGGATAAATGTCCTATGTCTCTCTATTTTATTCTCATTATTTTATGATAATATTCATCTTCTATTCTTAATTATATTATCAGCTCTATTTTTAATATTTATATTAAAGATAGTAAGTTCATTTTTCATTTTATATTTTTCATATATTAACCTTACTATCTCTATAGTCAACCTTTGTACAGATTTAATTATTAAATCTGTTTCGATTGAATCATATTCTATTAATTCTAAATATGCGTTATTGGAATCAGTATTTGTAAGATTGAAGTTCTTATTCCCTCTAACATGAACATATAAAGACCATGATTGATAAAGAATTTCATATAATATTGATTCGTTTAGGTATTCACATAGTTTAGTAAAATTATTTATATTACCGTTATGATTATACCAGTTCCTTTTGTTTTGTAGTATTTTTTGTATTCAATAATAAATTCTTCTTTTTCTTGCATATAGTTTGTTTCTTTAACAATTTTTTGTATTTCTTCGTAATCTAAATTAAATTCTTTCCTTATTTCACTGCCTCTATCATTATCAACGTAGATATTCTCATATATCTTTCCACGCTCATGTTGAGCATGAAATAAAAATTTTTTTGCTCTTGTCTCTGTATCAGCTTCTAGTAGATATTTAATATATATATAATGTTCAAATAAAACTCTAGTAATAATACTAATTGAACTATAAGTGTTATTTTTGATTAACACTTATATAGATTTATAATGTGAAGTATAAGAATCAATTAGCTGGATAAATGCGAGCTCTTGACTACTAAGTTCTCTCGGCTGAACTTTTTCTATTAACTGTAAAGGAATTTTGTTTAGATAGTTACATTTAACAATTATTTCATTCATTACATTGTCCTTTCCTACTTATCATTATGTTTCACTTCTTTTATAATATTATAAATTGTACCTCTACTCACACCAGCCATTCTTGCTATTTCTTCCCCAGTATAGTCTTTACTATTATATAATCTTATAATTAAATCTTTTCTCTCTTCCGAAATAGATGGTCGGCCGCCCAATCGCCCTCTTGATCTAGCAGCTGCTAAACCTTTTTTTGTCCTTTCACTCAGTAGATTTGCTTCTAATTCTGCAAAATCTGACATCATAGTAAAAAACATTTTGCCCATCGCATCTTTGGTATTAATATTATTATCTATTATAAATAATTCAATTCCTTCATTTTCTAGATACTGTGGCAGTTCGATTAGTTGTTTGGTTGTTCTACCTAGTCTATCCAATTTTATTATCACCAGCATATCTCCTTCTCTCATATAATCTAAACATTTATCAAGATCAGTTCTATTTATTTTTCTACCACTGTCATTCTCTGAAAATATAGAGTTCCATTCTAAATAATACAATTTCATTTAAAAATATGGTAATGGTGACAAAAATCACTTTTTTTATTCCATTATTATGTAATATTTATTACGTAAGAAATACAATAAGAGGAGGAAAAGAAATGAAAGAAGAAAAAAAGCTTTCTCAATCAAAAGCTATGCAGTCTTTACAAGTTAAATCATTATTAGATGATGGTAAAAAATTAGCCAAGGTAAATGACTTATGGTATTTTGTAAAATCAGATAAAAATCGTTGGATAGCTGGTAGTGCACACTAAATAATCATATAAACTCGAAAATATCCTAACATTGATATTTTCGAGTTTATTAATAAGGAAGAATGATATGTATAATAAAATTGTAACTATAAATTTAACTTCTAAATGTAATGCTAAATGTGATCATTGCTGTTTTTCGTGCTCACCTCAATCAACTATAAAAATGGAGAACGACTATATTATAAAACTTGTAAAAGAATTTTGTGAAAATGAAACAATAGAAACGATATCTTTTACTGGCGGAGAAATTTTTTTAGATTATGAATTTTTACTTAAATTATACGAGCTTATTTTACCGTATGGTAAAGCAATAACTGTTATCAGCAATGGATTTTGGGGTGGTAGTAAAAGGTTAGTCGAAAAGTACTTTAATGATATGAAGAAATATAATGTTCAAGCTTTAACTATAAGTCATGATGAGTTTCATAAACCATTTGTTAAAACTAACAATGTAAAAAATATATTAAAATATGCACAACAAGTAGATGGCATTTCTGTTAGTTTAAGTGTGGCTGTGACAAAAGATAAAATGTCTAACAATATTCTAAAAGAATTAGATGATGCTATATTAGGCATAGCTGTGACTAAATTTCCTTTAATTGATGTAGGTGAAGCAAAACACATTGAGCCTTCAAGTATTCATTCTATATATAACCTAGATAATAAGGTAGCTCTAAATTGTCCCGGATATGAAGTAGTATATCATCATGATGGAGAGATTTATCCATGTTGTTCTCCAGGTATTTTTGAAACAAAATTATCTTTAAGGTATGATGAAAACCAAAGCTTTGATGACACAGTTAATTATTTATATACAAATTTATTACTTTATATAATTAGAAAAGAAAGTTTCAATTGGTTTATCAATATCTTAGAAAAGAATCAAATGTTAGAAGAATTCAACATTAAAAATGAATTTTCTAGTATATGTAGTATCTGTAAGAACTTATTTGACAGTGAAGAAAAGATTCAATATTTTATTCCTTATATGAAAGAATATCAATATGAGAATTTTAAAGTACGAGGATAATGATTTTGAGATTATTTGTCAGAAAAAATTGTATATTAAAGATAAACATAAACTGGAATATTTTCAATTAGAATCAAAAAAAATTGATACTCTCGACGCTACTCTGTTTTATCCCTATAAAGAGAAATTAAGTAAAAATTTTATATATTTTTTTCTTACTCTGATAATGGTGTTATTTATATATAACTATATAAATGTGTCACTACTTCAAAAAGAAATTGGACCATTACCTGATACCTATAAGACAGTGTTTGTTATGGCTAGTTACTTCATAATAAATCTAATTCTGCATGAACTAAGTCATATATTGAGCCTTAAGCTTTTCGGAAAAAAATTCAATAAAGTAGGCATTAAATTAAATTACTATATATTTCCTTCATTCTATGTTCAAATGAACGAAATATACATGCTTTCGAAAAATGAAAAAATTTTTGTACATATTAGTGGTATATTAACAAATTTAATTTTTATGACTTTTATCCAATATGTAAATATTAGGTGGATAAATGATGAAGCATTGACTCGAGGATATATGTATTTTATGCTAGATATGGTATGGAATATTGCCCCATTTTTAAATTCAGATGGTTATAAAACATTGATAACACTATTAGATATGGATGAATTTACAGATAGAAAAGAAAACAGTAAATTTATCAAAATAATTCAATTGTTAAGTATACTAATGGTTCTACATACTGTATTTAACTGGATACTATTTTATTTATAAGAAAGAAGATTGAATATGATAATAAAAGATTACAATTTAAGAATGAAGAATAATATATTAATTCAAAACTCTAATTTAGAGTTTCATAAAGGGAAAATCAATCATATACTTGGAAAAAATGGTGTAGGAAAATCACAATTTGCAATTGATTTATATATAAATTCTTTTAATTATAATATTGGAGATAATATTACATTAATATCTAGTATTTCCAATGTACCAAAAGATATTACTTCTGAAGATCTAATCAAAGTTTTAAAGCGTAAATTTGATAATAATCATTTAAATTACCTTATGGACTTGTTGAATCTTAATAATATTAATAAAAATCTATTAATCGGAAAATTAAGTGATGGACAAAAGCAAAAATTAAAATTGCTGTCATTTTTTTGTGAAGATAAAGATATCATTATTCTAGATGAAATCACTAATGCACTAGATAAAACCACTGTAACTGAAATACAAAGATTTATTATGAATTATATCAATATAAATAAAGATAAAATCATTATTAATATTACTCATAACCTATCAGATCTAAAAAATATGACTGGATGTTATTTCTATTTGCATAATAAAATAATAGAAGAATATAGTTCTCAAGAAAATATAATAGAGGATTATATAAATGAAGATTAAACAGGAGCAAAAATATGCTAGAATTTAAAAAAAGTCTGACTAACAAAATTATCTATATTCTATTTCTTGTAGTATGTTTCTCATTTTTATTAGGATATTTCTTGCCAGTAGGAATTGATAAGGTAAAAAGTTTAAATCAAGGAGAGTTTCTTTTTAGCACTTATACTGTACTTACACAGTTTGGATTTCTACTTTTTTCGTTTGTAATATCTTACTTTATCAACAAAGATTATGGTGATAAAAATATTTTATTTTATCGTTTGATTGACAAAAATATTTTCTCATTTTTTTATGGAAAAATCATAATTTTATTTATTGAAACATTTCTTTCAATCTTCATTATATTAGTAATTGTTTCATTCATATATAGTGATTTTTCTAAGTTATTTATTTCGTTATTTCTTTACTCTTCTGTAACACTCCAATACATATTAATAATAGGATTAATCTCATTATTTTCGAAAAATATTTTAATCAGTATAGGCATCAGTATTGTATATTGGATTACAAGTGTTATTTTAGTTGCAATCTCAAAAAACCTTTCTTTTTTCGCACCTTTTGATGCATCAAATAATTTTTATGGTATGGTAGAAAAAATGTATACTACTTCTAACTATACTTTGAGTATAGAAGTCATACTATATATAGTATTATATTTATTTGCCATATTAGCCATACAGATACTGCTAATGATAATATTCAAAAAAAGATGGATCAACCTAGGGATTAAGAATTAAATTTTCAATAGTCATATTCAATTTACAGAATGATTATTGACTTATTATTAGTTTTTAAACACCAGTTCATTGTTTGTAAATAAACATTCTTCAAGTATATATTTCCTGAATATAACATAAATTAATCCTCCTCTATATTGTAAAGGAGGATTAATTTATATGTCTTCTATTGTATTGATTTCATCGCATGCTTTTATTTCATTCATTACATTGTCTTTTCCTACTTATCATTGTGTTTCATTTCTTTTTTAATATTATAAATTGTGCCTCTACTCACACCAGCCATTTTTGCTATTTCTTCCCCAGTATAGTCTTTACTATTATATAATCTTATAATTAAATCTTTTTTCTCTTCCGAAATAGATGGTCGACCGCCCAATCGCCCTCTTGATCTAGCAGCTGCTAAACCTTTTTTTGTCCTTTCACTTAATAGATTTGCTTCTAATTCTGCAAAAGCTGACATCATAGTAAAAAACATTTTGCCCATCGCATCTTTGGTATTAATATTATTATCTATTATAAATAATTCAATTCCTTCATTTTCTAGATCCTGCGCTAGTTCGATTAGTTGTTTAGTTGTTTTGCCTAGTCTGTCTAGTTTCGTGATTACCAGCATATCTCCTTCTCTCATATAATCTAAACAATTATCAAGCTCGGTTCTATTTATTTTTCTACCACTGGCTTTCTCTGAAAATATTCGGTCACATCCGAACTGTTCCAATGCATCTAACTGATGATCTAACGACTGATCCTTAGTACTTACTCTTGCATATCCTATTTTGGCCATATTTATACGCTCCTTATTTTGTCTTTAAAAGACTATCTATCACGAAATCATTTAAAGTGTGCTTAAAATCAACTACGATATGTAAAAAAACTCAAACACTTTTTTAATAATATAAATAGATTATTATACACAGTTTTTATACAAAATGAATATAAAAATATCCAGAAATTTTTATATTCCTGGATTGTATAAATAACGGTCGTTTTCACTATGAATATATTATAAAAAATATAAAAAAATTAATAAAAAAAAGAGATGCAAAGGGTATATAC
>NZ_PPRM01000072.1 GCF_002902665.1 Macrococcoides caseolyticum
GTTTTGGTCAAGCAGTGCGAATGTATACATTTGCTTCGCAAAGTATTATTCACCTACTTGTAAGGGAAAAGTATTTCCCTTAACCCTTTCGTTTTATATCATCGTCTATTTCTTCGAAATATACAGATGATATAAAATACAAAAATCCATCCAAACATCACATGATGTTTGGATGGATTTTTGTAGAAAACCTCATCAAATTGATTTGAATATGATGACTACTTACGTCATCCTAATCCAATCAATTCGATACAAAAGATACTGCATACCAGTATCTTTTGTAAGCCTGGTTATCACAGTTTAGCCCTTCGTTCTAAACTGTGATAACCAATTCGTTAACCCCTTAAGATCACTCACGTGCCAGTAGCCTCTTGAATCGTCCATTGCATCCGCAATGCCATTCAGCGCCTTCTTTAATTGATTGAGTTCTTCTTGAACTGCATTCAATTCATTCGGATCAATCCCTGACTGATCCTTATGTGAAATGACATAATTTTTCTTAAATTCATCTAACGAGATAAATTTACCATTCTCTTTTCTTGGGAAGTCTTTACCAAAGACTTCTTTTAAGGTCTGCAGTTCTTTCTTATCTTTTTCACGCTTTTCTTTCAATAGTTGTTTCTTCTTTTCTTCTAACGCTTGAATTTCTTTTTCGTAATCAATATTTGTCATGACATATCCTCCTGATGTTTATCGTTACCCTTATTATGCCACTCATTTTTACGTGATAAAAAGAATAAGGTAAGCCACCTAGAAGAAATCATCGTAATTCGATATAATGAGTAAGCCGTCTTTACTTCCATAGGCGAGATCTTATGGAAGGAGGTGATCTCCATGGACTATATCCTTGTAAATATAGTTGCGCCGATTATTGTCGGTGTGGTCCTTGCGTTGTTTTCTCACTGGTTAGATCAACGTAAGTCGTAAGACGGCATACCAGCACCTAAAAAACCCCCTAACTGTTCCAGCAGTCAGGGGGTTCGGTGTTTCCATGGAACTAATCCTTGTTAAGTCTATTATATATCATTCAGTATTCTTTGTAAAACTAATCAATGACATAGACATACTTTACAGCATGTTTAAAAATCGTTATTTCTCGTCCATCTTCTTTTTCAATGATGATATCGTAAGGTGGTGTAAATAGAAGTTTCCCCGTAATTGCTTTGCCATCCTTAAAAACTATTTTTACGTTTTTTCCTTTATGATGATAAAAACCATATTTTCTTTTTTCTTCTTTGATTTCTTCAGACATGTAATCACCCCATATAAATTAACTACTTATTTTAATTATAACGAATAATTGAATTTCAGAGTAATGTAAACGGATAAAAATGTTATAATTTTAGATGGATAAGAGTACATAAAGGTGCATAATCTATCTACATAATATATCCGGTGAATAGTACATAGTCTAAGTGGTTAATGGCATATAATTGTTATTGTATAGCGCATAATAAGTACATAATGAATATTAATTTTTATGTACATAGATGTACTTATCACTGCATAATTGAAATGGAGTAGTTAAATGATGAATTATACAGTTAAACAGTTAGCAGATAAGTTAGAAGTTACTAAAGCAACTATCACAAATAATGCGAAAGCATTAGATTTAGAATTAAAAAAAATAGATAATGTGATACAAATTGATGATAGACAGGCAGATTTAATCTCTCAGCGTATAAATAAGAACAAACAAGTAAATAGTATGATTAATAAGAATCTAGAAGATGTTAATGTATCAGATAGTCAAACAGAAGAAAAAGATTCTAGAAATGATGATTTGGTCGAAATACTAAAACAACAAATAGAAGATCTAAAAAAAGATAAAAATGAATATATTAATCAGGTTAATAATTTAAATGGTTTATTAAAACAGCAACAAACACTTTTATCCCAACAACAGTCTTTACAATTGCAGTCAAATGAGAAAATAAAGGCTCTTGAGATTGAGTTACAGGAAGTTAAAGACGATACTTCTCAAGCTGATACAAATAAAGTTGATAGCTTTTATAAAGATTTAAGAGAAGAGAAGCAAGAAAGTAATAGCACGACAAATAAAAAAGGGGGCTTGTTGTCACGTTTCTTTAAGTGATATTAAAAAATTATTGAGTTAAAATAACATTCAAAAATATACTTGAATGTTACTGATGGATATGTTAAGCTTCATTCAAATGAATTTTTGAATGAGGTGCTTTTATGTTTCAAACTATTATTACTGCTACTGTTTTATACACAGCAACTGCTGTAGACTTATTAGTTATTTTATTAATCTTCTTTGCTAGAGCTAGCACAAAGAAAGAATATAGAAACATCTATATTGGACAATATCTAGGTTCTATTATTTTAATATTAGTAAGTTTATTTTTAGCTTTCGTATTAAATTATGTTCCAGAGAAATGGATCTTAGGATTGCTAGGTATAATACCAATTTATTTCGGTGTTAAAGCAGCATTATATGACGATTGTGCTGGTGAAAAAAGAGCAAAAAAAGAATTGGATAAAAAAGGATTATCAAAATTAATAGGAACTGTGGCATTAGTGACTATCGCAAGTTGTGGTGCTGATAACATTGGATTGTTTGTTCCATATTTTGTTTCACTTAATATGTCAAATCTAATAGTTACACTTATTACATTTTTAGTGTTGATATTTGTATTAGTTTTTACAGCTCAAAAAATTGCTAATATACCTGGAATTGGTGGTACTATTGAGAAGTATAGTCGTTGGATAATGGCTGTTATTTATATAGCTTTAGGTTTATTTATTATTATTGAAAATGACACTATTCAAACAATTTTAGGATTTTTATTTTAGATAAGGGTGTTGAAATTAAATGAATAAATCTATTACTTGTGACATAGTATGTGTTCATGAAGATAAAGTGGACAAAGCGTTAGATTTTTTAAAAATTGAGAAGTCGCAAAGATTACTTAATATTTTTCAAAAAATATGCGATGAAAAAAAATTAAAAATTGTATTGTCTTTACTGAGTGAAAAAGAACTTTGTGTCTGTGATATTGCTATCATTCTAGATATGAGTGTGGCTTCTACATCTCATCATCTTAGATTATTGTATAAAAATGATGTTCTTGATTTTTATAAAAAAGGGAAAATGGCATATTATTTTATCAAAGATGAAGAAATTAAGTTATTTTTTAGTAATAATTAAGCGGTCATATTTCTGTGACTGCTTTTTTTATTTGTCTGAAAATGTAACACAATGGTAATTAAGTTACATTCAAAAAAGAGGTAAATAGAATTTAAATTCCATTCACCTCTTTTTTAATTTTTATCATTTTGATGT
>NZ_PPRM01000073.1 GCF_002902665.1 Macrococcoides caseolyticum
CGTCGATTGTAAAATTAAGCTAGACAACTAAAAAAGCCTTCTGTGCTAAACTCAATATGTATTTCCGACCAAAGAAAACATAAGGAGTTAGTACAGAATGGCCTATAAACATCTTAACACGGATGAACTCACGTTCATAGAATCATATTATCATCAAAATCTTTCGGTAAAAGAAATCGCAAAGAGATTGAAACGATCAAGACAGACAATTTATAACGTAATAAATGCACTTAAGACAGGTATAACTGCACTGGAATATTACCAAGAGTATAAGC
>NZ_PPRM01000074.1 GCF_002902665.1 Macrococcoides caseolyticum
ATTATTTTTTTGTTCGTATTTTTAGATTGCTTACTGCTATAATGATATTAAACGTTCGAATAAATGGAGGGAACTGGAATGTCAGCAAAAGTATTAGACGGAAAGAAAATTGCAGCGGATTATCGTGCGAATCTTGCACAGGAAGTCGAACAGTTAAAGGCACAAGGGGTTACGCCAAATTTAACGGTTATTCTTGTAGGAAATGACGGTGCAAGCCAGAGCTATGTGAACAACAAGAAGAAATCTGCTGAGAAGATCGGTATGAGCTCAAGTATCATCCATCTTGATGAAAGCACGACCGAAGCGGCATTATTAGAAGAAATCGACAAGTTGAACAATGATGACAATGTACATGGAATCCTTGTACAAGTCCCGCTACCGAAACAAATCGATGAAACGAAAGTGCTGGAGAAGATTGCACCAGAAAAAGACGTTGATGGATTCAATCCAATCAATATCGGCCGACTCTATGCAGGGGTTGAAACATATATCCCTTGTACGCCACTGGGCATCATGGAAATCTTAAAGCATGCAGATATCGACCTGGAAGGAAAGGATGTCGCAGTCATCGGGAGAAGTCATATCGTAGGACAACCCGTTGCGAAACTGCTGACAGATGCGAATGCAACGGTAACATTACTGCATTCTCGCAGTAAAGATATGGATGCAGTATTAAAGCGCTCTGATGTTATCGTATCTGCTGTAGGTAAACCAGGATTAGTGACGAAGGATGTCGTGAAACAAGGTGCAGTCATCGTAGACGTAGGAAATACAGTCGTTGACGGAAAGTTAACAGGAGACGTTGTATATGATGAAGTTTCTGAAGTTGCAGGCGCAATCACGCCCGTACCAGGTGGTGTTGGTCCACTGACAATTACAATGGTATTAAATAATACATTACTTGCAGCGAAACGTGCGCAGCAGTAAATAGATGAGACATTCAACTGAAGTTGGGTGTCTTTTTTGTGGGTGCAGGTACATTATCGGGCCAATATTTAATATGCTATTATTTTGGTACATTTTTGAGTGCCAATATTTCTTAAATAACCTGATTTGGCGCTGAAAATGGCACTCAAATCATTTTTCAGCACCATTTTCAGTGCCATTTTTACTTCTTTTCATAGTAAATACCTCGATTAATCCCTTTTTTTATATAATGTTTGCTCAAAATTCTCTGTAATGTACGGTTCGGCATTTCTAGATGACGATTCAGATCGCATTTACGAATTCTATCCACGCGAAACAACTCTAACATACGGTACACGATATCGACCGCTTCACGATTACTCACCCTATGCCCGCATCGACATCGATACTTATGACCCTTAACATCTCGAATCATACCAACGCGACGACACTTCGGACATCGTATACCCGGCTTTACATCATCCATATCATAATCATCAGTACTATAGAACTTTGCGTCATCACCGTGATGCGCAATCAGCGTCTCACTCAACCTCATCATATCTTCACAGATGCCAGCGCTCCCCTTCAAATAGTCCACGACTCGCTCAAGATCATAATAAAACAAAATATATTTATCTGTATCACCCATCAATTGAAACGATTCGTTCATAAATACAACACGACTTGTCACTTTGTAATGAAAGCCGTGATTCAGTAAAAACTGCTTTAGCCCCGCTTCACTACCAGTAAGCTGCATCATCAAGCGCTTATTCACACGACCATTCGCACTTTTAAATAACCCATCCTTATACGCATAAACCCCACTATAATGCTTAACATCAAAATGGAACACATACCGCCCAGCTAACACTAAAAAATCAAACTGCGCACTATAGTCCTCCAGATAAATATCCCAGAGTATTACAACACCATCGATTTCACCCATAACATCCAGAAACTTACGTTCACCCTCAAGCCCAGACAAGTAACGCAGCAATGTATCATTATCTGACCTCGACAATCTGATTCGACCTTGTAACTCGTGAAGCAGCAATAATTTATCATTCGTTTCATGAAATTTCGCTATCATATGTCACCTCACAAAAAACATACCCGTAACCACCAAATCTGTCAAAAACCTATTTTTCAAAAACTGCACATCAAAATAACCTTAAATAAAGCAGAAAATAAAAAAGCACATTAAAATATTAAAAAACTGCATGAAATTCATGCAGAAATTAAAATATCGTAATAAAAAAACACAGCTAACGCTGTGCTTTAATAGTTCTCTAAACCAGATATTATACTGTAATACTCATCTTCGGACCAAACGGCTCGAAGTGTACGCGGCTTCTATCAATTCCCATATCACTGAAGATCTCAAGCATGCCTTCCATAAATCTTACAGAACCACACATATAGATTTCTTCGTTACCGTTTATAATTCGTGATAGCTTCTCTTTCGTTAAGCGACCTTCACTTTCCGAATAGTTAAAGAAGAACTCTACGTTACTATTATTATGGAACTTCGTAATCTCACCTTTAAATGGAACAGCATCACGGTTATATGCTGAATGGATAAATTTAATACTGCGTTTATCCACCTCATCCTCTAACATACTCATGAGTGGCGTCATACCTACGCCCCCACTTATAAATACGAGGTCCTTATTATCAGTCTCAACTAAGAACTCACCCGCCGGCGCAGATAACAGAAGCTCATCTCCTGCTTGCACATGATCATGTAGATAGTTAGAGACCATCCCTTTCTCTTCACCTGCTACGTCACGCTTAACCGCGAACTTAAGTCCATGAGTAGTATCAACAGAACAGATTGAATAATGACGTAATGCATCATTTGTTTCATCTTCAGGATGCACCTTCACCGTAATATACTGACCCGCTTTCACAGGTTTCAATTGTACCGCATCACTCTGCACGGTGAATGACTTAATTTCAGGAGACTCCTCCTTAACCGCTACAACCTTGAACGGTACAAAGCCCTGCCAATCCGCTTCATCATACAGTGCTGCCTCCATCTGAATAAATACATCAGCAATCACTCCATATGTCTCTGTCCAGGCCGCCACAATCTCAGGCGTTGCCGCATCACCTAGTACATGCTGAATCGCCCAAATCAAATTCTCACCCACAATCGGATAATGCTCCGGTTTGATCTCTAACGCTCTATGCTTATGCGCGATTTGGTTGACGTTCGGAACAATCGCCTCCAGACGATCAATATGCTTAGCAGCAGCGATAACTGTCTGTGCTAAAGCTGTCTGCTGACGCCCTAACTTCTGGTTCGTCTTATTGAAGACATTGAGCAGCTCAGGATGCGCTTCAAACATATGCTTATAGAAAGCAGTCGTAATCTCCGTACCATGTTCCTCCAGCACTGGAATCGTCGATTTGACGATATTCTTAGTTTCTTCTGTTAACACACTAACCCCCCCTATTTAAAGATACATTATAAATACATCTTTAATATACACCTCATCCCTACAAATTACAATCATTTATATCATCTATGAACAAAAAATTCACAGTCTAGTGCTATAATATGGAGAAGGAGAGATGACCATGAAACTAACACTTTACTCAGATTACTCATTACGTGTCTTGATGTATGTCGCACGTCAGGAGCACCGGGTTCAAATAGATGAAATTGCGAAGTTTTACGGGATTTCGAAGAATCACCTGACGAAGGTTGTGAATAACCTCGCTACCCTCGGTTATATTGAAACGACGCGCGGACGCGGTGGCGGCATACGCATCAAGATGGCACCTGAAGAAATTAATATCGGTGATTTAATAAGAAAGACCGAGGAACATTTCAACTTAGTCGAATGTTTTGATCGTGAGACGAACACATGCCCGATTGCAGGAATATGCGGTCTGCAAGGTGTACTCGGTGAAGCATTGAATGCATATCTATCAGTACTAGATAAGTATACGCTGCAGGATATATTATTTAGAAAAATCGCGTTATAAAAGGACTTTGAATAATCCAAAGTCCTTTTATAATACAAAGAATAGTAGCAGCATGACGAAGAATGAAATCATCAGCTTCATCAGAAAACGCAAAAAAATCACCCCTGATATATATCGAGGGGTGACAATCTATTAGCTATTTATAAAAGTCTTAATCATATCAATTGCGGCATCTTGAATTACTTCAGTCATCTTCGTGTCTGATGGTAAGCATATTCCATTCTCAAATAAGAATTTCGAAACGTCCTGATGCTCATCCTGAATAAAATCTTTACCTTCAAATAATGGCTGTAAGTGCATTGGTTTCCACACTGGACGTGCTTCAATATTAAATCCTGCTAGATGTTCAATAATTTCAACAGATGTTTTGCCTACTTTCTCACTATCAACAATCATCGTAGATAACCATCTGTTACTAAAGCTATCTTCTAGTTCTTCCATGAAAGAAATTCCGTCGATTCCTTTAAGACCCTCAACATAGCGGTCAAAGATATCACGTTTCTTTGCCACACGATCATCAAGCACTTCCATCTGACCACGACCGATACCAGCAGATACATTGCTTAATCTATAATTATAACCAACCTCACTATGCTGATAATGTAATGCATTATCACGAGCTTGCGTCGCTTTCTTCAATGCATGCCCAATTGCTTCCTCATCATCAGAAATAATCATGCCACCACCAGATGTTGTAATAATCTTATTACCATTAAATGAGAAGATACCAAACTTACCGAAAGTGCCGCTCATCTGTCCATGATACTTACTACCTAGAGACTCAGCAGCATCTTCAACAACAGGAACATTATATTCATTACAGATTGCCATTAATTCATCCATCTTAGCAGATTGACCATACAAGTTAACAATCATAACCGCTTTAGGCAACTTATCCATAGCAGCATATTTCTCAAATGCTTTACGAAGTGCATAAGGCGACATATTCCAGCTATCCAGGTCAGAATCAATAAACACAGGTTCTGCACCTAAGTACATTATTGGATTAGCCGTTGCAATAAAAGTAAGAGACGAACAAAAAACGATATCTCCTGGCCCTACACCTAAAAGGTCTAATGCTAAATGAAGACCACCTGTACCACTTGATAACGCACAAGCAGCTTTCGTACCTGTATAAGATTTAACTGCATTCTCAAACTGTGTTACGTTCTCACCGAGTGGTGCAATCCAATTCGTATCAAATGCTTCTTTGACATACCTTTCTTCATTTCCACCCATGTGCGGGCTTGATAGAAATACACGTTCTTCCATTTTATTCGCTCCTTTTAATTATGCGTGCTGGATTACCAACAGCAGTAACATTACTTTCTATATCTTTAATTATGACACTACCAGCACCAATAATACAATGTGATCCTATATTAATATTTGGTATAACTACGCTACCTGATCCAATATGCGTGAATTCACCAACAGTCACTGTACCTGATAAGACTGCACCAGGAGAGATATGCGTATAATCTCCAAGCACGTTATCATGCTCTACTATAGCGCCGCTATTGACAATGGAATGCTTTCCAACTTCAGCATATGAATTAACTACTGTATTTGGCATAACAACTGTTCCAATAGAAATACGTGCAAATTTAGATACAACAGAAGATGGATCGATAATTGTTGCGAAATCAGAGTCTCCTAAACTATATTGATTTACAATCTTCTCGCGAACATGATTATTGCCGATAGCAATGATAAACTTGGTATGTTTGTATACATCTATGCAATCCATAGAATCATATACTATGCCTTCTTCAATAAACTTTTCATGAATCTGACCGTCCAATATAGCATATAGCTCAAATTCTGGATGTCTCTCTATCATGTCCCTAATAACTTTAGCGTGACCACCATTGCCAAGCAAAGTTATCTTATGCATCAGCCGGTGTTCCTGTAAACTTCTCAGCTGTTACAGAACCTTCCTGACTGATTCCTTCACTTTTGAATACCTTGATAACTGTTAAGTAAAGGATATACATATCTAACATGAATGATTGATGATCCACATACCATACATCTAGTTCGAACTTCTCTTCCCATGATAATGCATTTCTTCCATTAACTTGAGCCCATCCAGTAATACCCGGCTTAACATCTAAACGACGACGTTGTTCAGCGTTATATAAATCATTGTATTCCATCAGTAATGGTCTAGGACCAACTAAAGAGATATCACCCTTAATAACATTAATTAATTGAGGAAGTTCATCAAGACTATATTTTCTAAGAAACTTACCTGTATCTGTTAATCGATCAGAGTCAGGTAAGAGGTCTCCATTTTCATCAGTTTCATTTGTCATTGTTCTAAATTTATAGACATCAAAAGGTTTACCAAATTGTCCAGGACGTGTTTGCTTAAAGATTATTGGTGAATCAATCTTTTTCTTAACAACAATTGCTGTTCCTACAATAATTGGTGAAACCGCTAAAATTCCGACAGAAGCTGCTGTGAAATCGAATAATCGTTTCATAATTACACCTGTAATTCTTTAATCTGATAAAGATTTCCCATGTTAAAGTATTGATAATTATCATGTGTAGTTACAATATTTTTCGTATCTAAGATAATATTGTCTTTCATTGATTGTGCTACATTGTCTAAATCTTTGAATTCATTGTGATCAGACAAAACTAATATTAAAGAACTATCTTCAACTGCTTTTGCTATATCTTCTTCTACAAAAGACTTTTTTACGTGTGGATCATGCGCAACGATATCAATATTAAATTCTTTTTGAAGCATATGATAAATATCCATCGCAGGAGATTCACGAATATCGTCTACATTTCCTTTGTATGTTAAACCGAATACAGATATTTTCTTCGCATCTGTTTTTTCAACAATAGTTCTAACTTTATCAACTACAAATTCAGGCATGCTATTATTAATACTTCTAGAGTTCTGAATTAGTGGACTATTTTCTGGCGACTTCGCAATAATAAAGTAAGGATCAACAGCTAAACAATGACCGCCAACCCCGGGTCCAGGGAAATGTAAGTTCACACGTGGATGCTTGTTCGCCATCTCTATAACTTCTAAAGCGTTGATATCTAATTCAAAACAAATCTTTGCTAATTCATTTGCTAAAGCAATGTTTGTATCACGATATGTATTCTCCATTAATTTAGACATCTCAGCAGTCTTAGCATTTGTTTCAATCATTTCTCCTTGAACAAAAACGGCATATACTTCTTTAGCTTTTTTTGTACAAGCTGGAGTAATACCACCGATGATTCTATTGTTATGAATCAGTTCATTCATAATTTGTCCAGGCAAAACACGTTCAGGACAATGAACTAAGAATAAGTCTTCACCAATTCTAAATCCTTTTTCTTCAAAGAAAGGTTTAACATGATCATCCATTGTTCTTGGGGCAATTGTAGATTCGACTATCACTACATTTCCTTTTTCAACATAAGGAATAATACTCTCACAAGCTGACATAACATAGCCAATATCACAAGACTTGTATTGATCATTGTTATTTGGTGTCGGAACAGCGATAATAAAGCAGTCAGCCTTTTCAGGTTTTAAAGATGCTTTAAATGTACCAGCCTCGATAACTTCTTTCAGTGCTTCATCTAGAAAAGGCTCTTCTAAATGTAAAACTCCATTGTTTAAAGATTTTACTGCATCTTCATTTATGTCTACACCTGTTACATTAACACCATATTTTGCAAACATAATAGAAGTTGGTAATCCAATATAACCTAAACCGATAGTTGTTAATTTCATGTTAATTACTCCTTAATAATATTTAATAATTTATCAATATTATCTTCGATTCTAAATTCACTATCAAAGAAATTTTTCGCATTTTCGCTGTATACCTTTAAATCACTTTTTAATAACTTATTAGCATTATTTATAAATGCATCAACATCATTACTTTCATTCCATAAACCTATTTGATTATTAATAATGTCGTCTTTAATATCTGTATTTTTATCTGTAGCTGCTAGAATAGGTTTTCCAGCATTAATTAAACTTGTTAGCCTTGAAGGATAATTAGGAATAGTGAATCGATGATCAAGGAAAATTAAACCAATATCACTTGCAGCGATTAATTCATTGTATTGCTCCTTTGGCAAATAGTTATGTATTTTGATATCTTCATTTTGAGTCTGTTCAATACACCTTTTTAAATCATCATAATGAGTACCATTTCCTACTATCATCAATTGAGCATTTTCAATTTCATGAAATCTTTTGATTATATCCTTAATATATTCAATACCTTGAGGAATTCCTAGATTACCGCCATACAATAACAATTTTTTATCAGGATTTAAATCATATTTTTCTTTTACAATTTGTATATCTATATCTTCAAATGTCTCTTGATAAATAGCATTTCTAAAAATATGAGTTTTAGCTGAAATATCATTATTTTCACATAGATAATTTATATTCTGTTGAGACA
>NZ_PPRM01000075.1 GCF_002902665.1 Macrococcoides caseolyticum
TATTTAATATTCGTATTGATGGCAAAACTTGAGGACCATCTCGCATCGTTAAGATTCACACTGCCTTTATCTGTGATGCTCTTCGGCATAGGATTCACGATCAGTACATGGACGCCTATATCACCGTTGCCTTATTATCAGGCGCATCTACATGTACAGAAAGTCCAACAGCAGTCCAACATAGCTGAGACCTATCTGGAAGGTTTAGTCGACAAAGGACTACTGGATACGACCGTGAAGAAGCATGTCACACATCAATATTTTTCAGTCGCACAGAAAAAAATCAATCAGATTGATGACCCCAAGAAACGTAAAGCTCTGATGGATAAACACAGTGACTATCTATCAACGTATGAACATCAGATTGGTGACAGGCTCATCCAAAAGCTTCAACTGGAACATCTCAGTATCTCTGAATACAGTAATCTTACGGCACATGACTA
>NZ_PPRM01000076.1 GCF_002902665.1 Macrococcoides caseolyticum
GTATCACTGTTATCAGGAAAAGATGATCGTCGAACGCATCAATGATGCAGTTGTAAAGGAACATGGTTACCCTGTCATTGAAAAGCATAAGGAACGTGGCACATCGGTCACGATTAAAGAACAGAAACTCAAGGATAAAGGCGAGTATGTATGGAAAGATGATCTAAGAGCACGTATCGATCAGGCATTCGAAAAAACAAAGGATAGCCTTCATTTCGATTTAGAGCGCTTTAAGGCGCAT
>NZ_PPRM01000077.1 GCF_002902665.1 Macrococcoides caseolyticum
GGATGGTCTTCTGAAGTTCGGTCTTGAGTGTTCGATTTTCGTTGATGACCGTGCGCATCTCCTGTTTGAGTGTCTCGTTGTAGCGTTTCATCTCCTGCATCTCTGATACGAGCGTCAAGTACTTGTCGTGCATACTGTTGAATGCGATCTCTGCTTTCTGGTACTTCAGCGTTAGCTGTACGACCTGCTGGGAGAGATGTGAATCCTGATTGTCGTTTAAATCGTTCATAAGATTCTCGTTCCTGCTCCAATCCGTATTGGATTCCCTCGGCACCATAATCAACTCCTAAATTTTTTTCACGTATGATACGTTTCTTACCATCCCGGTCGATAAAGTCGTATGAAAAATGGGTCATCTGTTGCTTCTGATTGAATCTTTCCCTTATGTTGACACCTAGATCGGTTAGATGCGCCTTAAAGCGCTCTAAATCGAAATGAAGG
>NZ_PPRM01000008.1 GCF_002902665.1 Macrococcoides caseolyticum
CATGACAATAAACCTATTTTATACCATTTTAGCAAATTATGTTAAACTATATTATAATTGTATAAAATTAATAGGAGTTTTATTTAGTCAAATACACAGGTAGAAATATAGGTGCTAAAATTCTATAAAATAAAGCGACAAGTACAATATTAGTAGTAAAAAATAATCCTGTCGTAACTTCATATATACAAAAAAAGAATGTATAAAAGGACACAAAAATATGGAAAAAAAGTTCGTACTTAAAGATAGAGACTATAAAGAAAATAATATAGCTCTTATATTAGTGAAAAAGGAAGAAAGAGATGTATGTACTGTATATAACTTGATAATAAGTTATGACAATAAGAATGTTTCAAAAGAAATCGCGTTATTCGAAGAAGATATACTTTTAATGAATACATATAAACTTGAAAATACTCTCAACTTTCTATATTTTACAGAACCAGACTTATCTTTCACAATAATTGATTTAGAGGACGGTATTCTTGTTTACATTAATTTGGACTCCGGAATTGAATACTCAAATATAGCTACAGATTCAGGATTATCAATAAGACTTAATATCACTTATGATTCTTTTACAATATTCTTATCATCCATTACACTTTAATCAAACCTTTATTATAGAACATTTATCCTATAATATCAGAACTTACACGATCTTTGAAATATTGATTCCATTTAAAAAGGGAGAGAATACTAGATTCTCTCCCTTTTTAGATATTTGATTTTGATTATATATTCATTTTGTTTAATACCTGGCATTTACTAGATAAATTCTATTTGTCTTTGATTTAATAAGTAATATGCACCCTACTTCTATTAATACTGTTTCATATATTGGTCACGTTCCCACTCAGACACTTGCATACGGTACATGTCCCATTCAATATTTTTTGAATGGATGAATGCACGATAGATGTGGTCACCCAGTGCTTCTTTTAAAATATCGTCTTCTTTCATCGCTTTGATTGCCGTGTAAAGTGTTGATGGTAAGTCTTCTACACCAACAGATTCACGTTCTTCACGATTCATTTCATAAATATTCTGATCAACTGGTGCTGGACAAGCTAATTTATTCTTGATGCCATCTAATCCTGCTTGAAGAATCGTTGCTAATGCCATATATGGGTTAGCAGATGGATCAACTGAACGTACTTCTACACGCGTAGATAGTCCACGTGATGAAGGAATACGAATTAATGGCGAACGGTTTTGGCCACTCCATGCGATATAAACTGGTGCTTCATAACCAGGTACTAAACGTTTGTAAGAGTTTACTAATGGGTTACACACTGCAGTAAATCCTCTTGCATGTTTAAGAACTCCTGCGATAAAGTGACGCGCATCTTCAGATAATTCCATTTCTCCGTTCGGATCATAGAACGCATTTTCTTTCGGCCCTTTGAATAACGAAACGTTAAAGTGCATACCTGAACCATTTACACCATATAATGGTTTAGGCATAAATGTTGCATGAAGATTATGTTTACGCGCAATTGTCTTAACAACTAATTTGAATGTTTGAATGTTATCACATGCAGTAACTGCATCTGCATATTTAAAGTCGATTTCGTGCTGACCTGGCGCTACTTCGTGGTGACTTGCTTCTATATCAAAGCCCATGTCTTCAAGTTCTAAAACGATGTCTCGACGACAGTTCTCACCTAAATCTGTAGGCGCTAAATCGAAGTATCCACCATTATCATTTAATTCAAGTGTTGGTTCCCCTTTTTCATCTAATTTGAATAAGAAGAATTCTGGTTCTGGTCCTAAGTTAAAGTCTGTAAATCCTAAAGCTTCCATTTCTTTCAATACACGTTTTAAGTTACTACGTGGATCTCCTGAGAATGGTGTGCCGTCTGGCTTATACACATCACAGATTAAACGTGCGACTTTACCTTTGTCTGAAGTCCAAGGGAAAATAACCCATGTGTCTAAGTCTGGATGTAATTTCATATCTGATTCTTCGATACGTACAAACCCTTCGATTGATGAACCATCAAACATCATTTCATTGTCTAGTACTTTCTCTAACTGGCTGATGGGTACCTCTACGTTTTTAATTGTTCCTAGAATATCAGAAAATTGTAGTCTTAAATAACGTACGTTTGATTCCTCTGCTAACTTGATGATGTCTTCTCTTGTAAATTTCGCCATAATATCCTCCAGTTGTTTATTTAAAAAATCTTGACAGATCCCCACGATTAATAGGGATTTTACTACGGTCGAGCCTTGAAACTTCGTAATCAAGAGATTCTTTAATCTCAAATGTGGGTTGTTGTGACTTCTCCTCATTGATAATCGATTTAATACGCTTCATATTAAATCCTTTTTCTAAAAGTAGTTTAATATCAAGTAATAAATCCAGATCGTTCATTGAAAATAGTCTTTGGTTCCCACTTGTTCGTTCAGGTGTAATCAACGACTGTGATTCATAGTATCTAATTTGCCTTGCAGAAAGCTCTGTTAATTTCATAACGACACTCATTGGAAACACCAGCATATTTCTTCTTATTGCATCACGCATCTTCAACACCCTTTCGAACATAGTTGTAATTTATCATATTTTTTTATAAAAAACAAATCCATGTAAGGAAACCTTACATAGATTTGTTATAACGTTATAATTTCTTTTTCAGTCAGTATTTCAATCGCTTTAATTATTGCGAGTTTAACGTGTTCATAAGTTAATCCGCCTTGAACATAAACCTCGTACGGTGAACGTATCGGACCGTCTGCTGTAAGTTCAAGTGATGCGCCTTGTATAAATGTACCTGCTGCCATAATAACATCATCCGTATAGCCAGGCATGTATGCCGGCATCGGTAAATACTGTGAATTTATAGGAGATGCCATCTGAATAGCCTGTGTAAATGCAATCATCTTTTCTTTATCATTGAAGATGACTGATTGAATGAGGTCTGTTCGCTCATCATTCCAGAGTGGCGTTGTATTCAGATTCAAAGACCCAAGCATCGCACTAGTAAATACTGCGCCTTTTAGTGCCTGACTCACAACATGCGGGCTCAGGAAAAACCCTTGATACATTTCATGCAGACTGTAAAGTGAAGCACCTGCTTCTTTGCCGATACCTGGTGCTGTAAGACGATATCCAACACGCTCAATCAGATCTTTACGTCCTGCAATATAACCACCAATTTTACACAGTCCACCTCCTGGATTCTTAATGAGAGAGCCAGCAATTAAATCCGCACCCACTTCTGACGGTTCCTGAACTTCTGTGAATTCACCATAACAATTATCGACAAATACAATAACATCAGGATATTTATCTTTTATCGCTGATATTGCCTCACCTATCTGTTTAATTGTCAACGATTTACGTGAGCTGTACCCTTTAGAGCGCTGAATGCCTATCACTTTCGTTTTTGATGTTATAGATTCTAGGACATTTTCGATATCGATTTCATCGTTGACCAAATCGATATCCTTATAGGCAACACCATTTTCAATCAATGAACCGATACCGTTACCTGTAATACCGATAACTTCTAAAAGCGTGTCATAGGGTTGACCCGTTATGTAGAGTAATTCGTCCCCGAATTGCAAGTTAGCGCTTAACGCAAGCGTTATTGCATGCGTCCCGCTGATGACTTGTGGACGAACGATGGCATCCTCTGTCTTAAAAACGTGTGCATATACCGCTTCTAAGTTATCTCGCCCGCTATCATCATAGCCATAGCCATTCGTACCGCCAAGATCAGCGTCTGTAATTTTTATATCATTAAATGCATCTATTACTTTTTTTTGATTATAAAGGGCGATAGATTCTATCCTTTTAAATATCGGCGTGATTTTGCTTTCATTGTCCTCGATTAATTGCTGGAGCTGTTCATACTTCGTAATTTTCATAGTATTATAACCTCTTTATCTGTTCATTACTTAATAGCTTATTTAATATACCTTCATGACGATGTTCATAGCCGTATATTTCATATTTATCTTTGTCTTCATTAAAATTTATTGCTGAAACTAGTGTATGTTCCTTTAAGAAAGCGATTATCTGTCCGGCATCCTTGTCAACTTCAATTGCGTATTTTGACATATTACGTTGCATCATATCAATAAGTTTGTTTTGTATATGTATCTTATCTTGTTTATCAAATACTGATACAAGCAATTCATCTTTCCCTGCAGCTGTGACAAAGGATTCAAGCTTATCTTTTTTATTTAAAAGCGTAAGTACCGGAATTGTATCCATATCTAGCTCCTTTAACAGAGCAATGACTGTATCGATATGATTCATATAGTTTGGATGACTTCTATCAACGACATGAATAAGAATATCTGCATACTTCGCCTCTTCTAATGTCGAACTGAATGCTTCGATTAAATGAGTCGGCAACTGCTGTATAAAACCGACGGTATCACTTAATAGTACTGGATAACCTTCATGCAGCTTCATCATCTTACTCTTCGGGTCAAGCGTCGCAAACAGTAAATCTTCCATATATGTGTCACTGTCTGAAAGTGCATTAAACCACGTCGATTTGCCTGCATTCGTATAGCCAACTAGCGCAACCTGGAATATATTTCTCTTTTTTCGGTTTTCTCTATAACGCTGTCGATGTTGTTTAATTGTTTCGAGTTGTAGCTTGATATCATGAATTCTGCTTCTGATATGTCGCCTATTCATTTCTAGTTTCGTTTCACCAGGCCCACGTGTCCCGATACCACCACCAAGTCTTGATAAACTTAGTCCGTGTCCAGATAATCTTGGCAATAAATACTCGAGCTGAGCAAGCTCCACCTGTAGTTTACCTTCTCGACTTTTTGCACGTTGTGCAAAGATATCCAGTATAAGCTGAGTACGGTCTATTATTTTACAGTCAAGCACTTCATTTAAATGTTTCGATTGACTTGTTGTGAGCTCATTATTAACAACAACCATATCAAATGCTATATCTTCTCGTTCCTTTAGTTCCACTATTTCTTCTAGCTTTCCTTTACCTATGTAATAACTATTATCAACTCTATCTTTATTTTGAATAACAACTTCGGTAACTTCAATGCCGGCTGTATGGCACAATGATTTAATCTCCTCTAACGATTCACCGAAGTTAAAATCATCGTTCTTTTTTAGATGAACTGCTATAATAAGAGCACGTTCAGTCGCTTTTTGTGTATCTTTCAAAGTTTCACCTCAATTATTTGATACTTCATTTTAACATATTTAGAAAGGATGCGTTTATATGTCTATATACGAATATACGGTTACTAAAGCAAATCATGAATCATATTCACTTGCAGAATACAAAAATCAAGTTGTTCTAATTGTTAATACTGCGAGCGAATGTGGATTTACAAAACAGTTTGATGGACTTGAAAAACTCTACCAGGAATATAAAGGACAAGGGTTTACTGTATTGGGATTCCCTTGTAATCAATTTGGAGGCCAGGAACCCGGAAGTGGGGCTGAAGCTGAACAGAATTGTCGTTTGAACTATGGCGTTACGTTCCCGATTCATGAAAAAATAGAAGTGAATGGAGATAACGCACACCCGCTGTTTAAATATATAAAAGAAGAGACAAAAGGGATCATGGGCAGTAAGATCAAATGGAATTTCACAAAATTTTTAGTTGATAGACAAGGTAACGTTGTTGCGCGTTTTGCACCTACAACTACACCCGAGCAATTGAAAAAGCATATAGAAAAATATCTATAAAAATAGAACAATTCCTTTCAGAGGAATTGTTCTTTATTACTTACAGCATATTTACACTGCAAAAGTACTGATAGTATGCTTGTAAATGAGATTGTGTTTATCGCTTTAAACAGGATGACATTCATCATAGTTGAGTACTACACCTTCTATATGAAACCCGTTTGTTGAAAATACTGTTAGTTCTTGCTGATTTCTTTGGAATTATCTAAAAATGCGTCCTGCAGGTTAGCTGAATTCATCATTATCATCCCTCGGTATGTTTGCAGCAATTTGTTCGACGATTGATTCTATCGTCAATTCAGACGTATCAAACCATTCAATCGTCATCTGATTATTGAACCATGTCAATTGACGTTTTGCAAAATTCCTGGAGTTTTGCTGTAAATTTTCTATCGCCTGATTCAACGAAACTTCTCCATCTATATAAGGAATCATCTCTTTATATCCTATTGCAGTCATGCTTTGGCTCTGTCTATAGCCCTTACTTATCAATGTCTCCACTTCCTGAACAAGTCCTTGTTCGACCATAAGCAATACACGGCGGTTGATTTTGTCATATAGTGTTGGACGCGGCATATTAAGCCCTATAATATATGTATCGTATTTAGAACTTAATGTATGACTCTTCTTCTGATCAGTGATAGATTTATGGTGCATTTCATAATATGTCAGCGCGCGTAACACTCGCTGTCTATTATTAATATGAATTTGAGACGCAGCCTTTGTATCCTTCTCAGTCAACAGACGATAAAGCGTCTCTTTATCCAGACTTTCATAGTGATCCATCAGTTCTTTCTTCAGCGCTTGATCCTCTTCTACAAATTCATATTCATATAGTACGCTTTGTATATATAATCCCGTTCCGCCGACAATCATCGGTGTTTTTCCTCTGCTATATATGTCTTCAATCAGCTTTTCAGCATGGACTTTAAACTGTGCTGCTGAATATGCCTCATCTGGGTTTAAAATATCAATCAGATGATGTGGGATGCCTTCCATCTCTTCCTGTGTAATCTTTGCACTACCGATATCCATACCTCGGTAGACCTGAATCGCATCCCCGCTAATAATTTCACCATTAACAGCTTTAGCTATTTCAATACTTAATGCTGTTTTACCTACAGCTGTGGGTCCCACAATAACGATTAACGGAATTTTATTCATTCTTCAACCACTTTCTAATATTTTGTAATACTTCTTTTTGATTCTTTTCAAATAATACCTCATGTCTTGAATTTTCATAGAGCTGGATAAAGACATGTTTAATTCCACATCTTTTATATAATTGACCTGTCTTTTCCACCCCTTTCCCGAAATTAGAAAACGGATCGTCCTGACCAGCAATAAGCAGAATCTTTAATGATTTGTTCATGCGCTTAACATTCTTCTTGCTGCTTGTAAACTTTAATGATTCGTTGATTGAATTTAAAGCACCTATCGACATATTAAATCCTGCAGCGGGATCTGAGACAAACGCATCGACATTATCCTCATTCAAACTAATCCAGTCACTCTCTGTACGTAAAGGTCTGAACTTACGGTTAAAATCGCTCAGAGTCAACTTATTGACGAAATCTAGTTTTTTATAGGGTGGATGTATCTTTAATAGTGGTTTAAGCAATAGCGAAGCTGCCTCAAATTTCTTATTGTAGAAACTAGTACCTGACAATATAAGTCTATCGAATAAACCAGGGTAACGGATAACATATTTTCTAGCGACGATACTTCCCATAGAATGTCCGAACAAAATAAATTCCCCTTTAAAATCGAATGTTTCAAATATTTCATATGCATCCTCTACCAAAGTATCAATCGAGGGGAAATGTCCTTGTTCTGAAGCTTCAATATGCTTGCCATGTCCTCTGTGATCATGTATCAGAACATCATACCCCATATCACAGAAATATCTGCACACTGCATCATAACGCTCCATATGTTCGGCCATACCGTGAAGCATCTGAATGACACCCTTGCTTTCCTCGTGTCTATAAAGTTTAAATGCAATCCGTGTGTTATCCTTCAATGTAATAAACTTATTCGTAATTTCCATCATTCTTCACCTCATCTTTATTATAGCGAAACAATTTGTTTTCGTCATAGCCCTATCATTATCTGAAAATATAGGAAAACCATCCAAATATTATTTGGATGGTTTAGATCATAATTGCTTTTCATCGTAATTTATTCTACTGAAACTTGAACAGACGGTGATTTTGCTTCATGGATCTTTTGTTCAAGCTCACGTGCATATTCTGTACGTTGACCATTATCATAGTTAAGTAAATTAGCCATCGTATCAATAACCGCTTCCTTATATTGTTCAACTTTTTTAATATCGAAATATAGATCACCAGTTCTACGTGTCAAGAAATCAGTAGGTTTGATCACCATTTCTTCCTGAATTGAATATACAAGTTGTGCATAATATGTTAGAGGCAGGCCGTTGACTTCAGCAGTATGTTTCGTATGTGCAATGTTAAATAACTTCTCTACATTTGAACCATACTTTTTAATCAGGAATTTTTGTTCCTCTTCCGGTAGATAACTGTAGAGTTCAGGTTTCAATGACTTTTCAATAAAGTGCTCAAAATTAGTACTGCCTCCTACATCTCCACCAGAAATTGTTGTATGCTTAGTGTTGCTTTCTTTAAAGTTCAGTTTATATTCTTCTTTTAAACGTTTTGCAACTAAATCAACGATTTCCTGAGCCATATGACGATATCCTGTTAATTTACCACCGGCAATCGTCAGAAGGCCAGATTTACCTTCCCAAATTTCATCCTTACGTGAAATTTCAGATGGATCTTTTCCTTTTTCTAAGATCAGAGGACGAATACCTGCCCAAGTTGATTCAATATCCTCGTCTGCAACGTTTACAGTCGGGAACATATAGTTGATTGCATCAATGATATAATCACGATCTTCCTGTGTTACTTTAGGACTTGTTTTATCGTTATTATAGAATGTATCCGTAGTACCGACATACGTTTTACCGTCGCGAGGAATAGCAAAAATCATGCGTTTATCGCTTTCAGTATCAAAGTAAACTGCCTGTTTGAGTGGAAAAACGCTTTCGTCAAAGACAAGATGGATTCCTTTTGTCAGGCGGAGTTGCTTATTATTTTTCGAATAGTCTTTTCCACGCACTTCATCAACCCATGGCCCAGATGCATTGACAACTTTACGCCCTTGAATTTTAAACTTCGTATTTGAGATTGTATCAACCGCCTCGATACCACTCACCTTGTTTTTCTTGTCATAAGTAAATCCGGTTGCTTTTGTATAGTTTAAAATATCAGCACCAAATTCTGCGGCACGTTTCATAACTTCAATGGTCATACGCGCATCATCTGTTTTATATTCAACATAGTAACCCCCACCCTTAAGGCCACTTTCTTTTACGAGAGGTTCTTTTGCTAATGTTTCTTTTGCAGAAAGCATTGTTCTTCTTTCCGATTTCTTTACACCTGCTAAATAATCATATACTTTTAATGCAAGAGACGTTGTTGCTGGTCCAAACGTACCCCCTTTATGCATCGGTAAGAGCATCCATTCTGGTGTCGTTACATGAGGTCCATTTTCATAAACAATCGCTCTTTCTTTCCCAGTCTCACTTACAACGCCAATTTGCAGCTGTTTTAAGTAACGTAATCCACCATGAACAAGCTTTGTTGAACGCGAAGAAGTTCCGCTTGCAAAGTCCTGCATTTCAACGAGCGCGACTTTCATACCGCGCTGCGCTGCATCAAATGCGATACCTGCACCAGTGATACCTCCACCAACCACTACGATATCATAATATTCTTCCTTCATTTTGTTCAATGTTTGATTTCTATTCAGACTTGAAAGTTGCATTATTATTCCTCCATTAAAACTTATTTTTTAAATACTTGTGTAGCTTTAACCGCTGTCTGCCAGCCTTTATATAGATCTTCTCTTTTTGTTTCATCCATTTTTGGATCGAACTGCTTTTCAAGGTTCCAGCGATTACGAATTTCATCTTTCGATTTCCAGTAACCTACTGCCAGTCCCGCAAGGTATGCTGCACCTAAGGCAGTTGTCTCGTTAATTTCAGGTCGCTCTACCGGTACATCTAAAATATCAGACTGGAACTGCATCAAGAAATCATTCTTGACCGCTCCACCATCAACTCTTAATGTTTTAACTTCAATCTTTGAATCTTTTTCCATCGCATCAAGAACATCACGAGTCTGATATGCAAGTGACTCAAGTGTCGCACGAATAAAATGTTCTTTTTGTGTACCACGCGTTAAACCGAAAACTGCACCACGTGCTTCAGAATCCCAGTAAGGTGTACCTAGTCCAACAAATGCAGGAACGACATACACACCATCAGCATCTGTAACATTTGTAGCGTACTCTTCACTTTGAGGAGCACTTTGAATCATACGCATACCATCACGTAACCATTGAATTGCACTTCCCGCAACAAAGATGGATCCTTCAAGTGCGTAGTTGACTTTGCCATCAATACCATAAGCTAAAGTCGTTAATAAGCCATTTTCACTTTTAACTGCTTTTTCACCTGTGTTCATTAACATAAAGCAGCCGGTACCGTATGTGTTCTTAGCTTCTCCTGACTCAAAGCATGCTTGCCCAAATAACGCTGCCTGCTGATCACCAGCAATACCTGCAATCGGAATCTGATGACCAAAGAAATGATGATTTGCTGTTTTACCATATACTTCACTTGATGGGCGTACTTCAGGTAACATTGAAGCAGGTACAGTTAAATATTCAAGAAGCTGTTCATCCCATTTCAATTCATGAATGTTATACATCAATGTACGACTTGCATTTGAGTAGTCAGTTACATGCTCTTTACATCCAGAAAGTTTCCATACGAGCCATGAATCAATCGTACCGAATAATAGATCACCATTCTCAGCTTTTTCTCTAGCACCTTCTACATTATCAAGAATCCATTTAACTTTTGTACCTGAAAAATAAGGATCGAGTAAAAGGCCAGTCTTCTCTCTAAATTCATCTTCCAATCCTTTATCTTTAAGATCATTACAGATTTCCTGAGTTTGACGAGACTGCCATACGATTGCGTTATAGATTGGACGCTCTGTATTCTTATCCCATACGACTGCTGTTTCACGTTGATTTGTGATACCAATACCCGCAATCTGATCAGGCCTAATATTCGATTCTGTAAGAACGGACGCAAAACATGATAATACAGTTGACCAAATTTCATTGGCATCATGTTCAACCCAGCCTGCCTTTGGAAAATGCTGAGTAAATTCTCTTTGAGATACCCCTTTAATCTCTCCGTCTTTATTAAAAACGATTACACGTGTACTTGTTGTCCCTTGATCAATTGATAAAATATATTTTTCCATAATCATCACCCTTTTGTTTTATATTAAGTCAGTTTTTTCATTCTTTAACACTGCTTTATTCAAGAATACACCAAGCACTAATGTAGCGACAATTAATGCGATTGATAAACCAAATAACATATATTGATCTTCCTTAAATAAAACATGGAATAATGTAGCGCCGAAGACACCACCTACCATCGGACCTACCATTGGAACCACTGCATATTTCCAGTTGGAAGACCCTTTACCTGGTATCGGTAGAATCGTATGAGCGATACGCGGACCCCAGTCACGTGCCGGATTGATTGCATAACCAGTTGTTCCACCTAAACTTACTCCGATGGCTATAATCAATAGCCCTACTACAAGAGGATTCAACCCTTCAGAGAATTTATTTCCTCCAATGAATAACAGTGCCATAACCAATATAGAAGTTCCTATGATTTCCGATACAAAGTTAGAAACATAGTTAGGATAAGCTGGTCCTGTAGCAAATACGCCAAGTTTAGTACCTGCATCATCTTCTTCTTTAAAATGCGGCATAAACTGGAACCATACTAATGCTGCTCCAAGTACCCCGCCAATCATCTGCCCTGCAAAATACGGAAGGACTTGATTCCACGGAAGGCTCCCATCAACTGCCATTCCTATTGTAACTGCTGGATTTAAATGCGCACCAGTAATTGATCCAACTGCATACACACCCATAACCACAGCAAGACCCCAACCTACTGCGATAACAATCCAGTCACTGCCTTTTGCGTACGTCCCCTTTAAATTAACGTTCGCATTTACACCACAACCAAATAAAATTAAGATTGCAGTACCGATTAATTCTCCCACAAAAGCATTCATAGACCCACTCCTCTTTGTTTAGTTAAGTTAAAAAAAGACGAAGAGACCCCTAATACTTTATATTAGAGGTCTCTTCTACTCGTCCCAAATATTAACTTAACACAATCATAACCGAAAATGTAAACGTTGTCAATTACTTTATTTCACAATGTTTCCAAAGTTTCTTATTACTTGTTGTCACATATGTAGCTCCTGCAGCTAATGCCTTCTCTACTTCTTCTGGATATTCAATAAGGCCTCCTGCAATAATTTTCTTGCCGGTTACTTTGTGAATATTTTCAATTGCCTTATAAAGTAGACCAGGCAGTACTTCGACAAAATCAGGATCAGCACTTTGTATGAGTTCATAACTTTTTTTCAGTGCATTTGAGTCTATAATAAACGTTCTGAGTATCGTTTTAACCCCAAGCTGTTTCGCTCTTTTTATAATTTTGGGTTTTGTGGATACAATGCCATCAACTTTATACCTCTGTATAATATACTCTGCGGCATATTCGTCAGTTGACATACCCTTAATCAAGTCAATATGAATAAATGCTGACTTCTGATGCTGATTTAGAAATTGAATATAATTACTGACATGACCAATATGCATATCTAATATGACACAGGTCGAGTATTGGGTCACCACAAACTTTTCAAGATCTTTCATAGAACGGATTGCCGGTAAAATCATTACATCACCCTCTTAAATAGTTTCTCAAGTTCATAAGTTGTAAATTGAATGATGATAGGTCTGCCATGCGGACATGTGTATGGTTCTACAGTATGTGCAAGTTCTTCCAGTAAATAGTTCATATCTGTAATCCTTAAATAATGATTCGCTTTTATCGATTTTTTACAGCTCATCATAATGGCAGTCTCTTCACGGAATTTATTCAAATCTATCTGTCTGTGCTGCAGCGCATAATCGATTAATTCCTGTACCGTTTCTTCATAGTTGTCCGGGAACCATACAGGGATATCATTTATAATATAATCATTACCTCCAAAATGTTCAAGATGAATCCCAATATCTTTAAGCAGTATATTGATTTTGTTTAAGTTTATTGCTTCATCTTTACTTAAAGTTACAGTGATCGGAATGAGTAATGACTGCATTTCCAGCCCTACATCACCAATTTGTTTTTTGAAGTACTCATATTTAATTCTTTCTTGTGCCGCGTGCTGATCGATCATAAACATGCCATCCTCATTTTGAGCAATGATATAAGTGCCATGAACTTGACCGACAATTTCCATGTAAGGGATCTTTCTTTTTTCACGAGATGTATCAGTACTTATATTTTCAATTACGTCAGATGATTCATTTTTTTCTGGTAAGATTTCTGAAGTTGTATCTAATTCTATTGCTGAATCACTAATAAATCCTGTCGTTTTTTGGGTGCTTTCACCGTCCGGAATTGTTTGTTTATCCAATTGTGCTGTTTTATGCTGTTCTTTAAAGTTTTCATCGATTTGATTTACTGCTGTCTGCTCACTGTAGTCAGATTGTTTTATCTTGTCCCGATGTTCTCTTAATAGATCATATTCAAACTTTTGCTGCTGAAATGTTTCAAGCGCCTTCTTCTTTTCTACTTTTGGAATTAAATTCTGTTTCCAGATCTTTTCTTTTATCAATCTCTCGATAAGCTCCATCAACTGAGATTCTTTAGATAATCTTACTTCTTGCTTTGTCGGGTGAACATTCACATCTACTAATGCAGGGTCCATAACGATATTAATTGCAAGAATAGGATACCTTCCAACAGGTAATAACGTATGATAGCCTGATAATATTGCTTTTGTGAGCATAAAGTTCTTGATATAACGCCCGTTGATAAAAAGAGACATATAATGCCTGTTACTTCTTGTATGTTCTGGCTTGGCAATAAAACCATGCACTTCATAATCACCTGTTCGGCCGTTGACCTCAACTAGGTCCTGTGCGATTTTCATCCCGTAGACAACGGCCATCGCTTCCTGCATCTTACCATTGCCATTTGAGGCTATAAGTACTCTGCCATCTGCTACTAAAGTAAATTTGATGTATGGGAAGCTGATAACAAATCGGTTGATGATATCTGTGATTTTTCCGAGCTCTGTATGAAGACTTTTTACATATTTTAATCGAGCAGGCGTGTTATAGAAAAGACTTTCAACAGTTATTTCTGTTCCTTGACGTGCTTGTGCCAGAGTTTTGTTCACCGTTTCTCCGTCAATTACATCAATTTGGCGGCCAATTGACCCATCATGACATGTAGTGACGCGCACTTTACTGACAGAAGCAATAGATGCTAATGCTTCTCCTCTAAATCCTAATGAACGAATATGAAATAGATCGTGCTCATTTTCTATTTTGCTCGTCGCATGTCTTCTGAACATTAACTCCAGATCTTCTTCTAAAATTCCAGATCCGTTATCCGTTACTTTGATTTTTGATAAACCCGCTTCTTCTACTTCAATCGTGATACTTGTACTTTTTGCATCAATGGCGTTTTCGACGAGTTCTTTAACGACAGATTGTGGACGTTCTATCACCTCACCTGCTGCTATTTTATTGCTTATCGTACTATCTAAAGTTTTAATGATTCCCAAGTATTTCACCTACTTTATTCGGGATTTTATTTCCTGTAATTTTAATAACGCTTCAATCGGCGTTAACTCGTCGATTGAGATATCTTTAATTTGCTGAATAATTAGATCATGCTCATGATTCGCATTATATTTATTAGTATTCTCATTTTCTATTTCAAACAAATTAAATGATGGTTGAATTATCTTATTCGAATCTCCTTTTCTAACTTTTTCATTGTGTTCAAATTCATCTAATAATTCACTGGAACGTGCAATGATCTCAGCTGGTAACTGTGCAAGTTTAGCAACATGAATACCATAACTATGTGCGACAGCACCCGGCATCACTTTGTGCAGAAATATTAATTCGCCATTATATTCTTTTGCTGCAACATGGATATTGTTCAGCCCATCAAGTGTTTGTTCAAGGTCGACAAGTTCATGATAATGCGTTGAAAACAATGTTTTTGCACCAATCTTATTATGAACGTATTCAATCATCGATTGCGCTAATGACAGACCATCATATGTACTTGTGCCTCTTCCAATTTCATCAAATATAATCAGACTATTTTCTGTCGCATTCTGTAATGCACTTTTTGCTTCTAGCATTTCTACCATAAAGGTACTTTGTCCTGATACAAGATCATCTGCTGCGCCAATTCTCGTAAAAATCTGATCAAAAATCGGAACTTCAGCATAAGAAGCTGGTACAAATGCTCCCATCTGCGCCATGATACTAATTAATGCGACTTGTCGCATATATGTACTTTTTCCGCTCATGTTAGGGCCTGTAATTAAATAAATAAACGTATGGTCATCTAATTTGCAGTCATTTGCAACATACTGATCACGTTCCATCACTGTTTCAACCACTGGATGTCTTGCATCTTTTATGTTCAATACCTTAGTGCTAGATATAATCGGCTTAATATATTGATGTTTCGTAGCCACTTCACTGAAATTTTGAAGGCAATCAAGCACTGCGATATTTTTTGCCTGCTGCTTTAAATTTAATATAAATGTCTTCACAAAATCACGTAGTTGAATAAACAGTTCATATTCAAGATTCATCAGCTTCTCTTCCGCACCGAGAATTAAAGATTCTTTTTCTTTAAGTTCCTCTGTTATAAAGCGTTCTGCATTGCTTAAAGTCTGCTTTCTCGTGTAGCCGAACGCATCAACATCTAAATTAACAAGATTGGCTTTAGATATTTCAATATAATAACCGAAAACTTTGTTATAACCAATCTTTAGTGACTTTACACCTGTGCGTTCACGTTCTTTTGCCTGAAGTTCATTTAACCACTGCTTGCCGTTTTTAGAGGCATATCTGAGTTCATCAACATCATCATTAAATCCATCTTTGAAGATGCCGCCGTCTTTGATAGAAGTCGGTGCTTCGTCCAATAGACTCGCTTCTAACATATCATATAATGGTTGTAATGCATCGATATTATCTAATGTACGAATCACTTCATCGTGTTCTTTTAAAAGTGATTGTATCATAGGCAATTGTTCTAATGAGTATTTTAACTGCACAAGATCTTTAGCAGAGACATTACCAAACTGTACACGTCCTGCTAAACGTTCAATATCATAAACATGTGTTAACGCCTCTCTCAGTTGATGTCTTAAAATGAAATTATCATTAAATAATTCGACACCGTTATGTCTCTCTTCGATCTCCTGCCGATTCAATAATGGTCGTTCGATCCATTCTTTAACAAGACGATTCCCCATCGGTGTTTTACATTGATTAAATATTGATAGTAAAGTGCCCTTTTTATTTTTATGACGAATACTTTCAGTAAGTTCTAGATTACGTTTCGCATACATATCAAGACGCATATAGTGTACAGGTTCATAGTATACAGCTTCGTCGATATGGGCAAGCGCACGCATCTGTGTATACTGGATATAAGATAATAATAAATTAACTGCTGGTTGCAATGATTGATCAACACCGTCAGCCTGTTTAAATGTATCGTTTACTTCAAATCTTGAAATGACATCCGTAATCATTTTTATTTTATTGATTAATACTTCATTCAAATCGATATTTGTAATGATTTCTTTCGGATTTACGGATGATAACTCATTTAACATTTCATCTTCATTTAATTGGGTCACTTTTAGCTCACCGGTAGATACATCACTATACGCTAAGGTAAACCCCTCTTCATGATGAATACTTGCAATATAGTTGCTTTCGTTTTCACTGATCATATCATCCATAACAGTTCCAGGAGTGATAATCTTAACAACTTCTCGTTTCACCATTCCTTTAACTTGTTTTGGATCTTCCATCTGTTCAGCAATGGCTACTTTATAACCTTTTTCAATTAAACGTTCGATATAAACTTTTGCTGAATGATGCGGTACCCCACACATTGGAATGTTATTTTTTTTATCACGGCGCGTCAGCGTAATCTCCAGTTCTTTCGCTGTTAATTCAGCATCTTCATAGAACATTTCATAGAAATCACCAAGCCTGAAGAACAAGATACAATCTTTATACTGCTCCTTCATCTGTAAATATTGTGTCATCATCGGTGTAGGTTTAGACATATTCTCAATCCTTTATTCATAATTTCCATTTAGGGATTCGTTTAAAAAAGAGGTTCAGACAAGAATCGTCTCAACCCCTTTAATTGTTATTAATTTCCACATCCTGGTGCTGCATTCTTCTTTTCTGCACCCGTTTCACCCGTTAATAGGTCGCCCCCAGTTGAAACGATAATCTCATCCGTCACGGTCTGGCTGATTGCATGAGAAACCATCTGTAATATGCTATTCACTTCAAATTGCGCTTCTTTGAACTGATCTACAATTGGCATTTCATCCAGTTCAGCTTCAACCTTTGCAATTTTTTCTTCGACCATCTGTAGTGCTTTTTCTTTGCCATATTGTTCAAAGTTGACGGCTTGTTTTTGTAATGATTTCAAAGACGCCATTTTCTCTCTGACAACTTGTGTTTCATGAATCTGAGCCTCTGCACGTTTAAAGAACTCAACTGCTTCTGTTTCTGCCATCATCTTACCTAATTCTTTTGCTTTTGCCAAAATTTCATCGTTTGTATACATCTCTACACCTCAACTGGTTTAATAATTTCTATTAATTCGCCGTTCATTGAATATTGTTTTGTTTCTGTGATTCTTACTTTAACAAGCTGTCCAATTGCTTCTTTCGGTCCATTAAAGTTCACTAATTTATTCTTTTCAGTATACCCTGCGAGAATTTCATCATTTTTCTTAGAAGGTCCTTCACATAGTACGATTACTTCCTGATCAAGATAATGGGATAAAGCACGTTCAGTATAGTCACCAACAAGTTTATTTAATCGTTGCAGACGATCCTTTTTCTCACGCATCGGTACATTATCTTCCATCTTTGCAGCTGGTGTACCTTCACGTGGAGAATACAAGTAAGTATAAGCATGGTCAAAAGCAACTTCCTCATAGAGAGATAACGTTTCCTGGAACTGTTCTTCCGTTTCATTCGGATAACCTACGATAATATCTGTCGTCAGTGCGACTTCTGGCATCGCTGCTTTGATTTTACCAACCAGCTCCAAATAGCTTTCACGCGAATACTTACGTCCCATGATTTTCAATACTTCATTGTTACCACTTTGAACAGGAAGGTGGATATGCGGTACAATATTTCCTCCTGCAGCGATCACTTCAATAAGTCGATCATCAAAGTCCCATGGATGACTTGTAGTGAAACGTACACGTGGAATATCAATCTTCTGAATATCCGCAAGTAGATCACCCAATCCATAGTTCAATCCATCGATATCTTTACCATAAGCATTTACGTTTTGTCCAAGTAAACAAATTTCCTTGTACCCACGTCGCGCAAGATCACGCACTTCTGCAATGATCTCTTCTGGCATACGACTACGTTCTTTACCGCGCGTGAACGGCACAATACAATATGTACAGAATTTATCACAGCCGTACATAATGTTGACCCATGCTTTCGTATCTCCGAGGCGTGACTTAGGTAGGTTTTCAATAACATCGCCCTCTTTAGACCACACTTCTACAACCATCGCTTTAGACATATAGGCTTCATCCAGTATGGCAGGCAGACGATGTATATTATGTGTCCCAAAGATCATGTCTACATTTTGATATGATTTTAATATCTTATTCACTACGGACTCTTCTTGTGACATACATCCACATACACCGATAAGTACATCTGGTTTCGCCTGTTTAATATGTTTAAGATTCCCAATCTCACCGAAAACTTTATTCTCTGCATTTTCACGAATAGCACACGTATTGAGTAAAATAACATCTGCATCATTGACATCACTTGTCGCTTCATATTCTAGAGCTTCAAAGATGCCTGCCATTACTTCTGTATCATGTTCATTCATCTGGCAACCATACGTTCTGATATAAAATTTACGACCGCGACCTAATCCGCGATACTGCTCATCAATCTTGAAATCATTATGATATTTCACATCTTCTTTACCACGACGCTTCGCCTCTTTTAAATTTGGTCCCTGGTAAACATGTTCAAAATATTTACTATAATCTTTCTCCGGTACTGCGTTACCTTTTGCACCTGAAGATTGTAATCTACCTTCTTCGTTCATTTAAATAACCCCATTTTATTCATAATATCTTTACTATAGTATAGCTTTTATATCAAATATTTTCAAAGTATTTTTATTGTACAGATATACCTGTTAAAAATTTAAATTTAATCAGTCATTTAAATATAAATGACTGATTAAATTTATTCTAGTAATGCTTCATCTCCGCTTTTTAACATTCTTGCATACATACCATCTTGCATAACTAAATCTTTTTGATAGCCTTGTTCTATTATTTTTCCTTTTTCAAGGACCACTATTTTATCAGCTATCTTTACCGTATTTAAGCGGTGCGCAATGATGATACTTGTTCTATTTTTCATTAGGCGTTCAATCGCCTGCTGAAGCTTCATCTCTGTAACAGTATCGATGTTACTCGTCGCTTCATCCAGCAATAGAATCTTTGGATCTGATATCAATGCACGCGCGATATTAATTAACTGTTTTTCACCTTGGGAAAGATGAGTGGATTCAAAACTAATCTTTGTGTCAAAACCATGTTCTAACCTCATAATAAAATCATAAGCATTTGCATCTTTTGCTGCCTGTATCATAACTTCGTCAGAGATGTGCTGATTTTTATACTTGATATTCTCTCGAATCGTTCCATCGAAGATAAATGGATCCTGCAGCACATAAGCCATCTGGTTACGCAATGTTTGTTTTGGGATATCTTTTATATCAATACCATCAATCGTTATTTTCCCGGAATTTATTTCATAAAACCTTGCTAATAGCTGCATGAGTGTTGTTTTTCCAGCTCCTGTAGCTCCTACTAATGCCAGAGATTCCCCTTGATTTAAATGTATCGTCACATCATTAATGGTTGGTTTTAATTGTTCTTCATTATATTTGAAGATAACATGTTCAAAAGAAATCTCTCCCTGAATCGTTAAATTTCTATTACTGTTATCGATGTCTACTTCAGGTTCAGTATCGATGATCTCAAAGACACGCTCTGCACCACTTAATGCAGATAATACAGTGTTGAACTGATTGGCCAGATCATTTAAAGGACGTGTAAATTGTCTTGCGTATTCTGCAAATATAACAATGGTTCCGACAGTAATACCATTTCCGTTTAGTGCTAATACTCCTCCAATACCTGCTACGATAGCAAATGATAAATTGTTAAAGAAGTTCATCACTTTCGGAATAAGACCAGAATAAGATACCGACCAGTAGCTGATATCTCTGACTTTTGCGTTCTTCTCAGTAAATCCTTCGGTCACACGAGCTTCTCTTGTAAATAACTTTACAACTTCCTGACCTGAAATAATCTCTTCAATATAACCATTCATTTCACCGACAGCTCTTTGTCTTCTTTTATATAGAATACTCGTACGATTTGTTATCCAGCGCATCGCAATTAACATTAAAGGGATGATCATCATCGTTAATAATGTTAACAGCGGGCTGAGCAGCAACATCACAATAATTGTACCGATAATCGTTATAACACTTGAGGTAAACTGTATAAATGACGAATTCAGTACTTGAGATATTGTATCGATATCATTTGTCATACGGCTCATCAGTTCGCCATGCTGGCGTTTATCGAAAAATGGTATTGGCAGCTTCTGAAGTCGACTGAATAGCAGCATTCGTAATTTATACACCGTTTCCTGAGCGATCGTTACCATAATTATTGCAGCAACATATGAAAATAATGATAAGCCTATAAATATAAAGAGCAGAATCAGAAGATCATTTTCAATGCCCTCAAAATTTTTCTTCAGTATTTTATTATCAATCATCTGTCCAATCATATATGGTCCTACGAGTCCTAATAGCGACGATATAATCACCGACACTATAACAACTGTAAGCTTTAGCCTATCGCCTTCCATCAAGGACCAGATGCGATCGATAGCGTATTTCCAATTGCTTGATTTCGGTATTGGATTCCCTCTTTGATCTGTATTAATACTTTTACTCTCTTTTATATCTTTACGCGTTAAAATTACTGGATGACCCAATATCGATTTAACCATGGAGATCACCTCTTTCCTGCGAGTGATAGATTGCCTGATACAGTTCTGATGTTTCCAGCAATGACTGATGATTCCCAAAACCAACGATTTCTCCTTTATCTAATAACAGGATATGGTCAGCTGTCATTGCTGTCTGGATTTTCTGTGTTACGATAATACGCGTCATGCTGAGCTTAGATAATTCTTTAAATAAATTATTCTCTGTATGTATGTCAAGGGCAGACGTACTGTCATCTAAAATCAGGATGTTCGGCGACTTTATGACTGCCCTGGCGATTGCGAGTCGTTGTTTCTGCCCACCCGATAAATTCACACCTTCCTGTCCGACTTTAGTATTGTACTGTGCATCGAAATCCAGAATATTCGTATGGACTTGTGCGATCTTCGTTGCTTCTGTTACATCTTCAGATTCAGCATGTGCATTTCCAAATATGATATTATCAAATACGCTACCCGTAAACAGTATGTTTCTCTGGGGTACATATCCAATCATATCCCTAAGATCTGTAATCTCCATTTCTTTAATATCAATACCATTGATCATAATCTTACCTTGTGTCACTTCATACATTCTAGGGAGCAGGCTTAGTAAAGCACTTTTACCAGATCCTGTTGCCCCCATAATGACAAATTTCTCACCAGCTTCAATATGAAAAGAAATATCTTTAAGCACCATTTGATGGCTTAACGGATATTTGAAAGATACATTTTTAAATTCAATTGAAGCACCACCACTCACTTCAACATCCGTACTTCCATGATATGTATTTACATCAGTTGTCAATATTTCAGACATACGTTCCGCACTTGCCTTTGCTCTTGAATAGGCAATGATAATAAATGCAAACATTGAAAAACCACCTTGCATTCTGAGCGCGTAGTTAATGACTGCTACGAGTGCACCGACATTCAAGGCATTATTAGTGACATCTATCGCTCCAATATATATTACAAATAATAATGCGATATTCATTACAATCAAAAGAAATGGAAGTATACGTTCCATCAACTTTAGTGCACGTGTTGTATCTTCTTTGAGATCTAAAGCAGTATGTTCGAACTTTTCAGATTCATAGTCTGCACTCATATTCGCACGTATCATACGCACAGAAGATAAGTTCTGCTGAATATTACGATTGAGTCCATCAAGTTTTTTCTGAACACGTGTAAACATGTTCATACCTGCCTTAGACGTATAATACAGAAATACAAATATTATCGGCGCACCAATTAAAAGATAGAGTGCTAAGTGCGGTGCAACAATAAAGCTCATGATGATACTACCTAACACTAGAAGTGGTGCACGTAACATAATACGTAAACTCATAAAAAGTACCATTTCACATGCAATCACATCATTTGTCAGTCTTGTAATGATACTAGATGTCTTAAAAGTTTCTATGTGTTTAAGTGAAAACTGCTGCACCTTCTTGAATAAGGCATTTCTCAAGTCAAAGGAGAAACTATGACAGACATGACTTGAAATAAATGAATTGATCACACCACAGATAAATGCGGCAGCACTTATGATAAGCAGTATGATTAAATATTGAAGCGTAATATCCATATTCTGCTTGATTAATCCCTCATTAATAATGAGCGATAATATAATCGGTAAACTGAGTTCAACCGCCAGTTCTAATAGCATTAGTATGAGCGCTATAACAATCCATAAGCGATATGGTATTGTAAACTTTAATATCTCCTTCAATAGAACCCCTCCCATTTTGTTTATTTTATACTATTGTGCCATATCGGTTTCCGAAATGTATGATTTATGCTCTATCCATCGCAACTTTTTTAAAAATAAAGTATAATTAATAATTATTTGTAGAAACGAGGTTTAACCATGTCATTTATCAGTCACCTTATGGATTTTATTTTACATATTGACGAACATCTAGTGAATATCGTTAAAGAATATGGCACATTGACTTATGCAATATTATTTTCAATCGTCTTCGTAGAAACAGGACTTGTGATCATGCCATTCTTACCTGGAGACTCAATGCTTTTTGCAGCTGGTGCACTTGCGCCACAGGGTGCACTAAATATCTGGATATTATTTATCGTGTTGTTTGCTGCAGCTGTAATCGGTGATACTGTTAACTATCATATCGGTAAGTTTCTTGGACTTGGTGTCTATAATCACCCTAAACTCGGCAAATTCATTAAGAAGGAACACCTTGATAAAGCAGAGGATTTCTTTAATACACACGGCGGTAAAACAATTGGGATTGCCCGCTTCATGCCCTTTATCAGAACTTTTATACCGTTTGTAGCAGGTGCCAGCAAGATGAAGTATGGTTATTTTATTACGTATAATATTGTCGGTGCAATTTTGTGGGTTGGTATTTGTCTATTTGCTGGTTACTTCTTCGGAAATATAAAGATCGTTAAAGACAACTTTGAAATCGTATTAATATTAATTATATTAGTATCGGTGCTTCCTGCCGTCTTTAGCTTCTTACAATCCTATTTCGTCAGAAGAAAGATAAAAAGAAATGATAGCAGAAATAAGAATTAATGCATCACCATCAATATTAATAACCGAATGTGAGATAACTCACATTCGGTTATTTTAATAATTGAATAATTTGTGCTTTTAATTCTGCAATTTGCGAAAAAGATAAATCCTGGTTCACATCTATCGATCTGACTATCGTAGCAGGTTTCTGATTTAAAACGAGTATACGGTTACTCATCTTGATCGCTTCATCAATACTATGTGTGATCATCAGCACCGTTTTATCACTCTCCAATAATAAAGACTTCAACCAGATCTGCATATCATTACGAGTTATTTCATCCAATGCTGAAAACGGTTCATCCAGTAACAGTAATTGATGTTCTGTATTTAATGCACGTAGAAATGAAACACGCTGCTTCATTCCCCCAGAAAGCTCATTGGGGTATCTATCTTTAATGGAAGTGAAGCCAGCTCTTGCTAATAGATGTTCTGATTTATTCTCACTATCATTTGCCTTTATTTCTGTTGCGAGGTTAATGTTTTGTATCACTGTACGCCATGGCATCAGTGAGTGTGTCTGAGGCATAAAGGACACATGTCCTGTTTTCCCATTGATACGTTCCCCTTGCAATAAGCACTCGCCACTTGAAGGGATGAGTAATCCGCCGATAATATTTAATATCGTACTCTTACCGCTGCCACTCGGGCCGATCAATGCAACAATCTCACCTTTATTCAGTTCTAAGTTAATATTATTAATTACAATATCTTTATCGTAACGATGCATAATTTCGTTAAGTTGAATAATAGGAATCATCGTTGCCACCTCAATACAATACGCTGAATAATATATATAACAAGATAAATGACCATAGCAAAGATAATGATCCAGACAATTGCTACAAACACCTGATCTACTTGAAATGCACGCTGAGCTATAAGCATAAATTTACCTAAACCTTTATCACTGCCAAGCCATTCAGAAATGATTGCACCCATTACTGAGTATGTGCCAGCAATCTTTAATCCATTAAAGAAATAAGGCATACTATTTGGCCATTCAAGCTTTTTGAAACGTTCAAGACGCGTTGCCCCCATCATCTTCATATATTTCTCTAATTCTTTATCTGTCTCATTAAATCCCTCAAGTAAGCTCACGGTTATCGGAAAGAAACACACAAGTGTTATCACGATAAGTTTCGGCAATATTCCAAATCCGAACCAAATGACTAGTAGTGGTGCAATGACGATAACAGGTACATTCTGACTCATTATGAGCAATGGATAGACATACTCATGCAGCCCAGGGATTAAACGTAATATTATCGCCACACAAATACCGCATAGTATCGAGCAAATAATGCCTAGTACAACAAGTAATAGCGTTGGATATAAATGCACATGATATGTGCTAAAATCATTAAAGAAGCTCTTAAATATCGCGCTTGGTGCAGGTAATGTATATGCATCGACATGTAATAAACGAACGAGCACTTCCCAAATACACAGTAGTATTATGAAAAATAGAAAAAACTTAACATATTTCATCATCTGTACTTATGTACAAGCATATCCATCGATACTTCTTCAGCATGATAAAACTTTACTTGTGAAATAATAGAAGGACAGCCCATTTCACGCATCTCCTTATTCATTAATTCGATTAGCTTAAGCAACTCATTCATGTTTCCCTCAATTGATGTTTCAAGTGGATTCACGATGTACTTTAAGTTTGATGCTTCAATCACTTCAATTGCACGATCAACATACGGAATTACATCTTCACCATTTGGCGTCTTCGGAATAATTTGTATGCTCATTATTGTATCTGCCATTATTTACCCTCCACATATTCATTTGTAAATGCATCTCTAGCAACGAAGTCTTTAGTAATCACTTTGTTATCTTTCATAAACTGCCCAAAATTCTTCCAGATGCGCTCTTCCTGATAACCCCAGTATTTCGCATCATCCTGATATTTAGGTGACAGATATTTTTGTGATGCATAGACGAGCTTTTCTTGTTTTTTAAGTTCCGGAACAGACTTCATCAAAATATCTGCACTCTCCTTGTCATGTTTAATTGAATATTCATAACCTTCTTTAAGTGCGGTCATAAATTTCTTAGCTGTCTCACCATTAGATTTTAAATACTTTTCATTCGCGATAACGACAGGTGTGTAATAATCTAGATTCTTATCATAATCAATTAAATACTGCATATTAACATCGATATTACGTGTTTCTGCTTCGATTCCAGTCCATCCGTAATAAACCCATGCGAAATCGATGTTCTTCTTAGATGCAGTAAAGAAATCAGTATTTCCCATATTGATAATTTTAGTGTCTTTCACTGATGCTCCGTCTTTTTTCATAACTGCATCAATCATTGGCTGTTCAATCGGTGCACCCCATCCACCGTATGTTCTCCCTACATAATCTTTCGGTGATTTAATAGCCTTATCTTTCAAGCTCATAAATCCACTCGTATTATGCTGGATAATCGCTCCTATAGATTTAACCGGAATATCTTCTGAACGAGACTGGGTCACTGTTTCCTGAGCACTAATTCCGAACTGAACATCTTTTTTATTTGCAGCAATGAGCTGATCCGCGTTTACTTCACCAGGTGTCTTAATTTCCACATCTAAACCGTGTTTGTCAAAGTAACCTTTCTCTTGTGCTACATATAGGCCTGTATGATTCGTATTCGGCGTCCAGTCCAGCATTATCGTCACTTTTTCTTTCTTATCTTCTTTACCTTTATCGGCTGACTGATCTCCACAGCCTGCTAGTAAAATGACACAACTCGCACTTAACAGTAACTTTTTATTCATATTAGCCTCCAAAAAAACACAACCTGACTGCAGGTTGTGTCAATTGGCACTTCCCTACGCTGGTATAATCCAGATCAGGTATATAAGGGTTTAGGACGAATCCAATCTCAGAGTAACTCCCCTAGTGTTTAAATTTATTATTTTATTCTTATTTATTATAACAGTTTTATTAAAAATAAGGTACAGTTAGTTCATTTTATTTGAACTGAGCCATTAAAGCATCAAATTCCTCTTGCTTAATATTTAAATCTGCTTTTGTTAGATTCTCACTGTAGCCAGCAATTTGAGATTCGTATGTCGGTGCTTCTGTATCCTGGTACACAATACCTGTAACAAGGCCTTCTTGTTCGTGGACCGTATTCATTGCAAGCTGCTTATTGGTATAATCATAACCTTCAATATCAGCAAGTTTCGTCAAATTTTCTTTAAACCAGTCATACGTATTTACTTTGTTGTATGTGACACACGGAGAGAATACATTGACGAATGAGAATCCTTTATGGTTTACAGCCGCTTCAATAATTGATGTTAAATCTTTTATATCACTAGAGAAGCTTTGTGCGACAAAAGTCGCGCCGCTTGCAAGTGCAAGTTCAAGCGGAGAAACATGTTTCTCAATCGAACCTTCTGGCGTTGTCTTCGTCACAAATCCATGCGCTGAACTCGGTGATGTCTGCCCTTTAGTCAGTCCATAAATCTGATTATCCATCACGATATACGTGATATCAATATTTCTACGTAGCGCATGAATCGTATGACCCATACCAATCGCAAATCCGTCACCATCTCCACCTGAAGCGATTACTGTAAGCTCCTGGTTAGCCATCTTCACACCTTGTGCCATCGGTAATGCTCGACCGTGAATCGAATGCACACCGTATGAATTTACGTATCCAGACAGACGTCCTGAACAGCCGATACCTGTTATTAATGCGAGCTGTTCTGGTTCTAAGCCGATATTCGCACATGCTTTTTGGATTGCTGCTTGTACTGAAAAGTCACCACAGCCAGGACACCAGTTCGGTTTCACATTATTTCTGAAATCTTTAAATGTTGCCATCTATATTAACTCCTTTAATGTTGCGTTGATTTTCTCTTCAATTTCGTGAGGTAAGTATGGAGTACCATCATACTTGCTCATCTGAATCATCTTACCTTGATGATTCGTATTCATCTTGATAATCTGTCCAAGTTGTCCGTTAAAGTTATGTTCAACAACAATCACTTTCTTCGCTTTATCTATCGCTTGCTGAACCTCTTCTGTCGGAAATGGATGAAGTTGCTTCATATGCAGATGGTTTACCTTTCCTTCTACACGATAGATTGCTTCATCAATCGCTCCATACGTTGAAATATAACCAATCACTAACACATCTGCAGCTTCATGATGCGCATTGTATACAACAGGCTCAGTAATCTTCAGCTGTTCTAACTTACGCATACGTTTCTCCATCTGCTTTGCACGGTTCACGGGAGATTCGCTCGGCTTTCCTTCTTCGTTATGTTCAACACCTGTAACATGATGGATACCATTTTTTACACCAGGAATCGTACGTGGTGAAATGCCATTATCTGTTACCGCATAGCGTTTGAAGTATGCTTTATCCTCCGTTGGTGCAATATCAGTAACAAGAGAACCACGATCAATATTAATCTTATTATAATCAAGTACAGGAACCGTCTGCTTCCCTAAAGAAAGCTGTAAATCACTTAAAATAATAACCGGACATTGATATACTTCCGCTAGATTAAATGCTTCGTTCGTTAAGTAGAAGGCATCTTCAGCAGTAGTTGGTGCAAGGACGATCTTTGGAATCTCACCATGCGTTCCATAGATCATCTGCATTAAGTCTGACTGCTCCTGCTTCGTTGGCAATCCTGTAGATGGGCCGCCGCGCATCGTATTTACAATTACTAACGGCTGTTCAGTCATACCACTCAGTCCAATCGCTTCCATCATTAACGATAGTCCTGGACCACTCGATGCAGTAAATGCACGTACGCCTGCATAGTTTACACCTATTGCCATAACTGCTGCAGCAATCTCATCTTCTGTCTGTATTACAGTTCCACCAAAGCGTGGTAACTTATCAATCATATATTCCATAATTTCACTCGCTGGTGTAATTGGATAAGCAGCCATAAAACGTGCTCCTCCTGCTAATGCGCCAAGTGAAATTGCTTCATTACCAATCATAAATAGATGTCCTTCTTCGGTTGAAGGTTCTAATTTATAATCCACAGTAAGTTCTGAATGACTTTCAATTTCTGCATAACCTTTGTGCAGCGCTTCTTTATTTAATGTACAGATCTTTTCACCTTTTTTAGCGAACAGGTCATCCACTAAAACTTCGAAGTGCTTTAGATCTGCGCCTATAAGATTAGCTGTAGCACCGACTGCCACCATGTTCTTCATCAATGCCGTACCAAGTTCTTTTGCAATTTCAGTGAATCCCATACTAATAAATGCGCCATTGTAATCCTCTGGTGCAACAGGATCAAACTTACTGTCTGCAAGTATTATCCCTTCAGCTGTCAGTTCATGATAGTTTAAATCAATCGTCTCCTGATCAAATGCCACAAGTATATCCAGATCATCACTGATAGCATAGACAGGTGTTGTTGATACACGAATCTTATTGTTCGTATGTCCACCTTTAATACGTGATGAGAAATGACGATAACCATATAAATAATAGCCCAGACGATTCAGCGCAGTTGAGAAAATCTCTCCAGTACTTTCAATTCCTTCACCTTGCTGACCGCCGACTTTCCAAGAAATTTGTGTCTTCAAAACAATTCCTCCCTAAATTAACTATCTCTAATATAACAGAAAAACCTATGTCTATATAACAGACATAGGTAAATTATATAAAAATCAGTCGAATGGCCGATACGTTATCGACTGAGCGGTTGATCCTCATTGATAAGTATTCTTTCAATTTTCTTTGCTTGACCATTGGATTTAAGTTCTACAAATACACCGCTTAACACACCACGTCCTGTATCCGGAACAACATGTTTAACTGGCATTCCTGTTAAGAAGCGGTGGATGACCTCGTCCTTATTAATACCGAGTATCCCATCATAGAAACCTGTCATACCGACATCTGTAATAAAAGCCGTACCCCCGGATAAGATTCGGTTGTCACTTGTCTGAATATGTGTATGTGTCCCCACAACAACACTTGCTCGACCATCTACATAATATGCAAATGCCCCCTTTTCACTTGTTGTTTCTGCATGAAAATCTACAAAGATATAATCCGTCTCCTGCTTAGCAATTTCATATAGTGCATCGAACGTCTTAAACGGACAGTCACTCTGCATCATAAATGCTCGCCCTTGTAGATTGATCACAGCAACTTTCTTATCATTAAATTTAATGATCTCCATTCCTTTACCCGGTGCTTCATCAGGAAAGTTTGCTGGACGAATAATCTTATGATGGCTATTTAGCAATTCATAGCTATCACGCACACCGTATGTATGGTTACCCATTGTGACACAATCGACTCCGAGCGTCATCATTTCTTTAAATATCTTTTCTGTAATCCCTCGTCCATGCGCAGCATTCTCACCATTGACTATCGTAATATTCGGTCCGTACTTCTTTTTAAGCTGTGGTAAGTACTCGCCTAACATATTACGACCGACAGCACCTACTACATCACCAATAAATAAAATTCTCATAATTCACTACCTCTACTCTATTTGTCTTTATTATATAGAAAATAATAAATGAATTAAATGATTTTTATTGATACAATCAAAAACGAGGTGATAAAATGCATTTTATCGGAACAGCAGTCACATTGTTCATCGTATTTTTTATTACATATATGATATGTGATCGCATAACAAATTATTTTAGAACAGTAAAACAGCCCCCTAAGTATAGATCAGCACTAGTTGGGGGCATCATCTTCTCGATTGGATTATCTATCATGCAATACTGGTCCACAATGTAAAAAAGATGACTAGAAATATAACATTTCTAGTCATCTTTTTTGATTCTACTCATGTCTGACCGCTCGTGTCACGACCTATTTCGCATATTCAACTGCACGCATCTCTCGCACTACAGTAACTTTTATATGTCCAGGATATTGAAGCTCTTCTTCAATCTGGTTTTTAATATCTCTTGCGATACGATGTGCTTTTAGATCATCGACTTCTTCAGGCGTTACAATGATTCTAATTTCTCTACCTGCCTGAATCGCAAATGATTTCTCTACACCATCATAGCTCTCAGAAATTTCTTCCAGACGTTCTAAGCGACGTACATAATTCTCAAGTGTTTCACGTCTGGCACCTGGGCGTGCTGCACTTAATGCATCTGCTGCTGCCACAAGAATAGAAATTATATTGTCTGGTTCTACGTCTCCGTGATGTGAATGAATGGCGTTAATCACTGTTGGATGTTCACGATATTTCTTTGCAAGATCTACCCCAATTTCAACATGCGATCCCTCTACTTCATGATCAATCGCTTTTCCAATATCATGTAAAAGTCCCGCACGCTTAGCGAGCGCAACGTCTTGTCCTAGTTCTGCAGCTAACATACCAGAAAGGTGTGCAACTTCTACGGAATGTTTCAGTACATTCTGTCCGTAGCTCGTACGATATTTCATTCGTCCAAGTATCTTCACGATATCAGGATGCAGATTATGTATACCAAGTTCAAACGTTGCAGCTTCTCCTGCTTCTCGTATGATTTCATCCACAGATTTTCTTGCCTTTTCAACCATTTCTTCAATACGACCTGGATGAATTCTTCCATCAGACACTAAAGACTCAAGCGCTGTTTTCGCAATTTCTCTTCTAATTGGATCGAATCCGGATAAGATGACCGCTTCTGGTGTGTCATCGATGATAAGATCAACACCTGTTAGCGTTTCCAACGTACGAATATTACGACCTTCTCGGCCAATGATTCTACCTTTCATCTCATCATTTGGAAGGTTAATTACAGACACTGTAGATTCAGAAGTATGTTCAGCAGCTAATCGCTGTACAGTCGTAGCTAGAAGCATTTTCGCTTTTTTATCAACATTCTGCTTTGCTTCTTGCTCCTTCTCTTTTACCATAACTGCAATATCATGCGTCAATTCTTCTTCAACCTGATCAATAATTTCTTGCTTCGCTTCTTCTTGTGTCAGTCCGGAGATGCGTGTTAATTCTTGTTCATGCTGTGCTATGATTCCTTGAACACTTTGCTCTAACGCATCTACATGCTGTTGCTTTTCTTCAATTTTAGATTCTTTTTGTTCTAAAAGATCATCCTTTTTATCTAAAAGGTCACTTTTACGATCTAAGTTCTCTTCTTTTTGAAGGAGTCTTGCTTCTTGTCTCGCTAAGTCTGAACGTCTTTCCTTATACTCTTCTTCCAGACGGTCATTACGTCTTTGGTATTCTTCCTTCGCTTCAAGAAGTTTCTCTTTCTTAAGACTTTCGGCTTCTTTGTTGGCCTCAGCAACGATAAAATCCGCAGTTGTTCTTGCCTGAATCTGCTGATTTGTTAATACGTTCTTCGCAACAAAATAACCGATCGCAACACCGATTATGATACTAAGCAAAATGAATAAGAGGATAGTTAAGCTCACATAAACACCTCCTTATTTGCTTTTATATATCAATAAAACATTATATGAAGTATATCCATATAAATTAATTGTACGTTTATGAGTTATACTCGTCAAGCTGTCATCATCATTAAATATATAAATTTACATCATTTTACTCAAATTGTTGTATGAAATTTTAATTTGTTACATATTTCCTATAACATAAGTCTGATATGCACTCTCGCATATAAACTAAGTTCATAATGACGAAAATTTATCTATAAAAAACGAACGATGCTAAAAATAAATAACATCGTCCGCTATGAAATCAGGATATGCACTACGCACTGCCCTCAGGTTATTAACTATTCTAACTCATCGTCGAATAACTTATCTTCTACCGGCACTTCTTCTTTCTGTGCTGATGCCTCTTCTAATGAAGCACCGACACCCATCGCCTTACGAATCTTCTGATCGATTTCGTCACGTACTTCTGGGTTTTCTTTCAGATAAGTCTTAATATTTTCTCGCCCTTGGCCAATACGTTCTCCATCATAAGAGTACCATGCCCCTGACTTTTGCAGCACTTCATATTCTGCACCTAAATCAACGATTTCCCCTTCACGAGAAATACCTTTGCCGTACATAATATCAACTTCTGCTACTTTAAAAGGAGGTGCAACTTTGTTTTTAACGACCTTGATCTTTGTTCTATTACCTACAATTTCCTGCCCTTGTTTCAATTGTTCTGCACGACGTACTTCGAGACGTACTGAAGAATAGAATTTAAGCGCACGGCCACCCGGCGTTGTTTCTGGATTACCGAACATTACACCAATCTTCTCACGTACTTGGTTGATGAATATTGCGATCGTGTTAGACTTCGATACAGAACCAGATAACTTACGTAACGCTTGAGACATAAGACGCGCTTGAAGTCCCATATGCGAGTCTCCCATCTCTCCTTCAATTTCCGCTTTAGGTGTTAAAGCTGCAACTGAATCGACCACAATAATGTCTACCGCACCACTTCTGACAAATGCTTCTGCAATTTCTAGTCCTTGTTCACCGTGGTCAGGTTGAGATAAGTAAAGGTTTTCGATATCTACTCCAAGATTCTTAGCATATACCGGATCAAGCGCATGCTCAGCATCAATAAACGCGGCAACGCCACCTTGACGCTGTACCTCTGCGATGGCATGTAGTGCCACCGTTGTCTTACCTGAACTTTCAGGACCATAAATTTCTATAATACGGCCTTTTGGATAACCACCAACACCAAGTGCACTATCTAATGTAATAGAACCGCTTGATACTGTAGAGACGTTACGGTCAGTACGATCTCCTAATTTCATTACTGCACCTTTACCAAACGATTTTTCCATATTTTTAATAACTGTGTCTAATGCTTTTTGTCTTTCACTCATATATATCCTCCCGAAGATCGATTAATAATTGTATATTTAACTATAAAATATTTTTAGCTGTTATTTACTACATTTAATACTATACGCACTAATGCTAAAAATAGCAAGCGAAATGCGAACGTCTGTTTGTATTTTTTGTGTAAAGATTAAAAAAATAAGAACGTGTAAGCGTTTTTATTACGGTGATATTTGAGAAAACTGAAAAATAACACGTCTAAAATTTAATTATTGCAATAAAAAACATTTAGTATATTAAAAATACTAAATGTTTTTATGCTACTTTGAATTTTTAAATACATCGCGTCCGTGATAAAAATATTCAATTCCAGATAATACAGTGAAGAATACTGCTACATACATCAGAAGATAACCACTGTTAAGACCTGTCCACTCTGAAAATGGTTCATTAAGCAAAAGTAATGTCATCGCAAGCATAGTTACAGCCGTTTTGATCTTTCCTAATTGTCCTGCTGCAGACACGAACCCTTGTTCAATCTGTAAAAGACGAAGCCCTGTAACTGCAAATTCACGTGCAATAATTACAATTGCCACCCATGAAGATATTGCATCAAGCTCAACTAATGCTATCAGACCACTTGAAACAAGTAATTTATCTGCTAATGGATCTAGAAATTTCCCCATATTCGTTACGAGCTGCCATTTGCGCGCCAAATAGCCATCTATCCAGTCCGTCAGCGAAGCAAAAATAAAAATTAATGCTGCAATAAACTGTTCGATGCGCATCACTTCAGACCCGAGCACAGAAATATCACCCATATTGAAATCTGAAAGTAAGAACACTAGAAATATCGGTATTAAAAGTACCCTCGCTACTGTAATTTGATTTGGTATATTCATTTTATTCATCCTAACTCTAATTTTTTGAAACTTTGAAGAAATAAGTTCGTGTGATAAGATTCTCCGCTTCCTTTGGAACCGAAACTTTCTGGTTATTGATATAGATATCTACTGAAGTAGAGTTACCTGAAATAATCGTTACTTCTTTCGCCTCTTTATCAATCTTGAAACTCTGCTCTTTAATTTCATTGTATACGTAGTTCTTGTTCTTATCATCAAATACCTGGACCCATGTCGGCATCTTAGAAACAATCTTCACGGTCAGGGGTTGCTGTGATTTAACTTCATAGGTTAAATTACTGCCATCAAAGTTTTTATATGTCAGACTTGTTTCAGGTTTCACCTGCTTTTTTATAGCTGGTTTGTCAACCTTTGATACAGGTTCTTGTTTCTTTTCAACGGAGATGTTACGTGAAGGATTGAGAGAAGCAGGTTTAAACATCTCATCTTTATTTGTAAAGAGCAGTTGACTGAGCATCCATATGATGAAAAGAACACCTAAGCCCGCAATAATGAAATAAAACAATTTACGCGTTGAATCATCATTTTCTGTAGTATGCGTCGCCTTTAAAGCATCTATTGCTTCTTTAGCCGATATTTTTTTGACCGGAAGTTCTGATTCATGCTGTTTAATCAATTCTTTCCCATTAAGATTTACACAACGCGCATATTTTTCAATGAAACCTCGTGTATAATCTGGATTTGGCAGGTGTTCAAAATTATTCTTCTCAATCATTTCAATATATTTTTTTTGGATTTTAATTTTCTTTTCAAGGTCGATTAATGTCATACCAAGAGACTCACGTTTAGATCTTAGAATTTGCCCAATTTGTTTCATTAAAGTGCTCCTTTATTAAAAAAATCCAAACTCATCGTTATCAAACAAATTATTTTTAGATAATTGTTCATAAGTAATTTCCTGAGTTTCAGTTTCACGAACCTCAATAATATAATCAAAATCATCTAATGTATAATCGGTTTTTTGTACAAATAGATCAGGATGTTCGACCACTTTCGTTGCAGGTAGTGCCATCACTTCACGGATTAGATCCAGGTGCTCTGGCTTTTGTCGGATTGAAAGCGCACCGTCTATTATGTAAATATGACTGTCATCATATTCTCCTTTAAATAAAGAATTACGCACTGTCTGCTTAATCATTGTCGAAGAAATAAATAACCATTTCTTATGTGCACATACACTTGCAGCAACAATAGATTCTGTCTTCCCTACACGCGGCATCCCTCTAATTCCAATCAATCGATGTCCATCTTCTTTAAAGAGTTCTGCCATTAGATCAACCAGTATTCCCAGTTCTTTACGAACAAAGCGAAAAGTATTTTTCTCATGGGTATCCTTCTGTATATACTGCCCATGACGCACTGCAAGACGATCTGTCAATCTCGGTTTACGCAGCTTAACGATTTCAATATCATCAAGTTGACTGATAATATGTTCAAATCGTTTCACCTTCTCAACATCATCTGTCTTAATGAGCAGTCCACGCTTTCCCTGATCAACACCATTAATCGTAATAATACTGATGCCAAGTGCTCCTAGTAGACTTGATACATCACCTAGAAGTCCCGCACGATTAATCACTATCTCATATTCGAGGTACCATTCCTTCTTTAAAGTTTGTTCCATTCGTTTCCTCCTATATATACCAGCCACCATTAATACGTATTACAGTGCCTGTTGTGGTATGGCTATACTGGTGTAACAGAGCACGTACAAAATGGCTGATTTCTACTGGCTGGACACATTTTTTTTGAGGGATCTGTTCAATGATGCTTTCAACATCATCTTCAAGTGCATCCGTCATTCTTCCGGTAACGAGGCCCGGTGCAATAATATTTGCAGTAATATTTGTTTGCGCATATTCTTTAGCGATGGACTTTATAAAGCCGATTTGTGCCGCTTTGAAACCACTATAGATGCTTTCCATGCTGCTCCCTGTTTCACCCCATATAGAACTAATTACAATAATTCTACCATTATTCCCTTGTAATAAGCCATTAGAAGTATATTGAACGCACTTCACAAGGTTAAAGAAATGAATCGCGTACTGTTCATGAATTTTATCATCTGTGACATCGCGAAGTTCTGAAAAATAGGACTTACCAGCAACATAGATTAAACCATCAAGATGCGCTGTCATCCATGTTTCAAAAGGATTCTTCTGCAGAGGAACCGATAAGTCAAGGTGTAAAAAAGAAATTGCCTGACCACTAAACTGTTCTTTTAACCGCCTAATATCTGCACTAAAGTACTGCGCGATGACTTCATGTCCATCCAATAGCAAATCCCGTGTAATCTGACTGCCGATATCTCCGCTCGCTCCAATAACCATATATTTACCCATTCGGTAGCATCCTACTATCTGTAATTGAGGCTGATGCTATCGCTGTCTTATACGTTGATATACAGTCCTCGAGTTGTAGCTGATTGAGTATTGGTAATAAATCAAAGAGAATATCTCCATTGAAGAAATAACGTGTAAACTGATTAGCAATATATTCAGGACTATTCATACTGGAAACATATTCACCTATTGTCTGTTTTATCAGTCGTCTAAAGGACGCTTCATCATTCAACGTTTCAAAATGATTCAGCTGTAACAAGATACGCTTCTTCAGTTCTTCAATATTATCGCTTGCACCAGCGATTAATATATGAGAAAACGTAGGTTCAATAATAAAACTATACCCAAACGTGTCATCGATGAGGTGTTCATCTAATAGCGTCTGATAAAAATCAGTCTGCTCTCCAAATAAAAGATCTAATGCAAAAAGCATTTCCATTTCAATTTTCATATGGGATTCATGTCGATGATGAACATTCGTCTTAATACCAAGCATCAACTTATCTTTTTGTATACTTGCCTTTGATTGGATCATCGATGCATACACTTCTGTCGGTTCATCAATCTTCATAAGTTCAGCTGGAACGTATTTATCTCTTTTTATACCTAAACCATTAACATATTGGTACATTTCTTCCGGCGCTACATCTCCTACGATAAACATGACCATGTTCTCAGGATGATAAAAGGTCTCATAGCATTGATATAAAGTAGTGTCAGTAATTTCAGAGATACTTTCTATCGTACCTGCGATATCATATTTTACGGGATGCTGATGATACATCGCATTTAAAGTCTGATAATAGAGCTTATAGTTGGGCTGGTCTTGATACATCTTAATTTCTTCAGCAATGATACCCACTTCTTTGTGCACACTTTCTGGCGTAAAATATGGGGTATCAAGCATATGCATTAATAGCTTGATATTTTCTTTCAGACTTTCGACAGTCGTAAACAAATAGCTCGTTCGGTCATACGATGTAAATGCATTAGCAGAACTGCCATGCTCAGAAAATTCATTGAACATGTCTCCGTCTTCTTTTTCAAACATCTTATGTTCAAGAAAATGTGCAATCCCTTTTGGCATATGTATCAACTGGTCATCGAGATAAAAATCATTATGTATAGAGCCATATTTAGCGGTTAAAGTAACATAGGACTTTTTAAATCCCTTTTTAGGGATGATAAATAAATCAAGTCCATTATCAAGCTGATATTCATAAAGTGATTCATCTATAGAACGATAGTATGTTTTCTTCATTATTGCACCTCACTCGCTAGACAATATATTGTGTGAAAATATCCAGTCTTCGCTAAATTTACGATGTCAGCCTTTGTCACAGCTTGAATACCTTCTATCCATTGTTGCTGTGAGATTTCAGACCCAAATGTATTAGAAAAACTTGTTTCTACAAATCCTTTCGGACGATCCATTGACTCAAGTCGGCTGTTGATAATCAGTCTTTTTGACAAATCTACCATCTTTTCTTCAATCTCACCACTTTTTATCATTTCAAATTGATTTTGAATCGTTTCGATTGCATGTGCTTTGTTTTGCTGATTTACACCTGCAAGTACATACATTAATCCATTACGCGCATCGATCTGGCTATGTATTTGATAAGCTAGGCTCAATTTTTCTCTAACGTTCATAAAGAGCATACTGGACGCATCTCCACCAAAGAGATGATTCAATACGATAAAGCTGAAGTACGATCTGTCTGGGTGATGCACTTCAAACTTCATACCTATATTAAGACGCGCTTGAGTGGTATCGATTGTTTCCTCAACGTAATGCGTCTCCTTATTAAATACAAGTCTGCTATCATTTAAAGTTACCGTTGACGAATCGAGCTGTATATATTTTTCATAAAGTGACTCAATCTCTTGTGAGTCGATTTCACCTACTGCATAGAAATAAATTTCATCTTCTTGTTTCATCTTCTGAAAGGCTTGATATAAAGTGCTGCCATCAATACTGTCCAGCTGATGTTCATCGCCAAAGCTTGGTAGTCGGTTTGGGTCCTCCGGAAACATTGTATGCAGCAACTGATAAAATCCATATTGACCAACATTTTCTTTTATCGCTAAAAATTTATTCTTTAATAAGCGTTTTTCTTGATTCACAAGCCGTGTATTAAAGGTCTGTTTCTGCACATTTGGAAAGTACAGTACTTCGTGCAATAATTTAAAAGCTTCTTCAAGTAAGTTTGTGTCTGTTAAGTATTTATCGTTAACAATATCTATACCTAAAGTAATGACATGTGCATTGTTCTGTTTTAAAACAGAGCTGTATAAGTTTGCCCCATACAGCTCTGACAGATGATTCATCATCTCTATTTCTGTAGGGTACTTCTGTGAAGTTTTCTGTATTAACTTTGATAATACACTTCTTGCTGTCATTGTGGATTCATCAAGTGGTGCTTTAAATTTCATTACGAGCGATATCGTCTTAAATTGAGAAGTATTTAAATAATTCATGTGATGTGACATGTATTCACCTAACCTTTCTTTGTGCGTCTTACTTTAAACTTCACTTGACTCGATTTAAAATAATTCATCGAATAAAGTACAGGTTCGTGATTATCGTTATAATGAATCTGTTTGAAAAGGAGTAAACTGTCTTTAGGCGCACAATCCAGCGCATTAGATATGTAAGGCTCATAGCCAATCGATTCTATCTCAGTCGCAGCGTAGCTGATGGCTAACCCTGCATCCATAAGTGCGTCAAATAATGAGCGTGAATTGATTCCACTATCCATTTCAAAATTCATCATATCAATTTTATCCAGACAATAAACAACCGGGGTTTCATCGGCTGTGCGAATACGTTCGATAACCGTAACTTTTCGTTCATCATCTATACGCAGCACTCTTTTATCATCTAGCGATGGTTGTTCAATATCTTGACTGATAACGAGAGTACCCGCGACATAACCTGCTTCTTCAATCATAGAAGTAATACTCTTTAGTTCATCAACCGGATAGTTAAACGGGGGCCTCTCCTTAACAAAATAACCTTCCTGAAAGTGTTCAGTTATAATTTGCTCAGTTATAAGTTCATGAAATGCGAGCTCAATAGCATCGCGTGATATATTTAACTGTCTTGAAATCTCATATTGAGAGGGTAACGGTTTATGACTATTGAAATCTCCTGAATAAATCTTTGATAGAATCCAGTCCTTCGTATAGACAACTTCATGATTTACAGACAATGTTAACGCTCCTATTCTTCAATTTGTTCTATTAAAACTGCTCTTGGTTTACTCCCTGTAGCGGGACCAATTACTCCATTTGCTTCCAGCTCATCAATTAAACGAGCCGCTCTATTGTATCCAATTCTAAACTGTCTCTGCAGTAAACTGGCTGAAGCTTTCTGCTTTTCGATTACAAATGCATATACTTCCAGATAAAGTTCATCTTCTGAATCATTTTCGCTTTCTTTTACGTCTGCAGGTGTCATCTCTTCAACGTAATTTGCAGACTGCTGTCTTGTAACAAACTGAACGATAGCTTCTACTTCAGCATCTGATAAGAAAGCCCCTTGTATACGTGTCGGTTTAGATTGTCCATAAGGTAAATATAACATATCTCCTTTACCGAGCAGCTTCTCTGCACCTTGACTATCCAAAATTGTCCTTGAATCTACAGCACTACTTACACTAAAGGCAATTCGCGAAGGAATATTTGCTTTAATTAATCCAGTGATTACATCGACAGATGGGCGCTGGGTAGCAATAATCAGATGAATCCCTGCTGCACGCGCCATCTGTGCCAGTCGCATAATGGCTGCTTCTACATCTTTACTTGCCACCATCATCAAATCAGCTAGTTCATCAACAATGACTACTATATATGGAAGCTTTGCATTCTTCTCATTCATTTCATGATTCTGTCTTTCGAGATATGCGTTATATCCTTTTATATTTCGTGTACCGGTATGACTGAATAAATCATAACGACGTTCCATCTCACCGACAATTTTCTGCAGTGCCTGAGCAGCTTTCTGAGGATTTGTGACAACTGGCGTCAGTAGATGCGGTATGCCATTATAGACGTTTAATTCAACCATTTTCGGATCGATCATCATCAGCTTCACTTCATGAGGCTTTGCATTCATGAGTATACTTGTAATAATACCATTAATACACACAGACTTACCGCTTCCAGTTGCACCAGCCACAAGTAAATGCGGCATCTTATCAAGTTCTGCAGTGATTGCTTCTCCTGAGATATCTCTTCCAAGCACAACCCTCAGCTTATTATCGTTTACAGGGGATGCTTCCAACACTTCACGTAGAGTAACCATAGACACCGACTGATTCGGGACTTCTATACCGACTGCCGATTTGCCAGGTATCGGCGCTTCTATACGAATATCTTTTGCAGCAAGTGCGAGTGCGATATCGTTGTGCAGATTAACAATGCGACTGACTTTAACGCCCATAGCAGGCTGTACTTCGTATTGTGTAACAGCTGGTCCAATCCTAATCTGACTTACCTTTGCATTGACCCCAAAATTCTTTAAAGTCGTTTCTAATAGTTGTCCACGTTTTTTTACGTCCTGCATATTGTTCTTTGCTTTTTCTGCAGCAGGATGTAATAACGTAATCGGTGGGAGCTTGTAGTTTGGATTCTCATCTTCTGTTGTTGCACTTGTATGCACCACTGATTCAAGATTTATGTTTTCCGTGTTAGACGGTACATCTTTACTTGTACTTATAAACGCTTCACCTTCACCAAGATCTTCATTGCTATCAAATTGCTGTACGCTATCATAAATCGGAATATCCTCAGCATCTTGAGTAAGCACAGGGAGGTCAGACACATCGATGACTTCATTATGATGTGTGTTTCTGTCCTTTTTTGCAAAGTCTGTAACTTTATCTATTAACAGACGTAGATATTTCATGATCCAAAGGAATATTCTTTCTGCAGCGAGACGGATAGACCTTCCAAGAATGAGCAATGTACTGATGGTTATCATCAGTAGCGATAATAACAGAGAGCCGAATGTACTGATTAATGTACTAAACACGATATCATATAGATAACCTATGATACCGCCACCGAAAAAATGAATACCTGAACGGGATTGAAGCTCATAAATCGAATTAAATAACGGCAGGATGGGCTTACCATTTAATATATGCTCTATAACCTGTAAAAATGAAGGTAAAGCCACAAGCATCAATAACCAGCCATTGACGCGACGATTCAATGGTATCATCTTTTGATTCACGGTATAGTATATCGTCATTAAAAGAATCAGGATATAGACATAAAACCGCGCACTACCTGTAAAGTAAGTAAATAGACTGTCAATGCCTACGCCAATGATTCCAAATTGAAAGATGGCGGCAAAGATAAGTCCAATAATCAAAAGAGCGATCAAATAACGATAAGGTATATTATCCTTCTTCTTTGTATTACGTTTTTTCTTACGTGTTTTCTTCTTAATAGCCATACTGACACCTACCTTACTAAATAAATAAACAAGCTATTAATAGCTTGTTTATTTATAATTTAAATTTCTGAAATTACAGGAATAATCATCGGACGGCGTTTCGTATGTTCATAGAGCAGCTTACTCAGCTTATCACGCATTTCCTGCTTAATTTCAGCCCATTCAATTTTATTTTTAGTCAAACCATCCTCTACAATAGCTCTGACCTTTTCTTCAGCTTCTTTTAGAAGATCCTCACTCTCACGTACATAAACAAATCCTCTTGACTGAATTTGTGGCCCTGCAGCGATAGTACGATTTTTCGGGTCGATTGTTACGACAGCAATAAATATACCATCCTCACTTAGAAGGCGTCGGTCTCTTAATACGATATTGCCGACATCTCCAACACCAATACCATCAATCAAGACATTACCCGCTGTTACCTTTTCGTTCGCAAGCATGTACTCACCGTCAAAGTTCAGACAATCCCCCTTTTCTAATAAGAAGATATGTTCAGGCAGTACACCTGCCTCAGCAGCAAGCTTCGCATGAGCAATCTGCATCTTAAATTCACCTTGGACCGGAACAAAGTAAGTAGGCTTCATTAAGTTGAGCATGAGCTTAAGCTCTTCCATACATCCATGTCCAGAAGCATGAATCTTCTTATTAGTAGGGATGACTTTCGCACCTGCTTTAACAAGATGATTAATTGTAGAGCCTAATATGACTTCCATGTTAGATGAAGGTGTCGTCGTAATAAATACTGTATCTCCTTCTTCTATATTCAATATATTATGTTTATTGAGCGCCATCTGTGCAAGTGCCTCTATCGGTTCACCTTGAGTACCAGTCGCAATAATGATGACTTCATTCTTAGGATACTTCTCCACATCTTTAATCGGTATCAGCAATTGTTCTTTTATATCAAAGTATCCCAGCTTACGTGCAGTATTAAAAGAGCTTTCTAATGATTTACCTAGAAATGACACTTTTCGGTTATTTCTTGCTGCGCTGTTTAGTACTTGCTGTATTCTAATGAAGTTCGATGCATAGCAAGAGACAATAATACGGCCATTTACTTTAGCAAATTCGTCATTGATGTGACTTTCTATGACGTTCTCAGGTGTATTGTATCCCGGTTTCTCAGCTTCTGTGGAATCACTGATCAGCATAAGTACACCATTATCGCCAATCTGTCCCATCTTTGTAATATCTGGTCTATAGCTTCCCGACAAACTCTGATCAAACTTAAATTCACCAGTATAAACGATAGCGCCATGTGATGTATGAATCACGATACCAAGACTATCTGGAATACTGTGTGATGTACTGAAAAATGACACGTTCACATTTTTAAAACGCATGATTGAGTCATTATTGACAGTGTAATACTTTATCTTCTTATTTATATTCGCTTCTTTCATGCGGTCTTTAACGAGTGCTATCGTCAGACGAGAACCATAGATAGGTGCATCAATCTGATTCATAATGTACTTTAAAGCTCCAATTGCATCAACATGCCCGTGCGAAAGGAATATTCCTTTTAATCTTGCCTTGTTCTCAATAACATAGTTAATATCTGGTATAACCACATCTATTCCAAGCATCTCATCTTCAGGAAACATCAGTCCTGCATCAAGCATAAACATTTCATCGTCTACTTCAACGATGTACATGTTCTTTGCTATTTCACCTACACCACCAAGGGGTGTCATCTTTATATGTTCATTTTCTTTTTTTACTAGATTCAAAATAGTTCCTCCTAAATTCTACCCGTTCAATTCATACTTCTTATATTATAAGCTAAATAAAGACAATTTAACAATAAAAAATGCGTAAGCCTCTATAATAAGGCTTACGCACATCTGCTATTATTTCTCTAGTTCCATCTTAAATTCGCCACCAGCTACTGTATAGTGCTTTAATGTCAGCCCCTCAGATGAATAGCGATCTGTGTCCCCTTTATAAAGTACAAGCTGCACAGGTGCATTTGTTGTCTCAACTTGTTTAAACGCTAATCCCACATCTTCGCTTGTCGTTGACACATGTACAGTTTCATCTTCAATTCTAAAACGTCCTTCTGCTTCAATTTCTGAACCATTCACCTGAATTTTATCAAATACCATAGTTACATCTCCTTGTTATATAGTCATCCATATTATACATTTTTAGCAAGGATTAATCTATAGAAACCTAGTAAATTCGGTAACTTGCATACGCTTTCTTAAAAACCTGCAGCGTTTCATCAACCTCTTCTAATGTAACAGCCATTATTTTATCTTCAAGTTCATGTATCTCATATATCTTATTATAAAGCAGTATGCTCTTACCCATATGCTCCATAATGGAGCCATCATAATCTAGATTCATATATAAATTTGTTACAAGGTAATGTTTGGTTTTTAAAAGCAACGATTCGTCAATACCTGCTGCAAGCTGCTTGTGTATAAGATGAATCTCTGTCATACATCGCTCTATGTTTTTTGCGTCAGTAGCGAAGTATGTATATAGAACACCACCCTCTTCATAAGCATCGACCGATGAATATAATGCATAGCATAATCCTTGTGCTTCCCTTAACCTTCTGAATAGCAGACTCGTCATACTGCCACCATAAATATTGTTTATAATTTCATAGCATGTACTTTTTTCATCCAGATAGCCTATTCCTCTATGCGCTAGTATAACATGTGCTTGTTCCATACTTTCTTTATGATGCGTAAGATGCATCGTGTTCATTGTAAATCTTTTCAGCGGGCGTCTAACATTATGAACAGAGTTAAATTGCTCAAAGTAATCCTTAATAAAATGATAGTCAGTTCCAACATACGACAAGATCATATTATTCGGCTGATAAAACTTATGATAAAAATCTTCAAGCATTGTCTGAGTAATATTATTCACACTGTCAGCCGTACCAAGAATCGGTGTATTATATGGTGACCCTTGGAATAATACAGCTTCAAATTGTTCGAATGCACGTTCTTCATCATCATCTTCGATCATTTTTATCTCTTCAAGAATGACCTGACGTTCTTTTTCTAGTTCATCATTCGGGAACGTAGCACAGAAGACCATTTCTTTCAGCAATTCAATCGCAACACGTTCAAAACGTTTTAACGTCTTAATCGAATAACATGTATATGTCTTCGTTGTATAGGCATTGACTTCTCCACCGATTGCATCAATTTTATCTGATATCTCTTGAAATGGAAACTGCTTCGTCCCTTTAAATACCATATGTTCAATAAAATGCGCGATACCTGATGGATAACCTTCCTCATCCGATGTACCCACTTTAATATAAAGTCCAATATGCACAACCTCTAACTTTGTTTCATGATATGCAAACGTCATATCATTCTTAAGTTTAATATGCTCCAAATAATCTCCTCACAGACAAATCAAATAAAAAGGTGAGACATATCGCCTCACCTTAATGCTCTATTTTTCTTCTGATGCTTTCTTCTCTTCTTCTAACAGCACTTTTCGTGATGCATTTATGCGACCTTGTTTATCAATCTCAGTGACTTTCACCAGGAACTGATCGCCAAGCTTCACAACATCTTCTACTTTGTTTATACGTTCTAAAGCAATTTGCGAGATATGTACGAGCGCATCTTTACCTGGGAAGATTTCAACAAATGCACCGAACTTCTCGATACGTTTTACCGTTGCCATATAAATCTGGCCAACCTCAGCTTCACGTACAATATTTTCGATCAACTTCTTCGCCGTCTCTATCATTGATGCATCACTTGAACCGATGAACACTGTACCATCTTGTTCAATATCAAGCTTAACTCCTGTTGCATCGATAATTTCGTTGATTTTCTTACCACCTGGTCCGATAACATCACGAATCTTATCAGGATTAATATGAATAATTTCAATTTTAGGTGCGTATTGGCTAAGTTCTGCTCTTGGTTCAGAAATTGTAGATAACATATGTTCCATAATATGCAGACGACCTACTCGCGCCTGCTCTAATGCTTCACGTAAGATATCTTCCGTTAACCCATTAATCTTAATGTCCATCTGTATTGCTGTGATACCTTCTTTTGTCCCTGCAACTTTAAAGTCCATATCACCAAGTGCGTCTTCCATACCTTGGATATCAGATAGAATTGTATAATTTTCATCTTTTGTTACAAGACCCATTGCAATACCCGCAACTGGTGCTTTAATAGGTACACCCGCATCCATCAAGGCAAGCGTAGAACCACAGATTGATGCTTGTGAACTAGAACCATTTGATTCTAAAACCTCCGATACAACACGAATTGTATATGGGAATTCTTTTTCATCTGGAATGACCTGCAATAGCGCACGTTCACCAAGTGCACCATGGCCAATTTCACGACGACCTGGTGCGCGAATTGGCCCAGTCTCACCTACAGAGAAATTCGGGAAGTTATAATGATGCATATAACGCTTCTCTTCTTCTACACCAAGCCCATCGATAATCTGATGCTCACCTAGCGCACCAAGTGTTGCAACTGATAATGCCTGCGTTTGTCCACGTGTAAATAATCCCGAACCATGTACACGTGGTAAAATACCGACTTCTGAATCAAGCGGTCGAATTTCGTCTGGGCGACGTCCATCCGGGCGCACTTTTTCTTCTGTGATAAGACGACGCACTTCTTCTTTGATCAGTGCATCAAACTTCTTGTTCACTGCAGTGATAACAGCTTCATCTTCACCTTCAAAAGCTTCGATAACCTTTAATTTGATTGCTGTAATATTTTCCTCACGTGCAAGCTTTTCCTGAGTCTGAATCGCTTGAGATAGTCCAAAGCTTTCTGATAATTGTTCTACCTTTGATTCTAAGTCTGCATCCACTTCAACAGGTACAAACTCAGACTTTACAGGTTGTATCTCATCAATGATCGATTGCTGGAATTCAACAAGTTTCTTGATTTCAGCATGACCGAACATGATTGCTTCAAGCATCTTATCTTCCGCTACTTCTTTTGCACCCGCTTCAACCATGTTGACCGCATCGAAGTGACCAGCAACTTGTAAGTCCAGAACAGAAACTTCGCGCTGCTGAACGTCAGGATTTATGATGAGTTCTCCATCAACTAAACCTACATTTACACCTGCAATTGGTCCTTCAAATGGAATATCTGAAACCGCAAGCGCCATAGATGAACCGATCATCGCTGCCATTTCAGGTGAATTATCCGGGTCTACACTCATAACGATAGAAATGACCTGAACATCATGACGATAACCTTTTGGGAATAATGGACGAATCGGGCGATCAATCAATCGTGAAGTCAAAGTAGCATCCTCACCTGGACGGCCTTCACGTTTGTTGAATCCTCCAGGTATTTTACCTGCTGCATATAATTTCTCTTCATAATTAACCATTAACGGGAAGAAGTCCACATCTCTAGGTTCTTTACTCGCTGTCGCCGTTGATAATACTACCGTATCCCCGTAGCGTACGAGTACTGCACCATTTGCTTGTTTCGCTAACTGGCCAGTTTCAATAATTAATGGACGACCTGCCCATTCTGTTTTAAAAACTTTCTTTTCTTGAGACATGTATGTATCTCCTCTCTCACATATATCCTTAATCATAACATGACAATTCATATTATGTCATAAATAGCATAAAAAAAACGAAAGAAACATAGGTTTCTTTCGGTAAAATTAGAATTAACGACGTAATCCTAATGATTTAATTAATTCACGGTAACGTTGAACATCGTTCTCACGTAAGTAAGTTAATAAGTTTTTACGACGACCTACCATTTTTAATAAACCACGACGTGAATGGTGGTCTTTCTTATGAGTACGTAAATACTCGTTTAACGCATTGATTTCTGCTGTTAAAACTGCGATTTGTACTTCTGGTGATCCTGTGTCAGTTTCATGTACACGGTATTGTGCAATGATTTCATTTTTACGTTCTTGTGAAATTGCCATTATTAATAGCCTCCTATAAATTTAGTTGACACCATAACCTGAGCATAAAGTCGGAGTGATCTATAAGCCAAGGAAAGGTACCTCGTTATTATATCATGAATCAATAATTAATCAAGATGAATGTGATTCAATATTTCAATTGCCTGTGCTTTATCCGCATTTATTTGCGCAATCAGACTATCGATACCATCAAACTTCTTTTCAGCGCGTAAAAATTCATACCACTCAATTTCAACACGCTCCCCATATATCGAGTCTTTGAAATCAAAGATATTCACTTCTATCGAAACTTGCTGTTTTTCAGGATCATGGAAGGTTGGTTTTACCCCCACATTACATACACCTTTATATATCTTACCAGTCTGATCGAGTTTCAGCGTAACGGCATACACACCTAAACGTGGTAATACAAAATTCTCATTCGGCTCAACATTTGCCGTCGGAAATCCGATTGTACGTCCACGCTTTTCACCTTGAACAACAAGACCAGTGATTTTATAAGGTCTTCCAAGTTGTGCATTCACCGATTCGATATCGCCATGCATCAGATCTTTACGAATTGATGTAGTAGAAACTTTCTCGTCAGCTAGCGCATGTCTTTCTACAGTCGTTACATTAAAATCCTCTTTATCCGCTTCAAGTTTAAGCATATTTCCCTTTCCATATTTACCATAAGTAAAATCAAAACCAGCTACAACTTCTTTTACATGATTTTTAGTAAAATAATTCGAGATAAAATCATGCTCCTCCATTTTAGCGAGTGAAGAAGTAAATGGTACGATAAATAAATAATCAATACCCATCGTTTCTAATATATGCTTCTTCTCCTGCATCGGTGTCAAATAATCTGTGCGCTGTTTTTCAGGATTTAAGACGACAGAAGGGTGAGGATCAAATGTCATCACCGCTTTTTTTAATCCTTTATTTTCAGCAATACATATCATGGTTTCAATGACCTTCTGGTGGCCAGTATGAATCCCATCAAAGAAACCAACTGCAAGCGCACAAGGTTCATGATCGTAACACTGCTCGATCGGATGTATCATTTCAATTGTTTTCATAGCTATCCCCTAATTAAATACTTTTTTAGCTTTGATCAAACCTGGATGCTTGTCATCCGGTATGAAAATTGCTATTACCTTATCATTGTACGACATCACCGTCTCATCTTCAATCGGTGGGCTCATCTGACGTAACTTTTGGCCGTACATAATCTTGACGGATGTCGGCTCATCGACAGCGACATGCCGCATATGGGCGAGCCCCGTCTCTATCGGTTTGAGAAGCTCAGCTATTGCATCATAGGGTACTTCACGTAACGCATCTATTGTAATACAGTCTTCAAGCTTAAATCCACCGCTCTCCGTTCGTGTCAAATCGGACATATGGCCAATAGTACCCAGACCTTCTGCTATCTGAGTAGCAAGTGTTCTAATATATGTCCCTTTACCACATGCGACTTCAATATTGAATATACATTTACCATCCATAAAACGAACAGCACTTGTACGTATTAATTCGTAAATCTGCACTGTACGTTCTGGACGCTCAACCTCAATTCCTTCACGTGCATATTCATACAATTTGCGCCCTTTCACCTTAACCGCCGAATACATCGGTGGAACTTGTCTGATTGAACCCGTTAGTCGAAGTAATACTTCATCAACCTGCGCCTCTGTGAACATCCCTTCTTCAATCGATACGGTCTTCACAATCTCACCATGAGCATCTTCAGTCGCCGTTTGAACGCCAAGGGTCACTTCTGCAATATAACGTTTACCACTCTGCATCACATAATCACTGATACGCGTCGCCTTACCGACACAAATCGGCAATACACCATCCACTTCAGGATCAAGCGTCCCGGTGTGGCCGACTTTCTTCGTCCTTAATATTTTACGTAGCTTAAACACCACATCGTGACTCGTCATCCCACGTGCCTTATTAATACCGATAATGCCATCCATAAAAAAACACTCCTTCAGTAAACTCTAAAATAGTTTACATGAAAAAGTGTGATTGGTCTATTTATCTCTATTTAATTCCGCAATCATACGCTCGATTTTATTACCATAGTCAATGGATTCATCATATTTAAATTTCAAGTCAGGTACAATACGTAAATCCATACGATGTGCGATTTCTGATTTAATGAATCCTTTAGATTTCTCCAGACCTTCTAAAGATTTCTTACGCTCTTTCTCTTCTCCAAGCACCGTTACGTAAACCGATGCCAGACTTAAATCACCCGTAACCTCAACTTCTGTCACTGTAACAAAACCGACATTCGGATTCTTTAGTTTCTGATTGATAATTTCACTGATTTCTTTCTTAAGCTGTTCACCAACACGCTCACTTCTTAAACTCATATACTTCACCTCTATACTTTCGATTACTTTTATTATAAGGATTCGCACTGCTGATTGTCAATTTTACAGTTTTGTATCTTGCTAAATTTTTAGAAAATTTTAAATATTGTGTTGACAACTATTTCATTTTACTTTAAATTTGTAACATACAAAAAAACAGGAAGGACAGATGATGATGAATAACAGACATTTACAACTTAACAACATTATTATTATTATTATCGGTCCGGACTGGAACTGTAGGTAGATTACACTACTTATAAGTTTAAGTCCTATTTCACATGAATAGGACTGGGAACGATGTCCTATTCAGGGCATCGTTTTTTTTGTTTGTAAAATTAAGGGAGGATTTATATGAGAAGTAATATGATCAAAAAAGGACCTGAACAAGCACCGGCCCGTAGCCTGCTGCACGCAACGGGACAAATTAAGTCACTAGAAGATATGAATAAACCATTTATTGCAATCTGCAACTCGTATATCGATATCGTCCCTGGACATGTCCATCTAAGAGAACTTGCAGACATCGCAAAAGAAGCGATTAGAGAAGCTGGCGGCATACCGTTTGAATTTAACACAATCGGGGTTGATGATGGAATCGCTATGGGTCATATCGGCATGAGATACTCTCTCCCGAGCCGTGAAATCATAGCTGACGCAGCAGAGACAGTTATCAATGCCCACTGGTTTGATGGTGTCTTCTATATTCCGAACTGCGACAAGATAACACCTGGCATGCTGCTCGCTGCTGTAAGAACAAACGTGCCTGCTATCTTCTGCTCAGGAGGTCCAATGAAGGCAGGATTATCCGCTACCGGCAAGGCATTGACATTATCCAGCATGTTTGAAGCGGTCGGCGCATTCAAGGAAGGTACAATCACAAAAGAGGACTTTCTTGATATGGAACAAAATGCATGTCCGACATGTGGTTCTTGTGCTGGTATGTTTACTGCAAACTCCATGAACTGTCTTATGGAAGTGCTTGGACTTGCACTCCCCTTCAATGGTACTGCACTTGCTGTCAGTAAAGAACGCAGAGCATTAATCAGAGAGAGCGCATTTAAGCTGATGGACCTTGTCAAACGTGATATCAAACCGAAAGATATCGTAACGAAAGAGGCGATTGACGATGCATTTGCACTGGATATGGCAATGGGAGGCTCCACAAATACTGTCCTTCATACACTCGCACTTGCAAACGAAGCGGGTATCGACTATGACTTAGAGCGTATCAATGAAATAGCTGAAAAAACGCCCTACTTATCGAAGATTGCACCGAGTTCTTCCTACTCCATGCATGATGTACATACCGCAGGTGGTGTACCTGCAATCATCAATGAACTGATGAAACGCGAAGGCATTCTTCATCCTGACCGCATGACAGTTACTGGTGATACTCTACGTGACAATAATGCTGCTTACACAATACAAAATGAGGAAGTCATCCATACACTGGATAACCCTTACAGTGAACACGGCGGTCTTTCGATGCTTCATGGTAATATCGCGCCACTTGGAGGGGTTATCAAAGTAGGCGGTGTCGATTCTTCTATACAGACGTTCACCGGTGCAGCCATTTGTTTCGATAGCCATGACGCAGCAGTCGCAGCAATCGATAACCATACAGTACGTCCGGGGCATGTCGTCGTTATAAGATACGAAGGTCCAAAAGGTGGCCCAGGGATGCCTGAGATGCTTGCCCCTACCTCATCCATCGTCGGACGTGGCCTTGGTAAGGAGGTCGCCTTGATTACTGACGGCAGGTTCTCAGGTGCAACCCGTGGTATTGCAGTCGGTCATATCTCACCTGAAGCAGCGGCTTTAGGACCTATCGCACTCATTGAAGATGGGGATATGGTTACCATCGATCTTGTGCATCGTACGCTGAACGTCGCTGTAACAGATGATGAGCTGAAGCAACGTAAGGCACGCCTACAACCTTTTAAGGTGAAAGTTAAATCGGGCTATCTCGCACGTTATACAGCACTCGTCACAAGTGCCAATACAGGCGGTGTTATGCAGATACCAGAACATCTATTATAAGGAGGAATACCATGAACCATGAACAAACAGGCGCACAACTGCTTGTGCAATCTTTCGTTGACAACGATGTAGAATATGTCTTTGGATATCCAGGAGGCGCGGTACTTCCACTTTATGATGCATTCTACGACGCACCTTTCAAGCATATTCTGACGCGACATGAACAAGGAGCGATACACGCCGCAGAAGGCTACGCACGTTCAAGCGGCAAAGCTGGTGTTGTCGTGCTGACAAGTGGTCCCGGCGCGACAAATGCAGTAACCGGTATAACAGATGCCTACTGTGACTCACTCCCCCTTGTCGTCATCACAGGACAAGTGCATCAGCAAGGTATCGGACTAGATGCATTCCAGGAAGCAGACCTGATATCACTGACAGCACCAATCACGAAACATAACTATCAGATCCGCTCAGTAGAAGAGATACCTCGAGTTATCAACGAAGCCTTCCACGTAGCCACTACAGGTCGTAAAGGGCCAGTGGTTATAGATTTTCCTAAAGATATCGGAATCAGTATGGCTAGAGGCCCTTTACAGACTGAGATGACCCTGCCAGGTTACACACTTGCACCAAATGTCCACGTCGAAACAGTCCACAAGCTGGCAAATTTACTTGCTCAAGCACAGCGTCCCCTTCTATTGGCAGGTGCAGGTATCAATCATTCTCAGTCAAACGGTCTGCTGACACGTTTCGCAGAAAAACATCACCTCCCAGTAGTCACAACACTGCTCGGACTAGGCGCAGTGCCTTACGATAACCCTCTCTTTTTAGGTATGGGGGGCATGCATGGTAGCTATGCAGCGAACATGGCACTTTCTGAAAGTGACTGCGTGATCAACTTCGGGAGTCGGTTTGATGACAGGCTCATCGGAGATACTGCAGCCTTTCAGCAGAACAAACAGATCGTTCATATCGATATAGATCAAAGTGAACTTAATAAGGTTATACAAGCTGACCTCGCAATCCATGGAGATGTCAGGTCGGTTCTTACACAGCTGCTGGATCTACCTTGCTCTGTCGACAGCAGCTGGACAGAGATATGTATCGAAAGACATCAGCAGTACCCCTTCAAGTATAGACAGGCCGAAACTTTCATCAGACCACAACATGTGGTTGAACTTATCGGTAGGTTTACAGATGAAGCCGTTGTTGCAACGGATGTAGGTCAGCATCAGATGTGGACCGCCCAATACTATCCATTCAAGAAGGCACAGCTGATCACAAGTGGTGGTCTCGGCACGATGGGCTACGGTATTCCTGCTGCAATCGGTGCACAGCTTGGCGCACCTAATCAGATGGTAGTTGCTATTGTCGGTGATGGCGGCTTTCAGATGACCAACCAGGAAATGGCGATATTAAACGAATATCAGCTCCCGGTCAAAATCATCATGCTGAACAATGGTACGCTCGGCATGGTGAAACAATGGCAGCATAAGTTCCATGGTCAGCGTTATAGCGAGTCAGTCTTCAGTGGACAGCCTGACTTTCAGATGCTGAGCAACGCATATGGCGTCAAACCCTACCTTATCACTCAGCAACAGGCTCTGGAAGCGACACTTTATGAAGCACTTGCTTATCAAGGTCCTGCGTTCATCGAGATCAGAATCTCCCCTGATGAGATGGTGGTTCCAATGGTTCCATCTGGGCAACCTAATCATGAAGTGGAGGGATACGAATGAACTACTCGCTTAGCATCTGCATGACAGACCGTCCCGAAGTGCTGAATCGTATTACAAGCATCTGTTTCCGACGAGACATTAGAGTTATAGCACTGCATGGACAATCAGAAGGCGGACAATTTAATCTGACATTGGAAGTAGCATTAAGAAACGGCCAGAACATTCATACTGTCATCAAACAACTAGAAAAACCAGTAACTGTATTATCGGTAGTGAACAACACAACTCAGGAGGTTTTATAATGGCTAAAGTATATTATGATAACGATGTAAATAAGGAATACTTAAAAAATAAGAAAATCGCAGTATTAGGGTACGGCTCTCAAGGACACGCGCATGCATTGAATCTTAAGGACAGTGGCTATGACTTAGTCATCGGAGTACGTGAAGGACAGTCCAGAACAAAGGCAGAAGAAGATGGATTTCAAGCATATGACGTCAGTGAAGCTGTGGAACGTGCGGATGTTACCGTCGTCCTTATGCCGGACGAAGTACAGCAGCGTGTGTTCAACGAGGAAATCGTACCTCATCTCAAACCACAATCGGCTCTAGTTTTCGCTCATGGATTTAATGTGCATTTCGGTGCAATCAAAGCTCCTGACGATGTTGATGTCTTCTTAGTCGCACCAAAAGGACCAGGACATCTTGTTCGACGTGAATATGTTAAGGGCAGTGCTGTCCCTGCGTTATTTGCAGTCGATCAGGATGTAACTGGTGATGCAAAGGCCCTTGCACTAAACTATGCACACGGCATCGGTGCAACGCGCGCCGGTGTCATCGAAACGACCTTCAAGGAAGAAACAGAGACAGACCTTTTTGGTGAGCAAGCGGTACTCTGCGGCGGTATCACAAAGCTCATCCACTACGGTTTTGAAACACTGACGGAAGCTGGTTATCAGCCAGAACTTGCCTATTTCGAAGTACTGCATGAAATGAAGCTGATTGTGGACCTTATGTACGAAGGCGGTATGGAGAAGATGAGACATTCCATCTCAAATACCGCTGAGTTTGGAGATTATGTCTCTGGTGCGCGCGTTATTACCCCCGAAGTTAAGGAAAATATGAAACAGGTACTAGCTGATATCCAGTCTGGCGCATTCAGCAGGCAGTTTATCGAAGACAATAATAATGGATTTGAGTCTTTTAAATCTATGAGAAGTACCCAGGCAGGACATCCTATAGAGAAAGTCGGTGCAGACCTAAGAACGATGATGCCGTTTATCAATAACAACTAGAGGAGGAAGAGTATGAACGATACGCATACAAAGATGCCTGTTACAAAAGATGATATAGAAGCGGCATATGAAGTGCTGAAACATGTAGTCAAGCATACACCACTTGAAAAGGATCTATATCTATCTCAAAAATATCAGTGCAATGTTTACCTGAAACGTGAAGACCTGCAATGGGTACGCTCGTTCAAGCTAAGAGGAGCCTATTATGCCGTCAGCCAGCTGACCCCCGCGGTTCGACAGCAAGGTATCAGCTGTGCCAGTGCCGGCAACCATGCACAAGGTGTCGCCTACACTGCAAATAAACTCGGCCTGCACGCAGTCATCTTTATGCCGGTAACTACACCGAATCAGAAGATAGAACAGGTCAAGTTCTTTGGGCAAGATAACGTGGAGATTAAACTGTATGGAGATACATTTGATGCGTGTCTTGATGCCGCACTACAATATACAGAAGATCATAACCTTAGCTTTATCGATCCTTTCGATAACAATCATACAGTAGCTGGCCAAGGAACTGTCGCAAAGGAAATCATTATGGATCAGCCTGTAATCGACTACTGTTTTCAGGCGGTCGGTGGTGGTGGATTAATATCAGGTGTTGGTACATATCTTAAGGATGTCAGCAAAGAAACGCAGATCATTGCAGTAGAACCTCGCGGAGCAAGCAGCATGAAACAATCCCTTGACAAGGGGACGAGACTCACATTAGATGCTATCGATAAATTCGTAGACGGTGCTGCTGTTGCAACTGTGGGAGAACTGACATTTGATATCGCACGACAGGTGATCGATGATTGTGTCGCTATCGATGAAGGACAGGTCTGCAGCACAATCATCGATATGTATACAAAACAAGCGATTGTCGCTGAACCTGCAGGTGCACTAAGCGTAAGTGCTCTGGAACATTTTAAGGATCATATCATCGGCAAGAATGTTGTATGTATCATCAGCGGTGGCAATAATGATATCAATCGTATGAATGAAATCGAAGAACGTGCACTCCTGTATGAATCTTTAAAACATTACTTTATCGTTAACTTTCCACAGCGACCAGGTGCACTGAAAACATTTGTTAACGATGTACTGGGTCCTGAAGATGATATCACAAAGTTTGAATACCTCAAGAAAACTGCAAGAAGTAAAGGTGCTGTCATCATTGGCGTACAACTGAAAGATAAGAGAGATAAAAATAGTCTCTACCAACATGTGCAGCAGTTCGATCCTAAGTATATCGCCGTTAACAATCATGAAACGCTCTATTCCCTATTAATCTAAAAAAACACTTCACGAATAATCGTGAAGTGTTTTAATGTTGTAGTTTAGACTGCTCTTCTTTCAACTCTCAAAAAGAGCTTAACCATGCATTATTAGACGCGTTTAATCTCTTCCATTACAAAGGCCTCAAAGATGTCGCCTTCTTTGATGTCATTGAAGTTTTCGATCGTGATACTGCACTCATACCCTTGTGCCACTTCACGTACATCGTCTTTAAAGCGTTTTAATGCATCAACTTGACCTTCATAAACGACGATACCGTCACGAATGATACGTACTTGTGAATCACGCGTAATCTTACCGTCAGTCACATAACTTCCAGCTACTGTACCAACTTTAGAAATATTGATTGTTTGACGAACTTCTGCTTGACCGATTACTTTTTCTTCAAACTCAGGGTCTAACATCCCTTTCATCGCACTTTCAATTTCTTCAATCACTTTATAGATGATACGGTGTAAACGCATATCTACACCTTCAGCTTCTGCCGCACGTTTTGCATTAACATCAGGGCGGACGTTAAAACCAATGATAATACCGTTAGATGCAGACGCTAAAGTAACGTCAGATTCATTGATTGCCCCCACTGCTGTATGGATAATACGTACGTTAACGCCTTCAACATCGATCTTCATCAATGATGCTGCCAGTGCTTCAACTGAACCTTGAACATCACCTTTGATGATAACGTTCAAGTCTTTCATCTCACCTTGTTTCATCTGTTCAAATAAGTTATCAAGCGAAACTTTTTGAGATTCCTGACGCTGTGCTAAAATATTTTGCTGCTGACGTGCTTCACCAATACGACGTGCTTTCTTCTCATCTTTAAATACAACAAAACGATCACCCGCTAAAGGCACATCTTGAAGTCCAGTAATTTCAACTGGTAAAGATGGTCCAGCTGTCTTAATACGTTTGCCAAGGTCGTTCACCATTGCACGAACACGTCCGAACGTATTACCAACAACGATAGAGTCACCGATTTCAAGCGTACCATCTTGAACAAGTAAAGATGCAGCTGGTCCACGAGATTTATCTAGTTCCGCTTCAATTACAGTTCCAATCGCTGTACGTTTTGGATTTGCCTTTAATTCTTCCACTTCAGTTACAAGCTGAATCATTTCAAGCAAGTCATCAATACCGTCACCTTTTATCGCAGAAAGCTGCACAAATATTGTGTCTCCGCCCCAATCTTCAGGGTATAAACCATGCTCACCAAGTTCCTGCATTACACGGTCTGGATTAGCAGTCGGCTTATCAATTTTGTTTACAGCGACGATGATTGGTACTTCTGCTGCTTTCGCATGGTTGATAGCTTCAACCGTTTGTGGCATTACGCCATCATCAGCTGCTACTACTAATATCGTGATATCTGTTACTTGTGCCCCACGTGCACGCATTGTCGTAAACGCAGCATGCCCTGGTGTATCAAGGAATGTAATAGGCTTATCATTATATTCAATTTGATATGCACCGATATGCTGTGTGATTCCTCCTGCTTCTCCTGCAGTAACACGTGTATTACGGATAGAATCAAGTAATGTAGTTTTACCATGGTCAACGTGTCCCATAATTGTAACAACAGGCGGACGTTCCATAATATCCTCTTCATTAGCATCTACATCTTCAAAATATGTTTCTAGATCCGTTGCATCGACAACAACTTCTAGTTCAGCTTCTACGCCATACTCATCACAAATAAGCTCGATTGCTTCTTGGTTTAAAGATTGATTGATATTAGCCATAATACCGACCATAAATAAATTTTTAACGATTTCAGAAGCATCTTTACCTAGTTTTTCAGCCAGCTCTCCTACTGTAATGCCTTCTTCATACGTAATTTTAGAAGGTGTTTCTTTTACAACAGGTACTTCTTGTTTTGGTTCAGGTTTTTGTTTACCTTTGCCTTTACCTTTTTTGTTTTTAGATGGACCGCCCGTACCTGGCTTATTATGGCTTCCAGGACGATGGTTTGGATTACGTTTTTGATTATTATTTTGTGGTCTCTTCTGATCACTTTGCTTTTTCGGTTCTTCTTTTTTAGGCTGTTCTTTGTTCGGTTCTTCTTTTTTTGCTTCAGCTTTTTGCTCAGATTTCACTTCTGATTTGGCATCTGATTTCTTGAAGATCTTATCTAATGCAGCGATTTCTTTTGCTTCGATTACCTGCATATGACTCGACGCTTCGATGTTCATTTTCTTTAATGCATCGATAATATCTTTACTTTTTAAGCTGACTTCTTTTGCGTATTCATATATTCTCTTTTTACTCATAGCTTCTCTCCTCATTGATGTCTCGAATCAAAGCTTTCATTGACTTGGCAAATCCTGCATCCAGAACGCCAATTGTTACACGTTCATCTTTACCAAGTGCAAACCCTAGTTCATACCTAGTACATACTTGTTCTAGAGCGACTTGATAGGACTGGCATTTGTTCGAAACATTTTTCGTAGTATTATTTGATGCGTCTGTAGAAATGATGACGAGCTTAGCACGTTTACTTCGTACATCATTTAATACAAGTTCTTCTCCAGTAGATAACTTTCTTGCACGCATCGCAAGACCTAGCAAATTCAACAATTTATCTTTAGATGTCATCGTTTTGGAATCATCTCTCTATAGATAAGTCGAATAATTTCATCATATACTGGATTCATCACCGTTTCATCGGTCTCAAAATAATGTTCTAATTTCTTTTTTTCACGTGCTTTATTTATGATATCCAGATCCATCGAAACATATGCACCACGCCCATTTTGCTTACCGGTCGCATCTGCAAATATTTCGCCTTCTTTATTTTTAACGACACGAATCATTTCTTTCTTAGGTTTCATTTCATTCGAAAGAATACATTTTCTCATGGGTATTTTACGTTGTTTCATCAAATCCCCCTATTCTGCCGGATAAATGCCCGCTTCTTTAGCATCTGTCTCAGATTTAATATCAATCTTCCAGCCCGTTAGCTTGGCAGCAAGACGTGCATTCTGACCTTTCTTACCAATAGCGAGGGACAACTGGTAATCTGGAACGATTACTGTTGTTGACTGGTTCGCTTCGTCTACCAATACATCGACAACTTGAGATGGACTCAATGCATTCTTAACGAAAGTCTTCGTATCTGCACTCCATTCAACGATGTCAATTTTTTCTCCACCGAGTTCTTCCACAACTGCTTCAACACGTGCACCTTTCGCACCCACACATGCACCCACAGCATCGATATCAGGATTATCCGAATAGACACTGATCTTCGAGCGATCTCCTGCTTCACGGGCTACAGATTTTACCACTACCGTACCATCAAAAATTTCAGGAACTTCTTGTTCAAATAAACGCTTTAATAATCCTGGATGACTACGTGACACAAAGATTTGAGGTCCTTTAGTCGTCTGTTCCACTTTATTGACATAGACCTTAATTCGTTCTGTCGGACGATAAACTTCATTCGGACTTCTTTCTGCTTCAGATAAAACAGCCTCTGTCTTACCTAAAGTTACATAAACATAACGATGATCCACTCGGTCGATGATACCAGTCATAATATCATCTTCCTTATCGATAAACTCATTATATAATATACCACGTTCTGCATCCCTTAATCTTTGTAATACTGCTTGCTTTGCAGCTTGCGCTGAAACGCGTCCAAAATCTTTAGGTGTAACATCCTCTTCATATATATCGCCGATTTCATATGCAGGGTTCGATAATAATGCTGTTTCAAGACTTACTTCTTCTCTTGAGTTCATTACTTCTTCAACTACGTCCTTACGTGAATATACTCGGTATGCTCCGTTATCCATATTCAGTTCAACACGTACATTGTTTGCCGAATTATAGTTTTTCTTATAAGCAGTAATCAAAGCTGCCTCAATCGTTTCTATCAGTACTTCTCTTGGAATCGATTTTTCTTTTTCAAGAAAATCAATCGCATTTAATAATTCATTGTTTTTCATAACTGCCTCCTATAGAATGACTGCAAGACGAATCTTAGCAATACGCTTACGGTCAATTTCAATCACTTTTGTTCTCGTTTTAATCTTTGCTGATAATGTTATCGTATCTTTTGAGACTTCTTTTAATTCACCGATCCATTCTTTATCCCCTTCAACAGGTTCGTAAAGTTTTACGTATACATGTTTACCAATTGCATTCTCGTAATCCTTTTCCTTTTTGAGCGGACGTTCCGCACCTGGAGATGAAACATCCAGGAAATATGCTTCTGTAATCGGGTCTTCTTTATCCATCACTTCACTGATTTTCTCACTTGCCAGTGCACAGTCACTGATATCGATACCACCTGGCTTGTCTATGGCGATACGTAGATAATAATCCGGACCTTCTTTCACATATTCCACATCTACAAGTTCAAATCCTAAAGATTCAACTACCGGTTGACATATCGCTTCAACGCGTTCTGTAACTTTACTCATATAATCCTCCTAACATAAACGTAAGAAAAGAGCGGGGATTCCCACTCTTTTCGCTAGTAGAGTATTTTCTTTAACAATTAAATCATAACATAAAGTTGTTCATTCATCAAATAATTACAGGTCAAAAATTGAGAGCTGTGCCTTATCAGGCATACCAGCAAGACTTCCGAGTTCGTCTAGATAATCAATAATCTTTTGAGAAACACCTGCTTTTTTATTCAGCTCTTCTTTTGACAAGAAAGGTCCCTCGTCTCTCGCTGCTACGATGCGTTTCGCAACATTCTCACCTAGACCTGGAACAGAGATAAAGGGTGGAATTAATGTATCGCCTTCAATAATAAATTCAAATGCTGTACTTTTTTCCAGTGAAATCGGCTGAACCTTAAAGCCTCTCTGCGCCATTTCATTAGTGATTTCAAGCACTGTGAGTACATCTTTTTCCTTCTTACCAAGATCATGAAAACGACTATAATAATCTTTAACTGTTGCTTTGATCGTATGCTTGTCTTTCGTCATCGTCAATAAATCAAAGTCACTCGCACGAACAGTGAAGTAACTTGCATAATAATATAACGGATGATGCACTTTAAAGTATGCGATACGTACCGCCATCAGGACATATGCTGCTGCATGGGCTTTCGGGAACATGTATTTAATCTTTTTACATGAATCCAAATACCATTCAGGTACATTGTTCTCGCGCATTGCAACTTCAAACTCTTCAGATAATCCCTTACCCTTACGCACAGATTCCATAATCTTAAATGCAAGTGATGGTTCTAAGCCGGCATACATTAGATACACCATAATATCATCACGACATCCGATAACAGAACTTAAATCACAGGTCCCGCTCTTTATAAGTTCCTGGGCATTGCCAAGCCATACATCTGTCCCATGAGATAATCCAGAAATCTGCACGAGCTCACTGAATGATGAAGGCTTTGTATCTTCAAGCATTTGACGCACGAAGCCAGTACCAAACTCTGGCACACCTAGGGTTCCAGTCTTGCATAATATATCCTCTTCAGTTACACCTAGAGACTCAGGGCTCGAGAATATCTTCATCGTTTCTTTATCATCGACAGGAATTGTCTTAGGATCCATACCTGATAAATCCTGGAGCATACGAATCATCGTAGGATCATCGTGTCCGAGGATATCTAGCTTCAATAAATTATCATGTATAGAATGGAAATCAAAATGAGTCGTTTTCCATGCACTGGACTGATCATCTGCAGGATATTGAATCGGTGTAAAATCATAGATATCCATATAATCGGGCACAACGATAATACCACCAGGGTGCTGTCCTGTCGTACGTTTGACACCCGTACATGACTTTACAAGCCTATCAATTTCAGCACCACGTTTATGCGTACCTGAATCATTCATATAGCCCTTCACATAACCGAATGCCGTTTTCTCTGCAACCGTACCGATCGTACCTGCACGGAATACTTTATCTTCTCCAAATAGTACTTTTGTATAGTTATGTGCGATCGGCTGATATTCTCCGCTAAAGTTTAAGTCAATATCCGGAACTTTATCACCTTTGAATCCTAAGAACGTTTCAAACGGAATATCCTGCCCTTCTTTAATGTAAGGTACATCACAAGATGGACATGATTTATCTGGTAAGTCAAAACCACTCGCAACACTTCCATCTTCAAAGAAATGACTTGAATTACATTTCGGACAAATATAATGAGGAGGTAATGGATTGACTTCAGTGATCTCGGTCATTGTCGCTACAAAACTTGATCCAACCGAACCACGACTCCCTACCAGGTAACCATCATCCAGACTTTTCTTCACAAGCTTCTGAGAAATTAAATATATCACGGCAAATCCATTACCGATGATACTATCCAGTTCTTTCTCCAGTCTGGCAACAACAATTTCAGGAAGTTCTTCTCCGTATATACTACGTGCACGTGCATAGCTCATCTCTCGAATCTCTTCATTTGCACCATCGATATTCGGTGTGAACAGTTTATCCTGAATAGGAATAACCGTCTCTATACGGTCAGCAAGTTCATTGGTGTTTTTGATGACGATTTCATACGCTTTCTCTTCCCCTAAGAAATGGAAGGCATCTAGCATTTCATCTGTCGTTCTAAAATGTGCATCCGGTAACGTCTGTCTATTCAACGGATTACCCGGATTTGATGCAATCAAGATTTCACGCGCAATCTTATCATGTTCATTTAAGTAATGGACATTACCTGTGGCTAGAACTGGAATGTCTAGTTTTTCACCAACGTCGAGGATACGCTGATAGATTTCTTCCATCGTTTCATTATCACGAATCAAGTCTTTATCTAATAAATGCTGATATAGTGCTTTTGGCTGTACTTCAAGATAATCATAGTAGCGCGCGATTTTCTCAACTTCTTCCTGATCCTTCTGCATCACCGCCGTAAACACTTCACCGTTATCACACGCACTGCCGACCAGTATACCTTCACGATATTCATTCAAAAGTGAACGCGGGATTCTTGGTGTTCTATAGAAGTATTTCACCATAGAATCACTTACGATTTTGAAAAGATTCTTTAGTCCTTTCTGATTCTGTACGATTAATGTTACATGCATCGGTCGGGCACGTTTATACGCATCCTTATTTGAGAGCTTCAGGTCAATTTCCTTGTGGTTCGTAACACTAAGCGTTTCCATCTGTTTTAACATCTTCACAAAGATATGCGCAGTCGTTTCCGCATCATAGATAGCTCTATGGTGCTGTGTTAATTCTACACCATACTTCTTGGCAAGAAAGTTAAGGCCATGTTTGCCCATTTCAGTATTGATTGTTCTTGAAAGTTCTAACGTATCGATAACACCATTTTCCGTTGGTCCATATCCTAAGCGGTCGAACCCCGTATCGATAAATCCCATATCAAAGCTTGCATTATGGGCAACATAGATTGCATCCCCTACAAAATCTTTAAAATCGTTCAATACAGATTCGATCGGCGGTGCATCTATAAGCATATCATCAGTGATTCCAGTCAGGTTCTTAATCGTTTCATTCAGACGTTCTCCGGGATTGCTAAAGCGCTCAAACTTATCGATAATTTCTCCGTCTTTTACTTTAACTGCCGCAAGTTCAATAATTTTATCATATTGTGAGCTTAAACCTGTTGTCTCTACGTCAAAGACGACGTATGTCGCATCTTTCAACGTTATATCTTGTGGTTTATAAGTGATGTTCACGCCATCATCTACAAGCATCCCTTCTATACCGTAGATCATCTTGATGCCCGCCGCACTTGCTGCAGCATGCGCATCCGGAAATGCCTGACAACCGTTATGATCGGTTACCGCGATTGCTTTGTGCCCCCATTTTGCAGCTTGAGCAACATATTTTCCGATATGCGTGATACCATCCATCTGGCTCATTGCACTATGCAGGTGGAATTCAACACGTTTGTCCTGGGACTTATCTTGCTTTTCAGGTTTTTTGATGGCCTCAATATCATCCATCATCATGACCAGGTCTCGTACAAAGGTATCCATTTCAATACGACCTTGTACACGTACCCAGTCTCCGATTTTTAATGACTCAAAATGCTCTAGGTCATTCTTTCCTTTACGTGTGAACATCTTGACGATTAAAGAATCTGTGTAATCTGTAATTTTAAGCTGCACGATATGTCGTCCACTTTTCAGGGCCTTAATGTCAATATCAAAGACTACGCCTTCAAGTGCAACCTTATATTCTTCTTCAATAATGGATTCGATACGTCTAACATTTTCAATTTGTATCGGCTTCCCTATCTGACAACGTGTCACTTCAGGGCCATCATCTTCCTTACGCTGCTTTTCTCGTTCGATCATCTTTTCCCTTAATATTTTGCTGTGATTCTCTTCTTCTTCCTGTATATACGCTTCTAAAGATGCCAGCTCTTCTTGTTCAGCATTGTCTGACACTTCAAATATACAGCGTGAGACATTAAAGCCTACGTCTTTAAAGGCTTTAAGAAGCGTGCCATTACAGTTCTTTTCAAAATGAACTTTCTCAATTTCATTGGTTACATGAAACTTCAATATATCACCACTGAATGTAAAGGGTTTACTATTTAACTGATGCTTTAAGCTCGGACTCATATTCGTCTGATCAATCGCATAAGGAATATATGCGCAGAGTTTTTCTGTATCAAGAGCATCCAATACTTCTATTTCAAATGTCACCGTTGCAATATGTTCAAAATGTTCTTTAATCTTTGATTTAAGCAAGGCAAATAACTCATATGGCAGGTGCGTATGAAATTTAAAGTACATATGCCATCTACGGTCATGCTTATAAATATCAATCTTAGTGAGCTCCGCTTCATCGAGATCAGGTATTGTAAATAAATCTTCGATCTGCAGCTGCTTCAACAATACTTTAAATTTTTCATTATTATTTATTGTCACGTTTTTTACCACCTTCAAAATGAAAAAGTAACACGCAGGTGCGTATTACTTTTATTATTCATTATATCAAATTATGATTCAAAAGATGCATAAATTGATTGAATCGTTTCTTGTAAATTGTCTATATGGACTTCAACAGCGTCCCCAGTACGACGGTTCTTAACCTCGACAATACCGTCAGCTGCTTGTTTCCCAACCACCACACGAACCGGTATTCCGATTAAATCTGCATCATTAAATTTCACACCCGCACGTTCTGCTCGGTCATCATATAGTACTTCATACTGCGTGCGATATGCATCATAAAGCTGGTCTGCAAGGTTTTTTTGGACTTCCTGTTTAGGATTCACACTGATGATATGCACTTCATATGGCGTAATAGCAGTTGGCCATATAATACCTTTATCATCGTTATGCTGCTCGATCACTGCTGATAATGTACGTGAAACACCTATTCCATAACATCCCATTACCATAGGCTCTGCTCGGCCTTGATCGTTTAAGAAAGTCGCATTCATACTTTCACTGTACTTTGTTCCGAGTTTAAACACTTGGCCGATTTCTATACCTTCTGCAAATTTAACTGGACCACTACCATCTGCAGCTGGTTCACCTTCTAATATAAATCGGAAATCACCATAGGCTTTCACGTTAAAGTCACGATCTACATTAGCATTCACATAATGATAATCATCTTCATTTGCACCGACTGCTAAATTATTGAGATCCTGTACACTGTTATCTGCATAGATATCAATCTTATTAACTCCGACGGGTCCTAGTGAACCTGGGCTCGCATCTAGGATTGAACGAATGTCATCCTCTGTTGCCATCTCTACATGTTCTGTTCCAAAGAATGATCTTACCTTAATATCATTCAATTCATGATGTCCACGAATTAAGAACATTACAAACTGGTCATCAACTTTAACAATCATCGATTTTACAATTTCATCTAGGTCACGTTTCAAGAAATCTGCTAATTGCTGCGCTGTTTTTACGCCAGGCGTATGTACTTTTTCTAATACGTTCTCTTCTGTATGTTTCTTATTTGGATGGTATACGACTTCTGCTTTTTCGATATTTGCTGCATAATCACTGCCATCCGTATAACAAATCGTATCTTCACCAATTTCCGCTAACGCCATAAATTCATGTGTGTGGCTTCCACCAATTGCACCACTATCTGCGATAACTGGACGGAACTGTAAGTTTAGACGCGAGAAAATCTTCGAATATGCATTATACATATCCTGATATGTCTCATCAAGTGACGCTTCTGTTGCATGGAAGCTATATGCATCCTTCATAATAAATTCACGGCCACGTAACAATCCAAATCTAGGACGCTTCTCATCTCGAAACTTGTTTTGAATCTGGAATAACGTTACCGGTAACTTCTTATATGACTTTAATTCATCACGCACTAGTGATGTAATGATTTCTTCATGTGTTGGTCCGAGCGCAAATTCACGACCATGACGGTCTGTCATGCGCATAAGCTCTGCGCCATAACTTTGCCAGCGACCAGACTCGCTCCAAAGCTCTGAAGGCTGTAAGGCAGGCATTAATATTTCTACACCATCAATCGCTTCCATCTCTTCACGGACAATTGACTCGATTTTATTTAATACGCGTTTAGCAATCGGTAAGTAACTATACACACCACTTGCGACTTGTTTGATCATCCCTGCTTTAAGCAGTAGCTGATGACTCTTGCTATCTGCATCGCTTGGAACTTCTCTTAATGTTGGAATAAACATTTTACTCTGTTTCATAGCTGCCTCCTAAAATCTATAATACATATATCATATAATAAAATATTCATTAATCAAACAAAAAATAAACAGCACTGTGCTGTTTATTTTAAGAAGTATCTTGAAATATCGTTCCACGTCACCATTATCATCACAAAGAACATAAAGATTACCCCTGCTCCGACGATAATCATCTCGACACGTTTATTCACAGGACGTCTGAATATAGCCTCATACAGAACAAACAATATACGTCCGCCGTCTAAAGCAGGAACAGGTATCAAATTCATAATGCCGATGTTTATAGAAAGCATTGCTGCTAAATTGAGCAGTGGGATAAGTCCTTGCTGCGCAACAGTATCTGTAAATTTATAGATACCTACAGGTCCATTTAACATGTTAAAAGAAAAACTACCCGTAAATATAGAAGTGAACAGTTCAATAAGTAATGTAAAGATCAGCGTTGCATAGCGCATCGTTTCATTAAAACCATTAATGAATGGATCTGTCAGTGAGAACTGTCTTTCTGGTAAGAAACCAATCTGATATGTCGTTTCTTTCTTTGTTTTAGAAATCTGAGTGACGACCTTCTTAGGTTCTAGCTTAATGCTTTCAGTCTTAGTTCCGCGTTCAACAGTAACAACTAATGGTTTACCCTCATTATTAGCAAGGTATGCTTTTATCTCACCGAACGTATTTACCTTCTCGTCATTAAGCTGTATAATTCTATCACCTGTTTTCAGTCCAGCACTCATTGCAGGAGAATCTTCAGCTACTTCTTTCACAGAATTTGTAGGAGAACCTATCATAAATGCAATGATAATACATAGTACAAGTGTCAACAGAAAATTAAAGAATGGCCCTGCAAATAATGTTAAGAACTTTGGCCACGGTTTCTTCGTTCTGAACTGTCTGCTCGGAGGAGCAATCTGAACTAAGTCCCCTTCACGAACAAAATATGACTGCTCTGCAATTTGAAGACGCTCTTGCTGCTGCGTATATTGATTGATGCCTTCAATAAACATTGCATCATCGAAATCACTATCAATAACTTCAATTTGTTCGATTTGCTGGAATTGATGCTGCTCATCAAGCAGAATATGTGTCACTTCGCCATCAGAATTCTTCTTAATATTAACATTCATCCCTGCTTTTAGCGGGTTTTCTTCCATACCGCTTCCAGCCATCATGACATACCCACCGACAGGCAGCATACGAATCGTGTACAGCGTCTCATTCTTCTTGTAAGAGAAGAGCTTCGGTCCCATACCGATTGCAAACTCTGGACACATGATACCCGCACGTTTAGCTAAGATTAAATGCCCGAGTTCATGCACCGTAACAATTAATCCAAAAACTAATATAAAGGCTAATAATCCTAACATCGCTACACCTCATACTTTCTTGACTTATACTGTGCATCAATTTCAAGAATGGTTTCAAGATCCGGACTTTGTATCACATCATGTGTATTCATTTCACGTTCAATAATTGTCTCAATATCTAAAAAACCAATCTCTCCATCTAAAAACTGCTGTACGACAACTTCGTTGACTGCATTCATTACAACTGGCATCGTGCCACCAATACTGATCGCATCATAGGCGAGTTTCAGACATCGATATCTATCAAAATCCATCGCTTTAAAGTCCAACTGACCAACTTCAGCAAGATTTAGACGTTCTGCTTTACGCGCGAGACGATCTGGATAACTAAATGCATAAAGAATAGGCATACGCATATCCGGTGTTCCAAGCTGAGCAATCACACTTGTATCATTGAACTCTACCATTGAGTGTATGATACTTTGCTTATGTAACAAAGTTTCAATTTTATCGATCGGCATATCAAACAGCCATCTTGCTTCAATGACCTCAAGTCCTTTATTCATCATTGTCGCAGAATCAATTGTAATCTTCTTGCCCATCGACCAGTTCGGATGTTTCAGTGCATCCTGTACAGTGACATCTTTCAGTGCCTCGCGAGATAACTCTCTAAATGAACCTCCACTCGCCGTAATAATCAGTTTCTCAATATGTTTATGATCTTCACCATTCAAGCACTGAAAGATAGCAGAATGTTCTGAATCTACAGGTATAATATTCACATTGTATTCACGTGCGAGCTGCATAATAATTTCTCCTGCAACAACAAGCGTCTCTTTATTGGCAAGCGCAATATCGATGCCGTGCTTAATCGCATGCACAGTAGGCTTTAAGCCGACACTCCCCATAATTGAATTTAAGAGCATGTCATTTTTGACATATGCAGCTATTTCCATCAATCCGTCATTACCATATACGACTTTAATAGATGATGATTGAATCTTATCTATATCTTCTTTATCTTGTACACAGCAGATATCCGGCCTAAATTCTTCTATAATTTTATTTGCCAGCTCTAAATTCTTACCGACTGAGAAACTTACAAGCTTATAAGTATCCGGATATTGTCTTATAATGTCTAATCCTTGTGTACCAACTGAACCACTGGCACCTAATATTCCTATGTTTTTCATTGCTTCACCTTTTTTACGTTTAATAGCTTTATTCTATCATAAATCTTGCAATCGTCATAAGAAATTCAAATACTGATCTACCACAAAAAATAACCCTATTCATGATTAAACAAGGCACGAATAGGGTTGTAGCTATAAAGAGATACTATGATTTACTTGAAACTGATCAACAATATGTTCATTAAAGGTAATACAAAGATAAATGAATCGAAGCGGTCAAGAATCCCACCGTGACCCGGCAGAAGATTCCCTGAGTCTTTAACGTCGAAATGACGCTTTAATGCACTTTCCACTAAATCACCGAGCTGACCGAACATACTGAATAACCAAGTTACTAGGATCAGTGGCAAGATCGATAGTGGCATATCATAATTGATGCTGAATATAATTGCTATTATCGTAGAACTTAGAATACCTCCTACAAAGCCTTCTATCGTTTTATTGGGACTGATTTCTGGCCACAGCTTATTCTTGCCAAATAAACGCCCAAATATGTATGCACCTGTATCTGTGACCCATACGATAAGCAAAGCAAATAAGATATAAATCAGACCGTTATTACGCGTCTCGTAGAAATACATAAAACCAATCCCAATATATGCAACTGCAAGCATACAAAATGCAGCATCTACGAAATTAAATCTATTCTTACTCATCACTGTATAACTAAGCATAATCAAACTCATTAATATCAAAAAAGGAACCTGATAATCAAGCGCAACAAGCTTACTTTTTTCTGGTGACATAATTAAACATAGCGCAATGACACTAATGATGCCAGGTAATGAATAAAGCTTGATATTCTTCATATTTAATACTTCTTTAAGCGCTACAATCGCAAGTAAGTATGCCATAATTAATAGTGGCAGCTTTCCATATACAACTACAGGCAAAAAAACTGCCATTGCGATTATCGCAGTAATCGTTCTCGTTTTCATGATTTACTCCTTATAGTCCACCGAATCGTCTATGTCGATTCTGGTATATTGAAATACACTTATCTAAACTTTGTACTGTAAAGTCTGGCCAGTATTCATCTACAAACACAAACTCACTATACGAACATTGCCAGATTAGAAAGTTACTTAAGCGCTCTTCGCCAGATGTACGAATGAGAAGTTCTGGATCTGGCATGCCTTTTGTAAATAGAAATTCATTAAACTGAGATTCATTGATTTCATCTAATGAAATCTCTCCAGATTTATATTGTTCTGCAATTAACTGTACCGCAGAGATAATTTCTTTTCTGCCACCGTAGTTCAATGCAAATACTAACTTCAATCCTGTATTATCCTTTGTTCTTTCTTTCGCCTCTAGTACAGCATGCTTTGTGTGCTCTGGCAGATCATCAATAAATCCGATCGTCTCTACCTTCACGTTCTTTGCAACTAATTCCGGAAGAAAGGTATTTAAGAAATCTCCTGGTAACTTCATTAAATAATTTATTTCATCTTTAGGTCGCGACCAGTTTTCAGTAGAAAATGCATACAATGTTAAATATTCTACACCCAGATCACTTGCATGTCCTGTTATCTTCTTTACTGTCTGCATGCCTTCGTAGTGCCCTTTGATGCGCGGCATCTTCTTAGCTTTCGCCCATCTCCCATTACCATCCATTATAATAGCAATGTGTTTCGGAATATGCGCCTTATTCAATTGAATGTTTTCTGTCACTTTCCTTTTTTTAAATGGGAACATAGCGGCCTCCGTAATTCAACTTATTCATTTATTTTAACATAAGATATATGTATATTCATGAAAATCACAAAAAAAGGTCGAGCCAAAAAAATGATTTGGCTCGCCATTTATTCAAACTATAATTTATTTTATTACACTTATACTATACTTCTAAAATATCTTTTTCTTTAGAAGCAGTTAATTCATCAATCTTCTTAATAAATTTATCAGTTTCGGCTTGAACATCATCAGAAAATGATTTTAAATCATCTTCAGTAATATCCCCTGCTTTTTCAGCTTTCTTAAGTGCATCGTTTGCATCACGACGAATATTACGAATCGCAATCTTTGAATTCTCAGCTTCTTTCTTAGCTTCTTTAACAAGTTCTCTACGGCGTTCTTCTGTTAAAGCTGGCACTGTAATACGGATTACATTTCCGTCTGAAGTTGGGTTAACACCGAGGTTTGCCATATTGATTGCCTTTAAAATATCATCAATCGATGTTTTATCATAAGGTGTAACTAACAGCATTCTTGGTTCAGGAACTGATATACCTGCTAATTGCTGAACTGGTGTTTCAGCACCGTAATAAACTACAGATACACGATCTAATAGATTAGCATTTGCATGGCCCGCACGAATTGCAGCAAAGTCACGCTGTAAGCTCTCGATACTCTTTTCCATCTTTGATTTTAATTCATTCATAATTTCAGTTGTCATTCTTTTTCTCCTTTGATCCTAAATTTTATTTTGTGATGGTAGTACCTATCTCTTCACCCATAATAGCACGTTTAATATTACCATCTTCCATAATTGAGAATACCACGAGTGGAATATCATTGTCCATACAGAATGAGCTTGCTGTTGAATCCATTACCTGCAGCCCTTCTTGTAACATTTCAATATATGTTAATGTTTCATATTTCTTCGCATTTGGATCAAGTTTCGGATCCGCTGAATATACACCGTCTACGTTATTCTTACCCATAAGGATGACATCTGCTTCCATCTCCGCAGCACGTAATGCAGCTGTCGTATCTGTTGAGAAATAAGGATTTCCAATACCAGCAGCAAAGATGACAACTCGACCTTTCTCAAGATGGCGTATCGCTCGACGTCGAATGTAAGGTTCTGCAACTTGCTTCATCTCAATTGAAGTTAGCACACGCGTGTCACAATCCAATTGTTCTAAAGAGTCCTGTAATGCTAATGAATTCATTACCGTAGCAAGCATCCCCATATAGTCAGCAGTACCACGGTCCATACCTAGGTCACTTCCCGTTTTACCGCGCCATATGTTACCCCCGCCTACGATTACAGCAATCTCGCAATCCATCTTTGCTACTTCTGCCACTTGTTTCGCTACACTTTTAATCACAAACGGATTAATGCCAAAGCCTGTTTCTCCGGCAAGCGCTTCTCCACTTAACTTTAATACGACACGTTTATATTTAGAAGTTTCAATCATTATTACCCGTCCTCTCAAAATATGTGTATTGTACACAAAACTATAGCCATTATATCAATAATCTTCTGTTAAATAAATCATTATATGTAGTTTTTCTAACCTTTTATGTATAAAAAAAGACACCGAAGTGTCTTTATCAGAACATTATTTACCCATTTGACCCATTACTTCGTCAGCAAAGTTATCTTGACGTTTCTCGATACCTTCCCCAACTTCATAACGTACGAATGATTTTAATGAACCACCTTTTGATTTTAAGAATTCAGCAACAGTTTGATCTGGATTTTTAACGAATGGCTGATCAACCGCACAAATTTCTTCTAAATATTTACGTAGACGACCTTCTACCATTTTTTCAACGATATTTTCTGGTTTACCTTCATTTAATGCTTGTTGTTTTAAAATTTCTTTTTCATGTTCTAATTCTTCAGCAGAAACTTGTTCGCGAGAAACGAACTTAGGATTTAATGCAGCGATGTGCATTGCAACGTCTTTTGCAGCTTCAGCATCAGTTGAATTTTCAACTACTGCTAATACGCCAATACGTCCACCCATGTGTAAGTATTCTCCAAATGCATCTGCATCTGTTTTTTCAGCTAATACGAAACGACGTAAAGTTAATTTCTCACCAATTGTAGAAATTGCTTCGTTCAATTTAGTTTCAACAGTTTTACCAGTTTCGATTTCAGACGCCATTAAAGCATCAAGATCAGCTGGTTTAGTTGCTAAAATATGATCTGCCATTTCTTTAACTAATGCTTGGAAACCTTCATTACGTGCAACGAAATCTGTTTCAGAGTTTAACTCTAATAAAACTGCAGTGTTGCCACTAGAAGCAACATAAGTTGTACCTTCAGCAGCGATACGGTCAGCTTTTTTAGCAGCTTTTGCAATCCCTTTTTCACGTAAGTAGTCAACGGCTGCGTCGATATCTCCGTTTGTTTCAGTTAATGCTTTTTTGCAGTCCATCATACCTGCGCCTGTTCTTTCACGTAATTGTTTAACTAATTGTGCTGTAATAGCCATGTATAATACCTCCAGAGATTTATGTTTACGGTTTTATTTTACTAAAATTTTAATTAAAACTAAAGCAAATGCTTTAGCTTTTAAAAAAAGTGATAAATGTTATACACTTATCACTTTTATTTCAATTAAGCTTCAGTTGTTTCTTCTGCTTTAACTTCTGCTTCTTCAGATAAATCAATATTTTGTTCAGCTGCAACTTCTTCATTAGATACGCCTTGACGACCTTCTAAGATTGCATCAGCCATTTTACCAGTTAATAATTTAACGGCACGAATCGCATCATCGTTTGCAGGGATTACGTAATCGATTTCATCTGGATCACAGTTTGTATCTACGATACCAACGATTGGAATGTGTAATTTCTTAGCTTCTGCAATCGCGTTACGCTCTTTACGAGGGTCTACTACGAATAATGCTGAAGGCATAGATTTCATTTCACGAATTCCACCTAAGAATTTGATTAAACGATCATATTCTTTTTTAAGTTCAACTACTTCTTTTTTAGGAAGTACATCAAAAGTACCGTCTTCTTCCATTTTTTCAATTTCTGAAATACGTTTTACACGTTTAGAAATTGTTTTGTAGTTTGTTAATGTTCCACCTAACCAACGTTCGTTGATGAAGAATTGACCTGCACGTTCTGCTTCTTCTTTGATTGCTTCTTGTGCTTGTTTTTTAGTACCTACGAATAATACAGTACCGCCTTCTTCAGAAATAGATTTTACGAAGTTGTAAGCTTCTTCAACTTTCTTAACTGTTTTTTGAAGGTCGATGATATAAATACCATTTCTTTCAGTGAAGATATATTTCTTCATTTTTGGGTTCCAGCGACGTGTTTGGTGACCGAAGTGAACACCAGCTTCTAGCAATTGTTTCATTGAGATTACTGCCATTTTAATTTCCTCCTAATTGGTTTTATTCCGCCATTACAGGCAATTTCAGAAACAACAGATGTTGCACCGTCCGAAATACTTATCTGTAATGTGTGAATTTGGCTTTTTAGCCATAGATTAATATAACATAAATCAATATTACATTCAATAATAAAAATCAAAAAGCACAAGAAACATAATTTATTTCTTATAATCTTACATGTTTATCACATTGACTAATGAGACGCAGACAGTTCCTCTAAGAAATGTTCTTTTTTAATTTTGATAAATGTACCTTTCATACCAAGCGAGCGTGATTCGATGACTCCTGCGCTTTCAAGCTTACGAAGTGCATTAACGATAACTGAACGCGTGATTCCGACTCTATCTGCTACTTTAGAAGCAACAAGTAATCCTTCTGATGCCCCTAGTTCATCAAAGATATGTTCAATCGCTTCTTTCTCTGAATAAGACAATGAATTAATAGCCATATTGATTGCAGCCTTATCTCTTGCAAGATTTTCAATATCAGCGTGCTTTTCACGCAGAATTTCCATACCTACTACAGTGGCCGCATATTCTCCAAGTACAAGATCCTCATCATCAAATGCTCTGTCTACACGAGCTAATACAAGCGTTCCAAGACGCGTACCGCCCCCTTTTATCGGGATAATAACCGTATTAGACTGAGCGAATAAGTCAGCATTTTCAGACGGAAACACGGACAGGTCATTCTCTATTTGAATATTACTCTTTGTCTCATCGATATTTAAAAGTAGCTCAACATATGTTTCTGGAAACTGACGTTCCTCAAGCATCTTGATAATGCGTTCATTCTTAAGTAGTTCATTAACGCCAAACCCTAATAACTTTCCGCGACGTGATAGGATGAACACATTAGATTGCATCGCTGAACCAAGATAGTCTGCCATTTCTTTGAAGTCAACTGCAATCCCTTTATGTTCCTGTAAAAGTTTATTAATCTTTCTCGTTCTTTGTAATAATTCCATTATTAAAAGGCACTCCTTTAAAGTATAAATTCACTTAAATTTTTATTTTTTGTAATATTTCCTAATTTAGCATCCACATATTGTGCAGTAATATCTACGTGTGCATTCGGCATTTCCGAAGCTTCAAACAGCAGATCTTCAAGCATCTTTTCTAAAATTGTATGTAGGCGTCTTGCACCTATGTTGTCAGTTTCCTGATTCACTTCATAGGACATCTCCGCGAGCCTGTCAATTGCTTCATCCGTAAAATTGATAGTAACATCTTCTGTCGCCAGTAAGCTTTCATACTGTTTTAACAGTGATAGTTTCGGTTCTTTTAATATTCTTTTGAAATCATCCACCGATAGCTTATCAAGCTCCACACGAATCGGAAATCTTCCTTGTAATTCTGGAATCAAGTCACTTGGCTTCGATACATGGAAAGCCCCGGCACCTATGAATAAGATATGCTCCGTATTAACCACTCCATATTTCGTCTGAACCACACTACCTTCGACAATCGGTAATATATCTCGCTGAACACCTTGCCTTGAAACATCCGGGCCTTGATTACCCCCAGCTATCTTATCTATTTCATCGATAAATACGATTCCTAACTGCTCTGTTAAGGCTACAGCTTCACTATGCATTGATTCTTCATCAATCAGCTTTGTTGCTTCTTCATCAATCAGAACTTCCCTTGCATCTGAAACCTTTAAGGTACGTTCAACCTTCTTCTTAGGCATCATCTGACTGAACATATCCTGCATTTGATTGTTCTGCATATCCATACCGAACATATTCAATCCTTTAAATTCCTGCTCTACTTTAATCTTGACAGTTTCATCCTCTAATTTTCCTGCTTTCAGTTGAGCTTGAATATCTTTACGTTTTAATTTTACTTGCTCATCAGGTGCGTCTTCTTCTTCTTGGATGGTTTGATTGAACAGCATTTCAAATGGATTTCCAGCTTTATTTTCTTTTTTCTTCATCGCTGGGACGAGCAATTTAACAAGGCGTTCTTCTGCATTTCGTTTAGCTTCTTCTAGAACTTCCTGTTTTTTCTTCTCTTTAATTAACCTGACACCATTTTCCGTAAGATCCCTGATCATACTTTCAACATCTCGACCTACATAACCGACTTCTGTATATTTAGTTGCTTCTACTTTCACAAAAGGGGCGCCAACCAGCTTTGCCATTCGTCTCGCTATCTCTGTTTTACCGACACCCGTCGGCCCGATCATCAATATATTCTTAGGAATAACTTCCTTTTGAATCTCATCATCTAGTGCCATACGACGGTAACGATTTCTCAAGCTTACCGCCACCTTCCTCTTTGCATCCTGCTGACCGATAATATGTTCATCAAGATGACTAACGATTTGTCTTGGCGTTAAGTTCGCTGACTTCATGATATGCCTCCTAAATTTCTTCAATAATAATATTATGATTTGTGAATACACATATATCAGCTGCTGTTTCTAAAGAAGCCTGTGCAATATCACGCGCGCTCAACGTGCTTGCATGACGCTTTAATGCACGCCCTGCACTTAGCGCGTAATTCCCGCCTGAACCAATCGCAATAATATCGTCATCAGGCTGTATTACTTCGCCTGTACCGCTCACGACAAGCAGTTCATCTTTATTCATAACAATCAGCATCGCTTCAAGTTGACGTAACATTTTGTCGCCACGCCATTCTTTTGCCAGCTCAACTGCTGCACGTGATAAGTTACCATTATATTCATAAAGCTTTGCTTCAAACATTTCAAATAGTGTAAATGCATCTGCAACACTGCCGGCAAATCCTGCAACGACTTCATCATTAAACAGTCTTCTCACTTTTCTTGCAGTCTGTTTCATAATGACCTGCTGCCCGAGTGTCACTTGTCCATCACCGCTCATCGCCGCTCGACCATTATGTCTGATTGCAAAGATTGTCGTAGCATGTAATTGATTATTCATTCTTCCACTCCTTATGCTCTTGGATGTGCGTTTAAATATGAATTTCTTAAGTGTGCTTTCGTTATATGCGTATATTTGCTTGTTGTCGATAAATTGACATGGCCAAGCAATTCCTGAACAGTACGCAAATCTGCTCCGTTATTCAATAAGTGTGTTGCGAATGTATGTCTTAATTTATGGGGGTGGATATGTCCATCTGCACTGCTCCTTTTGATCAGCATATCAAGAATATACGTCAGTCCCCTAGCAGTCAGAGGGCCTCCCCGCTGATTGATCAGTAGATAGTCATGCGTTATCGTCATGCTGTTTCTAAAATCCACATAATCTAGTAGTGACCGATGTGCATAGGCACCATAAGGAATAATTCTTTCTTTACGCCCTTTACCCATCACCTTTACTGTCATAAGTCCCAGATCGAACGCATCACTCTTCAGCTCAATAAACTCCGAAACACGCATTCCCGTAGCATACAGCATTTCAAGTATAAACTTATCCCTTACTGCGAACGGTTTTGACATGTCGATACTATTAAACAATAAAGTCATCTCTTTTTCATAGAAGAACTCGGGCAGATACTTCTTTTGTTTCGGATGGACAAGCTGTACAAAGGGATTACTTTCATCTCCATCATATAAAAACCCATAAAAAGAGCGTAATGCAGAAATTCTTCTCGACACCGTCGTACGTTCAAGCCCTTTATTATATTGACTCACGAGGTAATTTCTCGCATCACGATATTCAAAAGTTCTAAAATCTAACTGTTCCTGTTCTAAAAACGCAATAAACTGCAATACATCATTTTTATAGGCAGTAACAGTATGGTCTGAAAAATTACGCTCATTCTTCAAGTAAGTTAAGAACCTTTGCAAATCATTAGTATCCATACAGCCCTCCTATTTATCTGAATTCTATCACAATTTAAAATTGACACACAACTAAAACACTATAAAGTAACTTTAAAATGTTCTAAAGAGGCTAAGGCACGTGCTGCGAGCGCCTCATATCGTTCTTTTTTATCTTTAATACGTTTATCCAGACTTGGTAAGAGCCCGAAATTGGCATTCATCGGCTGAAAGTTCTTGCTGTTCGTATGCGTAATATAATATGCCATTGAACCAATCACTGTATTTTCAGGGAATGTGATAACCGGCTTATCTTCAACGTATTTAGCCATATTGATTCCTGCTACTAATCCGCTTGCTGCACTTTCCACATAACCTTCTACACCTGTCATCTGACCTGCAAGAAATAGACTGTCATTGCCTTTAAATTGATACGTCTGCTGTAGATTTGTCGGTGAATTGATAAACGTGTTACGGTGCATAACACCATATCTGACCACTTCCACGTTTTCAAGACCAGGAATCAGCTTTAATATTTCTTTTTGTGCGCCCCACTTCAAATGCGTCTGAAAACCTACAATATTATAAAGTGTTCCAGCTGCATCGTCTTGACGTAGCTGAACCACTGCGTACGGACGTTTCCCAGTCTTAGGATCTTCTAGACCCACAGGCTTCATCGGTCCAAACAATAGCGTTTTACGTCCTCGCTTTGCCATCTCTTCAAACGGCATACAGCCCTCAAAGTAAATTTCTTTTTCGAATTCCTTTAATGGTACTACTTCTGCTTCAAGTAAAGCATCATAGAATGTATTGAACTCTTCTTCTGTCATCGGACAGTTCAAATATGCAGCCTCGCCTTTATCATAACGAGACTTCAAATATACTTTGTCCATATCGATCGAATCCTTTTCAATGATAGGTGCAGCTGCATCATAGAAGTAAAGATGATCTTGTCCTGTTAGCGCCTGAATCTGTTTCGATAAGCTTTCAGTAGTTAATGGGCCAGTCGCAATAATTGTCGGTCCATCTGGTATTTCTGTAATTTCTTCATTGATAACTTCAATATTTGCATGTTGCTTTAATGTATCTGTCACATATCCACTGAATTCATGTCTATCTACAGCTAATGCTCCTCCTGCAGGTACACTTGCGTTATCAGCAGCTTTAATGATCAATGAGTCGAGTCTACGCATCTCTTCTTTAAGGACACCGACAGCATTCGTCAACGCATTACCTCGTAATGAATTTGAGCAGACAAGTTCAGCAAATTTGTCTGTATGATGAGCAGGGGTCTGCTTTACCGGTCTCATTTCATATAGTTTAACTTTAATACCTCGTTTTGCTAATTGGTATGCCGCTTCACTACCGGCAAGACCAGCACCAATTATATTTACAGTTGTCATATTATCTCCTCCTGAATATCCTTCATGATTGTATTACAATTTTGTAATGAAATAAACTATTATTATTAAAAACAGATTCATTTTTCACAAAAATCGAAAAAATAATAAAGAACAGATTATATTTCAAATCTGTTCTCAGATTAACATGATTATTTATGGATGTGCTATTGAGGCTTCTCATCATAATCACAATTCGTACATACAACTTGTGTCTGCTTTCCTTTTTTACGTTCCACAAGCTGTGTGTCACACTTCGGACAATTTCTTGCAATAGGTTTATCCCAGGAAATATAATCACATTCCGGAAAATTGCTACAGCCATAAAAAATTCTATTTTTCTTAGATTTACGTTCAACAACTTCGCCATCTTTACACTTTGGACACGCTACACCAATAGTTTTGACGATTGCTTTTGTATTTCTGCAGTCAGGGAAATTTGAACAGGCCATAAATTTACCGTAACGTCCCATTTTATATACCATCGGAGAACCACATTTCTCACAATCTTCTCCTGCTGGTTCGTCTTTGATTTCAATCTTTTCCATTTCTGCTTCCGCACGTTCAACATGAGTTTTAAAATCACCATAAAAAGTTGAAATGACCTTCTTCCATTCCATATCTCCACTGGCAATTTTGTCTAATAATGTTTCCATATTCACCGTGAAATCAACATCAATAATTTCAGGGAAATATTCTTTAACAGACTCGTTGACAATGATTCCAAGCTCTGTCGGATAAAATTTCTTCTGGTCTACCTTTACATAATTACGCTTTTGGATCGTATCTATAGTTGGTGCATACGTTGAAGGTCGACCAATACCTTTTTCTTCCATCGTTTTAACAAGACGGGCTTCAGTATAGCGCGGAGGTGGTTGCGTGAAATGTTGGTTTTCATCGATATTAACAGCCTTAACTGTATCACCCACTTCCAGGACCGGTAATTTATTCTCTCCATCTTCAGTTTCTTCATCCTGACCTTCGATGTACACACTCATAAATCCTTTAAACTTAATCGTCTGACCATTTGCTCTGAATTTAATATTATTCTGAACAAGGTCTACACTGACCGTATCAATGACTGCTGCAGCCATTTGACTTGCCATAAAACGCTCCCAGATCAATTTGTATAGACGTAACTGATCTCTAGAAAGATAAGCTTTCATCTCCGAAGGCGTACGCATCACCGATGTTGGACGTACTGCCTCATGTGCATCTTGAGCACCGCCACTCTTACTAGTGCGTTTAGACAAGTATGATTTACCATAATGTTCTTCAATATAGCTCGCAGCCTCGTTCTTTGCAGTATCTGAAATACGAGTAGAATCCGTACGCATATAAGTAATTAAACCCACTGTACCTTGTTTCTTCAAGTCTATTCCTTCATATAATTGCTGAGCAAGCATCATCGTCTTACGGGCTTTAAAGTTTAGCTTACGAGCAGCTTCCTGCTGGAGTGAACTCGTCGTAAATGGTTGTGCAGGATTTCTGAGCTTTTCTTTTTTAGTCACATCCGTTACTTCAAATGCATCTGATTTCAGTTGTTTGACAATCGCTTTAACATCGTCTTCTTGTTTTAATTTCTTAGGCTTATTATTCTCATGTAAGAACTTTGCCTTGAACTGTTTTTTGTCATATTCAAACAATCCATCAATCGTCCAGTACTCCTCTGGTTTAAATGCATTGATTTCTTCTTCTCGATCAATAATAAGCTTAAGTGCTACAGATTGAACACGGCCGGCCGAAAGCCCCTTTTTAACTTTCTTCCACAATACCGGAGAAATGTTATAGCCTACGAGACGGTCCAGTACGCGTCGTGCTTGCTGTGCATCAACAAGATTCTGTTCAATTTGTCTTGGATGCTTAAAACTCTCTTTGACCGCATCCTTTGTAATTTCATTGAATACAACTCTGGACGCTGCTTTTTCATCTATATTCAGTATATGTGCCAAATGCCAGGCAATCGCTTCACCTTCACGGTCCGGGTCACTTGCAAGATAGACATGCTTCGCGCGCTTTGCATGTTTTTTTAAATCTTGAACGATAGGCCCTTTTCCTCTAATCGTTATATATCTTGGTTCAAAATCATTTTCGGTATCAACGCCCATCTGGCTACGTGGTAGATCACGTACATGCCCCATAGATGCGACAACTTTAAATTTCTTCCCTAAATATTTTTCAATGGTTTTAGCTTTTGCAGGCGACTCAACAATGACGAGATTTTCTGCCAATTGTATATCCCCCTCTTACTTAATTGTTTTCAATGATAAATAATATACGTATATGTAAGTGATTGTCAAATAAAACTCATAAATATAGTTTTAATTTTTTGAAATATCAGGAAAAAAATAATCTTCTATAATATCATGTGTACATTGAACAAGCTTTGCCCCTTCTTTGATTCTTTTGTTACATCCTGCTGAAAGTTCATGAACGATAGGTCCCGGCAGACAATAGATGTTCCTATTCTGTTCCAAACCTTGATCCAGTGTTATCAAGCTCCCACTTCTCTCCTTTGCTTCCGTGATCAGGATACCTTGAGCAAGACCGCTGATAATTCTATTACGTTCTGGAAATCTAAACTTTTGTATCGGTGTAGTCGGTGGATATTCACTTATCACGATGTGACGTTTTTCCATCAGCCTTCTTATTAAAGCAGTCTCTGCCGGATAGATGAAATCATGACCGTATGCAAGGACGCCAATCGTATGCCCTCCATAAAAGTTGCATGCCAGATGCGCATAATTATCTGCACCTTTTGCCAGGCCACTGACGATGTATATATTATTTTTTATCAGTTCAGGTACAATCTGGTCCAGGGCATCTGCTGTATAATGCGTTGCATCTCTGCTCCCTACAATTGCTAAAGCATTCGTATAGTTAAGAAGATTAATATTGCCTTTTGCGAATAAAACAAAGGGATAATCATAAATTTCAAGCAGTAGTTGTGGGTACAATTCTGAATCAAAATAGATTGGGGTAATCTCCTTATTTTCAAGTTCTTCTATCAGCATCTTGATTTTCAGATTTTGAAACTTTGATAACTTATTATCCAGCGTTCGCTCATGGCAGTTAAGAATTTGTCGCAGTATAGGCTTGAGCTGAAGAAAATTTAAATCAAAGGAATGGTAAACATTATATATCTTGTGTAACTCCTGGGTCGTGAAACCTGCATAGATAAGTTTTAAAAGTTTATGATGTCGTTTCATATCTATCACCTCATTACTATTCTAATAGGTGTTCTTTAATTTCCTTTCATCTAAATATTAATATTTGTAAATATTAATAAAAAAATTCCGGGCGACCTATAAATAAATGATGGGTCGCCCGGAATCTATATTATTTAACTGTTAAACATTTGTCATATAAGCCATCTTCTTCTTTAATACGTTCGATTAATGTCGAACCAATTTCAGAAGGAGTCGCTGCAGTTTTAATACCGCAAGCGTTCATTGTTTTAATCTTTTCTTCAGCCGTACCTTTACCGCCTGAAATGATTGCACCAGCATGTCCCATACGTTTACCAGGAGGTGCTGTCTGACCGCCGATAAAGCCTACGACAGGTTTCGTCATGTTCGCTTTAACCCATTCAGCAGCTTCTTCTTCAGCTGTTCCACCAATTTCACCGATCATGACAACAGCTAATGTTTCAGGGTCATTATTAAACGCTTCTAACGCATCGATGAAGTTTGTACCGTTTACAGGGTCTCCACCAATACCTACAGCTGTTGTTTGACCGATACCTGCTTGTGTTAACTGATGCACTGCTTCATACGTCAATGTTCCAGAACGGCTGACAACGCCCACATGTCCTTTTTTATGAATGTATCCTGGCATAATTCCTATTTTACATTCATCTGCAGTAATAACACCTGGACAGTTTGGTCCAACTAAGCGTGTTTTCTTACCTTGCATATAACGTTTTACTTTAACCATATCTAAGACCGGAATATGTTCAGTAATACAAATTGCTAAATCTAATTCTGCATCAACACATTCAACAATTGCATCTGCAGCAAATGGTGCTGGAACATAAATAACTGAAACTGTAGCACCTGTAGCTTTTACTGCTTCTTCAACTGTATTGAATACAGGTACGCCTTCAACTTCCATGCCACCTTTGCCCGGTGTAACACCTGCAACAATTTTAGTACCATATTCTATCATTTGTTTCGTATGAAATAATGCTGTTGATCCTGTAATACCTTGTACGATTACTTTCGTATCTTTATCAATAAATACTCCCACGATTATCCCCGCTTCCTATTTAGCTTCTTTTACTAATTCAACGATTTTTTGTGCACCTTCAGCCATTGTGCTTGCAGGTGTAATTGCTAATCCTGAATTACCTAGAATTTCTTTACCTTGATCCACGTTTGTACCTTCTAAACGTACTACTAATGGAATTGTTAATTCTAATTCTTTCGCTGCTGCAACAACACCTTCAGCGATAACATCACACTTCATGATGCCACCGAAGATATTAACGAAAATACCTTCAACCTTCTCATCACCTAAAATGATCTTGAATGCTTCAGTAACTTTCTCTTTCGTTGCGCCGCCCCCTACATCAAGGAAGTTCGCCGGATTTCCGCCGAAATGATTAATTGTATCCATCGTCGCCATTGCAAGACCGGCACCGTTTACCATACAACCGATATTTCCATCTAAAGCGATATACGATAAATCATATTTAGATGCTTCAATTTCCTTTGGATCCTCTTCATCTAAATCGCGTAATTCCATCACGTCTTTTTGACGGAATAATGCATTTGCATCAAAGTTGATTTTAGCATCAAGCGCTAACACTTCACCGTCGCCTGTCGTTACAAGCGGGTTAATTTCAATAATAGATGCATCTTTCTTCATGAATACATCATATAAACCTAACATAATTTTTACTGCTTTATTTACAGATTCTTTCGGAATGTTAATGTTAAATGCTAAACGACGTGCCTGATAAGGCATTAATCCAACAACTGGATCGATCACTTCTTTGAAGATTTTTTCAGGCGTTGCTTCAGCAACCTCTTCAATTTCAGTTCCACCTTCTTCAGACCCCATTAATACTACGCTATCTGTAGCACGGTCTAGTACGAACCCTAAATAATATTCTTTTTTAATATCGCATCCTTCTTCAACAAGAAGACGTTTAACTTCCTTACCTTCAGGACCAGTTTGATGCGTAACTAATACTTTTCCAAGTAATTCTTTCGCGTAGCTTTCAACTTCGTCTAAAGATTTTGCAATCTTAACACCACCAGCTTTACCACGGCCACCAGCGTGAATTTGAGCTTTAACGACGTAAACCCCTTCTTTTAGACCTTTAGCTACTTCAACTGCTTCTTCAGGTGTATAAGCAACAGAACCGTTCGGAACTGCTACACCCATAGAGCGAAAAATTTCTTTCCCTTGATACTCATGGATATTCATTGTCCATCCTCCTATAATGCGCATTAATTTAGCTTACGTTCCAATTATAAAAAATGAAAGCGCTATTGTAAACCGCAAACGCTTAAAAAACAGACAATTACGACAGTTTCGTAATTGTCTTTGCGTGTTCTTCTGTTTTTATCATTGATTTAATCGGCTCGAATGATTTGCGATGATGCGCAGTTATCCCATACTGCATTAAACCATCTAAATGTCTTTTAGTACCATATCCAGCATTACGGTTAAAATTATAGTAAGGAAATTCCTCATGAATCTCTTCCATCAGGTGATCGCGATAAACTTTCGCAATCACACTTGCTGCAGCGATAGAAACACTTTTAGCATCACCTTTAATGATTGATTCTTCAATTAAACCTGTATTCAGTTTCATCGCATCTATCAGTAGTACGTCAGGCTTTACGGGTAACTTATCTATCGCTCTATGCATCGCAAGTTTCGTTGCTTCATATATATTAAATTTATCAATTTCCTCCACACTTGCTACACCTATCGCATATGTAACCGACTGTGTTAATGCTTCATAAAGCGATGCCCTCTTGTGCTTTGATAACTGTTTCGAATCATTTAACCCAATATAGTGATGGCCATCGTTTAAGATGACAGCACATGCGATAACTGGACCCGCTAATGGACCACGTCCAACCTCATCAATACCACAAACGACTTTCCCGTTATAGCGACGTTCATATTCGAGCATTTGTTCATATTCGTGTATCGCTTGAGTTTCCTGCGCTATTTGTTTTACTCTCGTCTGCTTCACTTTTAACGCGCCACTTCTCGACTCTTCTTCAAAAAAATCAATAAGTTCTGCTTGATTCATCTCTCTTACCTTTTCTTTAAGTAAAGCGATTGTGTAGTCATTACTCTTCATCATCAACCTCTAACATTGAAATATGATCGAATGTATATTTTCCAATTTTTTCGTTACGTATATCTCTTATAAGCAATTCTACAACCGATTCATAATCTATTTCATTACCCTTTAACTTTAGACCTCGACTTCTGCCGATCGCATCAAATACTTCAATATACGGCGTATCTGCTGTGACATCAATATTATAGTGCTTGTTAAATGTGTTCAGGTCTCTTTCCTGCAAAAATGAGATCCCATATATAGCGACTTCATCTAGATGAACAATGCTATCTTTGATTGCACCTGCTAAACTTAGTTTTTTACCGACGGTCTGATCCTCAAACTTTGGCCATAAAATCCCGGGTGTATCTAATAGTTCCAATGTCTTTCCAACCTTAATCCACTGCTGTTTCTTTGTAACCCCTGGCATATTCCCTGTCTTTGCGATTGATTTCTTTGCAAGGCGATTAATTAAAGTTGATTTACCCACATTTGGAATGCCGACAATCATTGCACGAATTGCACGTGGGCGTAACCCTTTTTGCTTCATGCGCTCAAACTTTTCTTGCGTAACGATTTCTGCCGCTTTCGTAACTTGAGATAAATTTTTACCATTTTTACTGTCAATGAGCACAGGATAAAAGCCCTGTTCCTCAAAATATGACATCCACTTTTTTGTTTCATTTAAATTTGCCATATCCATCTTATTTAATAATACGACACGCGGTTTATCCTTGATTACTTCATCAATCATCGGGTTACGTGAAGAGTAAGGGATACGTGCGTCAACAAGCTCAAATACTACATCCACGAGCTTAAGCTGCTCTGTAACTTCTCTCCTTGCCTTTGCCATATGTCCTGGGAACCATTGTATTGCCATAATTTCACTTCTTTCCAGTTATTTGATTTAATCATCATACAAAGTACGCTTTACTTCATTGTATGTTAAAATATCTTTATGATTTATAATTAATATTTTAACATATTACGTAAGGAGTCTTTATGCTAATTTCACTCATTGCACCAATTTATAATGAAGAGAAGAATATCCAGCTACTTACTGAACAGATTGATGCTGTGATGCATAATAACAACTATAACTATGAACTCATACTCGTCAATGATGGAAGTAAAGATCGTTCTTTATCAATCATAAAAGAGCAGGCAATCCTTTTTCCTCAAATAAGGTATATTTCCTTTTCTCGTAATTTCGGTAAAGAGTCTGCCATGATTGCTGGACTCAATGCAGCTCGTGGAGACTGTGCTGTTATTTTAGATGCTGATTTTCAACACCCTCCTGAACGCATACCGGAGATGATTCATTATTATGAAGAAGGGTATGACCAGGTGGTCATGCGCAGAGACCGTTCAGGAGAGCATGCTATCAGAAAATACCCAACTCAGTTATTTTACAAAATTATTAACAATGCAGTTGATATTCAGCTGACAGATGGTGAAGGTGATTTTCGGCTTATCTCAAGACGCGTGATTGATAGCATCCTTTCCTTAAAAGAATATAACCGATTTTCTAAAGGAATATTTGAATGGGTAGGTTTCAGCAAAAAAACATTGAACTTTAAAAATATCGAACGTTTTGAAGGTCAGTCTTCATTCTCTCCAAAAAGACTGATCGATTATGCAATTGACGGTATTATCAGCTATAACAATAAACCATTACGTCTTTGCTTCCATTTTGGCGCACTCACTATGACATTATGTTTACTCTATATATTGATCACTTTCATACAAATTATGCGCCACGGCGTAGAGTCCCCTGGATATTTCACAATCATTGCATCGGTATTATTTCTTGGTTCCGTTCAACTGTTTGGCCTTGGCATTATCGGCGAATATATCGGTCGGATCTATTATGAGACAAAAGGTCGACCTCACTACATCATTAGCGAAACTAATATTAGAGAAAGTGATATACAGGAGAAAGTGAGAACACGCATATGATAAATCGTTACAGCCGGCTGATCAAGTTTGTCATCGTAGGTGTCGTTAATACAATCAATTATTACCTTGTCTATCTACTATTATTAAAGGTTTTACATTTAGGTTATTTATCGAGTCATCTAACGGGATTTCTCGTGTCATTTATCATTTCTTATTTTTTAAACTGTTATGTTGTATATAAAGTAAAACCAACTTTAAAAAAGTTGATCCAGTTTCCCTTGACACAGGTTGTAAATATGGGCATACAGACATTGCTGCTCTTTATATTTGTAGACCTATCACACTTCAATAATGTTTATGCCCCTTTCCCTGCATTAGTATTTACGATACCTATTACTTATTTCGTTACAACTTATATCTTAACAAAGGAGTAAATGATGAAAAACAACAGAAAAATATTTATTCCAATAATTGCCTTGATGCTTGCTGTCTTTGGGCATAGTTATTATATTTACCGTTTTTTGCAGGATGGTACAATTTTTACAGGTCCAAATGATGGATTAGAACAAATGCTACCGATGCAGCTTTATCTTTATAAGAAATTTATTAATGGTGAGTTCTTCTACAGTATGGATTTCGGTCTCGGTGGAGATTATTTTACAGATTTATCATATTACTATTCAACAAATATTATTTACTTTATAAACATCATATGCGTCTCGTTTCTAGATTTATTTTTCAACTTTAAAACGGATAGTATTTCCTTTTGGGCCAAAAACGCTTTTTACGTTTCTATCGTTAAATCTGCTATCGCTATTATTTTCAGTTACCTATACTTTAGAAAGATTCGTCTGGAAAGATCATCAGCTATGCTTGCTGCCTTTTTATTTGTCATGTCCGCTATATATTTCAGATTTACTTTGTACTGGTCATTTTTTAGCGATGTCTTTATTTTTTTACCACTTATGTTGCTTGGGATTGAATATTTCATTCAGAATAAGAAACACTCTATATTTATCATTGCAGCAGCACTTATATTTATCAACAATTTCTATTTCGCATATTATCACCTGCTTGCAGGGCTTATCTATTTTATTGCAAGAAATATATTCAGATCAAAATATGATGTCGTGCCGCGTAAAACACAGTGGCTTCATTTCATTATCATGTCGATTATCGGATTATTAATCAGCAGTGTGTTCTTCTTCTATGGCGTTAAGAGCTTCCTACAAAATGAACGTGCGCCATATAAAGCGGGTATTTCTTTATTTGATTCTTTTGATCAAAATGCAAATATTTTCTATGACAATTACTTAGTCATTGTATTATTCTTAACGGTTCAGGCCATCTTTACCTTTAAATTATATGATAATTATTTTTACAGATTCTTTAGTATCATGTCGATTATCTTTATGTGTTTCAGCCTTACACCCTTTATAGATACTGTATTCAATGGATTCAGCGCTCCGCAAAAACGCTGGCATTATTTAATCTCTTTTTTCACAAGCGGTCTGATTGGAATGTATTTGATGCACTTTAGAACAATCACTGTAAAACATTATCTCATCTCCATTATTCCTGGGATATCGATTGTCTTTGCGAGTCATTTTATGATTCATAAAGCGGTGAGCTGGGTATATATTGTTCCGATCATCACTATCATCGGATTATTAGTATTGATCGTAAAGGATAAAAAACAGCAGCAGGCGCTCTATATTTCTATGATTATCCTAATTCTTATCTTCAACTGGGACATCATTCGAGTGCATAATAAACTGGATAATTATAATCCGGGTATCAATGATCGTGCGAAGATGAACTATATTGTATCAAGTGTTTATGATTCACCTTTGCAGCAGCACATTATCGATCAGCTAAAACAAAAGACGAAAGCTGACGAACGTATCGACTGGAGGGTGCTTGAACAAGATAACACACCGATGTATCAAGGGTTTAAAGGTGTAAGTCTGTATTCAAGTATATTCGATGGTGCTTTAGTCGATTTCTATTTTAAGGACATGAAGATTAATCTGAAGGAGGAGTCAGTCAGTCGATACTCTACCTTCCAGTCAAGAAGCAACCTTGAATCATTGTTCAATGTCAAGTATCTCGTTCGTAAAGCATATCAGTCTGACGTACCTGAAAACTTTAAACTCGTTCAGAATGACGGGAAATATAAAGTTTATGAGAACACACAGACCATTCCTTTTGTCAGGATTACAAATAAATTTGTCAATACTAGGGATATCACCGAAATTATCGACCGAGAACATGCGATGATGGAAGGTATTGTTTCAGAAGACGAACCTACAAGCTATCCTTTCAAGAAAAATAAAAATTTAATCGATAAGGTAGACATCAATACAAGCGGGTCAAATTGGCTTACCCAGAACGAGAAGCTTAAAGTCAATCCTCCAAGTGGTGGATTAATCATCGAAATCCCTAGAAACTTACAGCAACAATACAAGGACTTCTATGTCGATATGCACGTTGAAATCATTTCACCTATCACAAATCATCAGATTAATGTGAACAAATATGCCAATAATCGTCTTTTCCAGACAAGTAAGTATCGTACACATTATGATGATTTGCTGTATCGTGTAAAATCACCTGAGAACGGAAAGATTCTAATCGGTCTGACACCTGGTACTTATAAACTGAAAATCAACGGTATTTATGGTGAAGATTATAAACAGCTGAAGAGTATAAAGAAAGCAATCGACTATAAGTTTAAAGATGAAGGTAATAAAATGACTATCACCCTAGAATCTTCTAAAGATGGCACGATGGTTGTTCCTATCATTCATCGTGATGGCATGAAGGCTTACGTGGATGGAAAGAAAGCAGAGGTAAAACGAGGCAATTATATTATGACAACGATCCCAGTAACCAAGGACACAAAGGAAGTTGTCCTAAAATACACGCCTCCATACTTTTATCTCATGATAGTATTGTCATTGATGGGTATCATCCTGGCTGTACTCTACATTAAATTTACGAGGTTAACTAAAGATGAGACAAAGATTTAAGCGTTATCCCAATATATCTATATTGCTTGTTTCAATACTATGTGCATGTATTGCACATAGTATCGTCCTTTTTCGTATGTTTGACCGTGGGACGTTGTTCACCGGCAAGGGTGATGGTATCGCACAGATGCTGCCATTTCAGATGTATCTTTATAATAAGTTCTCTCATTTTCATTTCTTCTATGATATGGACTTTGGCATCGGTGGAGACTTTTTTAAAAGTCTTTCTTATTATTATTCTACATCGCCGATAACATATTTAAATTTTATCTGTATCTATATTGGAGATATTTTTTTATCCTATGATGTGACTGACCCAGTATTCTGGGCAAAAAATCAAATTTTCATTTCAATCATCAAACTATCACTTATATTTTTTGTGACTTATAAATTTTTAAGATATATGAATATAAACCGCTATGCCGCATTTACCGGCAGTTTTATTTATGGCTGGTCAACAGTGTACTACTTCTTTACATTTACATGGAGCTTCTTTAGTGATGTAATGCTGTGGCTCCCAATGACAATCTTTGGTCTCGAACGACTATTCAGAGAAAGAAAGCCACTTCTTTTTATAATTGCAGTTGCACTGACACTGCATGCTAACTTTTATTTTAGCTACTATGAATTTATTTTCGTATCTGTATATTTTTTATATAGATCGATCTTCAGTAAAGATGATGATCTATTGCGCTTAAAAGACAAGCTGATTACAGGTAGCATTAGTGGCATCCTTGCACTGATGGTCAGCAGTGTCGGATTTTTCACTGGTGCTACAAGCTATTTAATGAATGACAGAACACTACCCTCGATTAAGCTCAATCCTATCATTGACATGGTCGGTTTCTATAATTTATTCTACGATGGCTATTATGTCGTTATTTCAGCAGTGGCTGTTATCGCTTTAGCGACGTTTGTATTGTATAAGCATTATGATTATAGACTTTATGCGATACTTTCTATTATCTTTATGATCGGTTCTTTAAGCCCATATTTTGATAGTTTCTTTAACGGATTCTCAATCGATCAGAGAAGATGGGTCTATCTACTTGTATTTACGACTTCCGTTCTAGCAGCGATCTATCTTGATAAATTAAGCGAACTTAAAATGAAGTCATTTCTAATTTCTTTAATACCGGCACTATTCATCTATCCTGTTTCTGTAATTGGTCACGAGAAGTTTCTGATCTGGCTGATCTATATTCCAATATTCTGTATACTGACTGGATTTTATATCTATAACAAAAAAAGATATCTGTATATACTCACACATGCCGTTATTTTTATCATGACCAATTTCTTTGTATATGAATATATGACCGAACAGATTGATACGTTGCATCCTGAAAAGGAGCGAAATATCGAATATATTACAGGTAAAACTTATCAATCACCGATTCAAAATAGAATTATCGATGAAATTAAAGCGGTACAAAAGCCGGGTGACCGTATTGACTGGCAGACCTCGATCACACATAATACACCTATGTTAATGCAGTTCAATGGGATAAAATTATATTCAAGTATCTTCAACAAAGATATCTATAAGTTCTATGACAAAGATCTAAATATTACGATGGATACCGATAGTAACTCTATTTACTATCGTCTTGGTGAACGTGCAAACTTAAATAGCTTGTTTAATGTCAATCAGATTATCAGAATCAATGAAACGATGACTATCCCCTATGGGTATGCTCGTGGTAATCTTTATGCTGAGAATGATCTGTCGCAAAAGTACTATGTCTATAATAATACTCATAGACTTCCATTCGTTCGTGTCACCGATAAAGTATATAATACAAAAGAACTGAATCAGCCTATAGATAGAGAGCATGCAATGCTAAATGGTGTCGTACTTGAAGGTAAGGGCGACAGCAAGATTAAAACACAGAAGAACTTACTGAAAGATGCAGAGCCACAATTGCGTAATGCGATACTTCAGGGGAATAAACTTATTGTGAATCAGGAAAACGGCGGCATCACTTATAAACTTGATAGCAAGAAAATCAATAAATATAAGGATCTATATGTAACTTTAAAGATTGAATCAAAGACAGCAACAGATTATCATTATGTCTGGATCAATGAAATTTATCAGTCAAGAAAACCTTTGAATGATGATTATCGCCGATTTAATCCTGTAATCACGTTAAAAGTCAAAGCAACAAATATTATCGATCTAAAATTAAAGACAGGTACTTATAACTATAAACTTCTTGGAATATATGGAGAGGATTATCAACAATTAACAGAAGCATCAAAGAATACAAATACACATTTGTTTAAGAAGAATAAAGACAAGATGGAAATTACACTTGCTCAGCATAAAGCAGGCTATGTGGTTATACCCGTTCCATTTTTAGAAGGTATGACTGCTGAAGCTGATGGTAAAAAAGCTCAGATTTCTGAAGGGAACTATTTAATGACGGCCGTTAAGGTTGATGCTGATACAAAACATATAACGATTAAATATACACCACCATATTTCCAGTTAATGCAGATAATTTCTATTATAGGCATGCTTCTTACCTTCTTATATATTCGTTATTTAAACAAATAGAGCTAGAGACATAAGTCTCTAGCTCTGTTTGTCTAATATTAGCGAATTTCTTTAATACGTGCAGCTTTACCACGTAAGCTACGTAAGTAGTACAATTTAGCACGACGTACTTTACCACGACGTAATACTTCAATTTTCTCGATCTTAGGTGTATGTACAGGGAATGTACGTTCAACACCAACACCGTATGAAATTTTACGAACTGTGAAAGTTTCAGAAATTCCACCACCGCGACGTTTGATTACTACACCTTCGAAAACCTGGATACGTTCGCGAGTTCCCTCAACGATACGTACGTGAACTTTTAAAGTGTCACCAGGACGGAATGCAGGAATGTCTGTACGTAATTGTTCTTTTGTCACTGCTTCGATTAATTTGTTATTCATTTTATCTTCTCCTTCTGCCTATGTTCTTAAGTCTTCGCTCAGCGGATCATAGTGATTTATGTGTGATTCACACTTTTAAAATAATATCATATTTCACTGTGTAAAGCAATATATATTGACATCTATTTATCACGTTTAAGATGTTCTAAATATTCTTTATCTGACTGAGTCAGTGGGTAGTGTTCTAATAAATCTGGTCTGCGTTCAAAAGTACGCTTCAAGCGCATTTCATGGCGCCATGATTCGATATGCTTATGGTTACCGCTAAGCAGTACATCCGGTACTTTCATTCCATTATAGTCAGCAGGTCTCGTATATTGTGGGTATTCAAGTAATCCAGTTGAGAATGAATCATCCAGATGACTTTCTTCTTTTATTGATTCAGGGATCAGTCTCACGATTGCATCTGTCATTGTAATTGCTGCAAGTTCTCCACCGGTTAATACATAATCACCGATAGAGAGTTCATCAGTTACAAGATGCTCGCGTATGCGTTCATCATATCCTTCATAATGACCACAAATAAATACAAGGTGCTCTTCTTGTGCTAACGATTCAGCAACTTGCTGCGTGAAAGGTTTTCCTTGCGGACACATAAGGATAACACGTGTCTTGCTCGCTTTATCAATGGCATTCATTGCATTGAATATCGGTTCTGGCTTTAGAACCATACCTTGCCCTCCGCCATATGGATAATCATCCACCTGGTTATGTTTATTACCTGAATAATCTCTGAAGTTCACTGTGTTCAGCTCTACAATTCCTTTTTCCTGTGCACGTTTCATAATAGAATGATTCAGTACGTCAAACATTTCAGGGAATAATGTTAAATAATCAATCTTCATTATAATAACCCTTCGATCGCTTCGATGATGATTTTTTTATTATCAATATCGATTGACTTAACAACATCTTCAATATACGGAATCAAGTATTCTTTATCTCCTTGAACGACCCATACATCGTTCGCTCCTGTTTCAAAGATATCATTCACAATACCGATTTCGCGTTCGCCATCAAACACAGTGCACCCAATAATATCTGAATAGAAGTATTCGTTTTCGTCCAATATAATATCTTCATTCTCAATCTCCTGATAGACATCCAGGCCCTTATACTTTTCTACATCGTTTATATTATTCAAACCTTCAAATGCTATCATATGGAAGTTTTTGTGGGTACGATACGATTTGATTGTAAGCGTAACTCGCTCATTTTTAAATGGGATCATCAGCACCTTACCTGGCTTAAAACGTTCTGCGGCAAAATCAGATGCCGTTAAAATCTTTACTTCGCCTTTCACACCGTGTGTATTGACGATTTTCCCTACATTCATTTCCATTTCACAAACCTCCATCTCATAAAAAAAGAGTACCAAAAAAGGTACTCTTAATCAATCTCTACAAACACTTTCTTAACAGACGCAAGTTCTGCACCACTCGTAACTATTCGCATTGCCTTGGCAATACGACCTTGTTTACCGATTACTTTACCTTTATCGTCCTGATTGACTGATAGGTGATATGTAATGCTGGATGCATGTTCTTCCTTCGTGATCTTAATATCTTCAGGATGACTCACAAGCGGTGTAACAATGGTTTGTATTAATTTTTCCATAGCGATTACTTCGCGATTTTTTGGTTATGGAATTTCTCCATAATACCTTGCGTTGATAAGATATTACGAACTGTATCAGTTGGTTTTGCACCATCTGCTAACCATTTTAACGCTAAAGCTTCATCAACTTTGATTTCTGCTTCAGGTTTAGCAACTGGGTTATAAGTTCCAATTGCTTCGATGATACGACCATCACGTGGTGCGCGTGCATCTGCTACTACAATACGGTAGAATGGGTTTCTTTTAGAACCCATACGAGTTAAACGAATTTTTACTGCCATTATAAATCTCTCCATTTCTAATCTTTTCTCAAGTACTAATATTAACAGGAAACTTGTTTCCTGTAAAGTGTTTTTTCTTTACAAAAATAAATTTAATATAAAAGACAGAAAAAATCAAGTTTTTTCTGTCTCTTAGTAGATATTAAAACGGTAAATTCATGCCCTGGAACGGATTACGCCCTTTTTTACCTTTTTTCATTCCTGTAAACTGCTTCATCATCTTCTTCATCTCTTCAAACTGTTTAATCAGTTTATTCACTTCAGATAAACTTCTGCCTGAACCTTTTGCGATTCTCTTCTTACGTGATACATTGATAATCGCCGGATTGTTACGTTCTTCTTTCGTCATTGAACGAATAATTGCCTGCACATGATCAATTTGCTTAGCGTTCATATTAACATTATTAAGACCTTTCATCTTGTTCGCACCAGGAATCATCTTAAGCAGTTCATCAAGAGGGCCTAGAGCTTTAACCTGTTCGAGCTGCTCCAGAAAATCATCAAAAGTGAATGATGAGGTCTTCATCTTCTGTTCAAGTTCTTTCGCTTTAGATTCATCTACTTGAGACTGTGCTTTTTCGATTAAACTTAACACATCACCCATACCTAGAATACGAGATGCCATGCGTTCTGGATGAAAAGGTTCTAGTCCATCAAGTTTCTCACTCATACCGACAAACTTAATTGGTTTTTGTGTGACACTTCGAATCGAGAGCGCTGCCCCACCACGAGTATCTCCATCAAGTTTCGTTAAAGTAACACCCGTAACATCCAGCTGACTATCGAAACTCTCAGCGACATTCACTGCATCTTGACCTGTCATAGAATCTACGACAAGCATAATTTCATCAGGTTGACTGATTTCTTTAACTTCAACAAGCTCATTCATCAATGCTTCATCAATATGCAGGCGTCCTGCTGTATCGATAATCACAAAGTCCAGATGTTCTTCTTTTGCGTGTTGTAGTGCACGTTCTGTAATTTCTTTAGGTGATACTTGATCCCCTAAAGTAAATACCGGTATATCGATCTGCTTCCCTACTGTCTGTAGCTGCTGTATTGCAGCAGGTCTGTAGATATCACATGCGACGAGCAATGGTTTCTTGTTATATTTCTTGCGCATTAAAAGTGCCAGTTTACCTGCAGTCGTCGTTTTACCTGCCCCTTGTAAACCTACCATCATCACAACAGTCGGTGGTTTCTTACTCATATTAATCTGAGTATTCTCAGAACCCATTAAAGTCGTTAGTTCTTCCTGTACAATTTTAATAATCTGTTGCCCAGGCGTTAATGACTGCATCACTTCTGAACCAATTGCACGATCGGATACTGTCTTAACAAATTCTTTTACCACTTTAAAGTTAACATCGGCTTCAAGTAATGCTAAGCGTACTTCACGCATCATCACCTTTATATCCGCTTCTGTAACTTTACCTTTACCTTTAATCTTCTGCATTGTAGCCTGGAGTCGATCTGATAATCCTTCAAAAGCCATACAATGACCCCCTATTCTATTCTTTGTAATTGTTCTATATATGCTTCTAACTGCTGATTACGTTGTGCATTACCCTGTAGTTTAGTTAATCGAAGCATCTCTTCGTATATGGCCTGACGCTGTTCAAATTTATGGTACAGACCAAGCTTACTTTCATATTCTTCTAATAAATCACCAGTACGTCTAATATTATCATAAACTGCTTGTCTTGATACCTCAAACGTTTCAGCAATCTCTGATAGTGATTCATCATCCATATAATACTTTTCAAGATAGTTTCTCTGTTTGTCTGTTAATAATGACTGATAAAAGTCAAACAGATAGTTCATGCGCATCGTCTTCAGCAGATCACTCATGGTCTGAATTATCCTTCATTACTTCTGCTGCCTTATTCTCTTCTTCAGTAGAAACTTCAATCATATCAGCAAATAATCCGTATACATAACTTTCTGCATCGAACGGCTGTAAATCATCCAACTTTTCACCGAGTCCGACAAATTTAACCGGAATGTGCAGTTCATTCCGAATCGCAAGCACGATACCACCTTTTGCGGTACCGTCCAGCTTCGTCAGAACAATTCCCGATACATCCGTCACTTCTTTAAATGCTTTTGCCTGTACGAGCGCATTTTGTCCTGTTGTCGCATCCAATGCAAGCAGCACTTCATGCGGCGCACCTGGTACAGCACGAGATAACACTTTTTTAACCTTCTCTAATTCTGTCATTAAGTTTGCTTTATTTTGAAGACGCCCTGCTGTGTCACAGATTAAAATATCCGCGCCACGATTTTTCGCAGCCCCAATTGCATCGTACATAACGGCTGCTGGATCTGAGCCCTCACTTTGCTTAATTACTTCAACACCGACACGGTCACCCCATACTTGAAGCTGTTCAATGGCGCCTGCACGGAACGTATCTCCTGCAGCAAGCATCACTTTTTTACCTTGTCCTTTGTAGCGATGCGCAAGTTTTCCTATTGTCGTCGTTTTTCCGACACCGTTAACACCAACCATAAGTATTACAGTAAGGCCATCTTCCTGAATGTTCATTTCTTGTAGTTTATCGTCTTCTTGTTCATAGATCTCTACAATCTTCTCTACGATAACTTCCCTTAAGTCAGCTGTCTCTGTAATATTGCGACGCTTCGCCTCCATACGAAGAGATTCCACTAAATCCATGACCGTATTAAATCCAACATCTGCCTGAATCAGCATTTCTTCTAAAGCTTCGAAGAAATCTTCATCAACAGTACGGTACATCGCAAGTAAATCGTTAAGCTTATTCTGGAAGTTTTCACGAGATTTCTCTAGCCCTTCACGGAATTTCGCACCAATTTGCTGTGCTTCAAGCTCCTCAAATTCTTCAATAGAAATTAAATCATCATCATCAAAATCGAATTCCCAGTCAGATTTCTTTTCCGTTTTCTTCGGCTGCTCAATAACTTCAGCGTGATCTACACTTTCGCTTGTCTGTACATCATGCGCTGGATCCTCCTGCTGTGGATCTAGTGTATCGTCTGGTGCTAAGGTTTCCAATGGATCCGTCGTTTCTTCGTTATTTCCGACAAATTTATTTTTTAATTTTTTAAAGAAACTCATTTCGTCAACTCCTTAAATTTTTTATCGTCAATTTCTTTCAGATTCACACTTACTAGTTTAGATATCCCTGAGTTCTGCATCGTAACGCCGTAAAGTCGATCGCTTTGTTCCATCGTCCCCTTACGGTGGGTGATCACAATAAACTGGGTATCTTTCTTTAATGTGGTTAAATAATGCGCAAATCGACTGACGTTTGCTTCATCAAGTGCCGCTTCTACTTCGTCTAGTATTACGAACGGTGCTTTCTTCTTATTTAAGATTGCAAAGAGCAGAACTATCGCAGTCATCGCACGTTCACCGCCCGATAACAACGATAAGTGCTGCCTTTTCTTTCCTGGTGGCTGAACATAGATGTCGATCCCGCTTGTTAAATAATCTTCTTCCGTCAGAATCAATCTTCCTTCCCCACCACCGAACAATTGTTTGAAGATGTGCTCAAAAGCATTTGATACCACTTCAAATGTTGCCTTAAAGCGCTCAGCAACTGTATGATCCATATCTCTGATAATCATTTCGAGATTATCTTTGGCTTCTAGCAGATCCGCTTCTTGTGATATTAAGAATTCATAACGCTCCTTCACTGCTGCATATTGTTCTATCGCATTCATATTCACTGGTCCTAATTCGTCTACAGCAATCTTCGTAAGTTTGACACGACTTCTTAATTCGTTTAACTGCTTTGCATCATCGATCGTCAAGCGATGTTCAAATATATAGTCTTCTGCAGCCTCATAGGTCATTTCATAAGTAAAGCTTAGATGTTCGAGATAATTTTCAAGCTTTACATCCAATCTCGAATGCTGTACTTTGAGGTCACCAATGCCATTTTCAATGCCATTTATCTGACGCACAAGTTCTTTACTCTGCATTTCAAGTTCGGCTTCTTGTTCGATATATTCCTCGACAGTCTGCTGTAAATCTTCAATCTGGCGATGCAGAAAACTTTTCTTTCCTCTGTCTTCATCAACACTTTTTTCAAGTTGAATGATTTCTTTTTGAAGCTTCTCTCGGTCAATCGCATGCTCAAGTTGACTTAAATGTTTAAGTTCACTTTCTATTGTCTCTATTTTGTCTAACAGATCTCTTTTTACCTTTTGATAATAATGAATATCTGCTTCTAGCTTATTTATAGATTTATGAATACCTTGCATTTCATGTTGCATATTTTCAAGTAATGATTTTTTATTCTGTGCATTATTCTGATATAACTTTATCTTGTCTGTTAGTTCCGATAGCCGTGCTTCGATTGTCTGAATGTTGTCATAGATAAGCGCTCTGTCTTTCTCCAGTTGATTGATTTCCTGTCGCTCTTTATCATATTGTGTTCTAGTCTCAAGCTTTGACTGCAAGCGCTCTAGCTTTATATGAATTTCTTCACGCGTCAACTTTAGCTGATGTAATTCATCACGCAGCTGAATACCATTTTGTTTATCCTGTTCAAGCTGGAATTCAGCCTCTGAAATTGATTCATTCAACTGACTTACCTTTTCTCTTAATTGTAAAGTTTGTGATTCATAGTCGTTTAATTGCTGCGACAACTGCTGCAATTCGTTTCGAGATGACAAGGCTTGCGTCGGCTTTTGTCTACTTCCACCTGTCATTGAACCTCCTGGATTAACAACTTGTCCATCCAGTGTTACCACTTTATGTCTATATGATACGAACTTTGCAATCTTGTTGGCTTCAGCAAGTGTCGTTGCGATGATAATATGTCCTGCAATATTATCTATAATATTTTTGTATTTATTATCTGCTGTAATAAGCGTATTTAACGTGCCGATATACCCTTCGAATCGGGTCAGTCCAGTTACGATATCACTCGTGATATTTCTAGGTTTGATGACATTTAATGGTAGAAATGTAGCACGTCCTGCTTGTTTTGATTTCAAGAATTCTATTGCTTTACGTGCAGCTTGTGCATCTTCTACGATAATATGCTGTAAGACCCCACCTAAAGCACTGTCCAGCGCATCGTTATAGCGAGGGTCTACTGCTATGGTATCAAGTACCGTATGATGAATACCATCTAGCTTCTCTTTATTTTTTAGCAGTAACCTGACACCTTGATAATACCCTTGATATTCTTCTTGCATTGTTTTTAATCGATGCACTTTAGATTCTAGTGTAGAGATAAAACGGTCAGCTTGTTTTAAGTTTTCACTTTCCCTAAAGTAAAGCTGCTTTTGCTTAGTGATATGTTGCTGACGCTCTGTATAGGATAGTCGTTTGTTATCAACCATCTGTTCCATACTATTAATCTGTTCGTTCAACGACTGCTGCTCTGAGAGCAAATCTTCATACTGTGTCATTGTCGATTCATCAACTTGCGCTTCTTCCTTACAATTAAACTGTTCGATTCTTGAATTCATATGCTGTATATCATTTTCAAGTTTCGTCTTCATCGTAAACTGTTCATAGTATTCACTTCTTGTCTCTTCAATCAATGCTTCGATGTCATCAGCTAATGCAGATTGGTCGTATTCTGCCTGAGATAGTTTTTGTTTTTTTGATAATCTTTCCTGTTTTAAAGTTTGTATTTTAGCTTCTGTTGCTGATAACTCTTTTTTTGTATGTTCCAGCGTCTGGGCAAGTGTTTTTTGCAGCTGATGTTTCTCCTCAAAGTTCGCATCCTGATGAATGAGACGCTCTTTATTCACATTCAGCAGACCGATATTACGTTCAATACGTTCAGTAATATGTAACAAATCGGATTTATATGTTTCAAGAAGCTTCTGTTGTTTATTTCTTTCCGATTTATGTGCATCCAGCTTATTAGAAATACGTGCACTCTTATCCTTCCTATATTTAAGCTGTTCGTCAAAACTTTGAATCTCCTGCTGCAGACGCTCATATTCTGCATTGCTCTCTTTGATATCATGTACCGTCACTTGAATATCTGCATCCTTCATCTCTTCAGATAATGCGATATATTCTTCAGCAATACTCGCTTCAATTTTAAGGGGCTCCACGCGATCCTTTAGATCAAAAATAATATCATGCACACGACTGAGGTTATTCATCGTATCTTCAAGCTTCTGTTCAGTTTCCACCTTACGTTTCTTATACTTCAATACACCAGCCGCTTCTTCAATCAGTTGGCGACGTTCGCTCGGCTTAGCATTCAGTACCTGATCGACTTTCCCCTGAGAAATAATACTGAAAGCATCACGACCAAGACCACTATCTAGAAATAACTCCGTGATATCCTTAAGTCTTACTTTCTGGTGATTCAAGAAATATTCACTTTCACCAGAGCGAAAGAGTTTACGAGTAATCAGTACCTTATCAGAATCAACAGCAAGGCTGCGCTCAATATTATTGATCGTAAGAGTTACTTGTGCAAAGTTAGTTGCATTCCTATCCTGCGCACCAGAGAAGATGATATCTTCCATCTTTGCACCACGCAGAGATTTTGCTGATTGTTCGCCAAGCACCCACTTGATAGCATCTGTAATATTACTTTTCCCTGAACCGTTTGGCCCAACAATCGCTGTAACACCTTCATCAAACAGCACTGTTGTCTTATCTGCAAACGACTTGAACCCCGTTGCTTCTACCGACTGTAAATAAATCATTATGACTCTCCTGCTGTCAGAAGCAATAAAGCAGTTTGGGCTGCCTGTTGTTCTGATTCTTTCTTCGTTCTTCCGGTACCTGTACCGATCACTTTATCTTCAACATAAACTTCAGACGTAAACGCTTTGAAATGTGCCGGTCCTTCCTCTTTAACGAGGCGATAGGTAACTTGTAAGTTTTTAGTTTTATGAATATATTCCTGTAAACAAGTCTTATAGTCAATAAGGCCATGCAGCAGATCTTCAGTTATCGCAGGAAAAATATAGCTGTTAAAGAATCTTTTTGTTACATCATGTCCTTGGTCAAGATATAACGCCCCGACGAAGGCCTCAAATACATCTGCAATTAAAGATGGACGTGTTCTGCCACCTGTCTTTTCCTCGCCTTTGCCTAGCAAAATCAACTGGTCAAACTTTAACATCCTCGCAAATGTCACAAGTGAAGGTTCACATACAATTGCAGCGCGTAACTTTGTCAGCCTACCTTCTGGCAGATCCCTATGCTGCTGGTATAAATATTGTGAAACCATCAATTCTAACACCGCGTCTCCTAGGAATTCCAGGCGTTCATTGTCCTTATTTTTATCAAGCTTGAAATCATTAATGAAACTCGAGTGTGAGAATGCCTGTACATACAGTTCAATATCATTTGGTATAATATCCAGGTGTGTGAGCACCTTGTTTAACTTTACTTTAAATTTGTCGATTATTAGCTGTCTTTTATTCATTTCGTCCTCCTTGTCTATCCTTTTATTCTACGTTATATACGCTGTAAAAAAAAGTGATTGCTTAATAAACTTTTAAATAATCAGCATTAATAATTTAAATCCGAACACAGCGGCAAATGGTGTGTTCGGATTATGTATTTATAGCCTTATATTATTTTTCTAATGATTCGATATATTTCACTGCATCACCAACCGTGTTGATTTTTTCAGCATCTTCATCAGGAATCTCAGTTCCAAACTGATCTTCTAATTCCATAACTAGTTCAGCGATATCTAAAGAATCCGCACCTAAATCATCTTTGAATGAAGCTTCTGCAGTTACTTTATCTGCATCTACACCAAGACGATCTACGATAATATCTTTTACTTTGTCGAAGTTTTCCATAATTTCACCTCCTTAAAATAATTATAGTGATCATTGCATATACATACCACCGTTAACATGAAATGTCTGCCCTGTAATATAGTGTGCTTTATCACTCGCCAGAAATGCTACCATGTACGCAACATCTTCAGGTCGTCCCATCTCACCTAACGGTATCTGACTTTTCATCGTTTGGACAAGCGTCTCATCCAGCACATCAGTCATATCACTTTTAATAAATCCCGGGGCTACCGCGTTAACACGTATACCACGGCTAGCAAATTCCCGAGCAAAGGTTTTCGTCATTCCTTCTACACCTGCTTTAGCTGCGACATAATTGACTTGTCCAGCATTTCCGATACTTGCGACGATACTGCTGACATTGATGACAGTTCCTGCACGTTGGCGTAGTAGTTGTCTTGAGGCAGCCTGGATGACATTGAATACGCCAGTTAAATTCGTATCGATGACATCTACAAATTCTTCTCTCTTCATACGCATCGCTAAATTATCTCTAGTGATTCCTGCATTGTTGACGATACAATCTAATGATCCAAAAGTAGCAATGGACTGATCTATCATCGATTTAACTTCTTCATGATTACTGACATCTGCTTTAATCGCAACAGCTTTTTGACCCTTATCAATAATTGCTTGTACAACTTGCTTTGCTTTTTGTTCATTCCCTGAATAATTGACGATAATATTAAATCCTTCGTCTGCCAGAGCTAAAGCAATACTTCTGCCGATACCTCTGGAACTTCCCGTAACTAAAGCCGTCTTCATATTAAACCTCACTTATTTCATTTGTAGTAGTAATATTTCTAACAGGAATATTACGTTCTATTTTCTTTACGAGTGCAGTAAGCACCTTTTTAGGCCCGATTTCAACAAACTCAGTGACTCCTTGGTCAATCAGATAACGTATGGAATCTGTAAATTCCACCGGAGAATATAATTGTCTTACTAAGTTCTCCTTGATGCGCTTCGCATCAATTTCAGGTAATGCATTTACATTTTGCACAACAGGAATTTGTGCTTCTTGAAAATCAAACTGCTCAAGATACGCCCTGAATTCTTCTTCGATGACTTTCATAAGCTCTGAATGAAATGGACCACTGACATTGAGCGGAATGATTTTCTTTAGGCCGAGTTCATGTTTTCTGTCGATGAGCGCTTCTATACACTGTGCATGACCAGACACGACAATCTGTCCTGGACCATTAATATTCGCAACGTTTAATATATGGTCTTCACTGCTAACAGCTTCGCAAGCTTTTTCTATAACCAATCGATCTGTTCCAATAACTGCCGCCATCTTCCCCACACCTTGCGGATATGCTTCACTCATTAACTGACCACGTTTGTAGACAATTTGAACAGCATCCTCTTTTGTTAAAACACCTGATGCGACTAGTGCACTGTATTCTCCCAGACTATGACCCAGACAATAATCGAATGGCTGTTGAATTTGCTCTAACAATACTACGCTATGCATTACAATTGCCGGCTGTGTATACTTCGTATCATTAACCGCTTCATCATGTTGCATAATATGCACGAGGTCGACATCAAACAGATGATTCAATTGTTCAAGCGTCTTTTGCCCTCGCTCGTTAAAATCGTCGGTCATACCAACGAACTGTGATCCTTGTCCCGGAAATAGTAGCGCTCGCTTACTCATGTGTCACCTCTTGTTTTAACAATGATATAACATCTTCTCTTGCTGATTGTCGTGCTTGTTTAAGCGCATTGAAGAATGCTTTCTTATCGCTTGAACCGTGTGCTTTAATAACGATTCCATCAACTCCAAATAATATGGCACCTCCATATTCTGAGTAATCCATCTTATTTTTAAGTTGCATCAAATCTTTTTTTATGAGCCCTGCTGCAATCTTTGTTTTCGTAGAAGCTAACAAAGTTGATTTCAACATCTTAAAGATATTGTTCGCTGTACCTTCTAAGGTCTTTAGAATCATATTCCCAGTAAACCCATCAGTAACCACGATATCTGCTGCATAGTTTAATAGTGCTTTAGATTCAACATTACCGATAAAGTTGATTGATGTCTCTTCTTTTAGTAGATTAAATGTATCACGTGCGAGTTGATTGCCTTTCTTATCTTCTGTACCGATATTTGCGAGCCCTACAGATGGGTTACTGATACCACGATTTTTGTGCGCATAAATTGATGCCATCTTAGCATATTGGACGAGGTGTTCTGGCTTCGCATCAGCATTTGCACCCATGTCCAGCAACATAAATCCTTCATCATTAATTGTTGGTAATGTCAGCGCTAGTGCAGGACGTTCGATTCCTTTTATCCTTCCGATAACAAATAATCCCGCAGCCATCAATGCACCCGTATTACCAGCAGAAACAACAGCATCAGTTTCTTTTAGTTTGACGCTTTCTGCTGCACGCACCATGGAAGCATCCTTCTTTCGTCGAATCGCACGCACAGGTTCATCATCCATCGTGATGACATCCGTTGTATGATGCATCGTTAGTCTCGGATGATTAATTCGGTTCTCTTTTTCATCACCATACAGATGAATCTCTACATCATTAAATTCCTTAAGGAACATTTCAATTCCATCTAGAACGATGTCCGGTGCATTGTCTCCGCCGTGCATATCTACTGCTATCTTAATCATATTTAAGCTCCTTTATTATTGTGATACATCTCAAACTCGCCATAGAATACTTGACTTTGATTGACTGTACTGAAAACTTCGATCTTTGCTCTTTTGTCCTTCTTCTCAATAAGCACTGCCTTTGTTACAACTCGGTCACCAAGCATCACAGGCTTCTGGAAATGTATGCTGCTTGAAACAGTCAGTGCAAATTCATCATTGATTAGAGCGACACATAATGAATTTGCCTGTGCAAATAAATAATGTCCTCTCGCAATGTTATTTCGACTGAAAACATGCTCCTTCTTAATATCCAAAATAGATAATGCCATATGATCAAGTTCAATATCGATAACTTCTCCTATGATGTCATCCATAGATAATGTTCTGATTTCGTCATGTGATTTAACCGCAACATTCTTAATACGCTCTCTTAATTCAGGTATGTTAAGTTCCAGACGGTCAAGCTGAATGGTCTGTATGCTTACATTAAATTCATGACTTAATGTTTCATCCGTTATGAATGGATCATTTTCCAATAATTGTTGTAACTGTTCCTGTCTTAAGTGCTTTGACAACTTTTTCATACATTCATTTCCCTTATTAGTAGTTGGTCTTAATACTAGTAAATATAACAAAAATATAAACACACTGCAACAAAAAAAGGAAAAGACATTTATATGCCTTATTCCTCTGAGCTTCAAAAAAGATTTAGTTTTATAAGCGTATCTATCTTAACTTTTGAACCGCTACTTTCTGACCATTTCTTTCAATTATCTGCGCTTTAACGATCATTCGCTTCTCAAACATTAAAGTATCTGGGTTATAATCGTTACACGTTATCAAGGTAAGTTCCTGTGGATTTCCAGGCTTTTCATCTAGTACACCGACTTCAGTCGGTTGCACATCATAGATCTTTGTAATCTTATAAACATTTTTGCCGCTTCTCGATAATAATTCAACGGTATCACCAACTTTTGCACGGTCCAGATAGTTGAAACGAATCCCTGCACCTTCTACACGATGACCCGCAATCGCAACATTCTGTTCCGTTATCTTTTCATCTTTATCTACGAGTACGACACCATTTTTCATCGCTTCCTGGGTTGCCGGTCCTTTATATAGCGGCTCGTTTATGTCCGCAGCCGGCACTTTTAAGTAGCCGATCATATTGTCTTTAAGCTTTAATTTTTCAGGTTCAGTTTTAGTGATCCATTTTTCAAAACCATTAACATTTACTTTATCATCATGCTTCTCATACGACTGTATTATCTTTTCGTTGACTGAATGCGTGAAATACGCACGAATATCCTGCCAGAAAAACATCGTAATCGCTGCTATGATACATAGAACTCCGATCAATCTTACGATAACTCTCATTTCAATCTCCTCTTAGTCAAGTTGATGTACTGCGAGGTCTGCATCTAGACGCATCTTTAATGCGCGTAATTCAGGTTGTTCGATTGCACCACTTAGTATTAGCTCGCTTGCTTCGTCACGCGCGACTTCCAGCATGCGATAATCCTCAACAATATTTGCTACCTTAAAGTCCGGTAGACCACTTTGCTTAATGCCGAAGAAGTCACCTGGCCCTCTCATTTCCAGATCCTTTTCACTGAGTACAAAGCCATCTGTTGTCTGCGTCATAATCTGCAACCTTTCAATTCCTGTTTCGCTTTCTGGATTGCCCACCAATATACAATAACTTTGATAAGAACTTCGACCGACGCGACCTCTTAACTGATGCAAGGTAGATAAACCAAAACGTTCTGCATCATAGATGACAATCATCGTTGCGTTCGGAACATTCACACCGACTTCAACCACTGTTGTAGACACTATAACATCAAAGTCATGATTTTGGAATTTATTCATCACTTCATCTTTTTCTTCTGTCTTCATCTTACCATGAAGTAATCCTACTTTATCAGTGCCAAATAGCCTTTGATAAGCTTCATAGATTTCAGTCGCGTTTTTTACATCCAGATGTTCTGAAGCTTCAATCAGCGGACATATTACGTAGACCTGTCGCCCTGCTCGTATTTCACGTGCAGTCTTGTCATGCACAATTTCAATTTCCTCATGTTTCGCCCATTCTGTAATAATGGGTTTACGTCCTTTTGGCATCTGTTTAATCGTTGAAACGTCAAGTTCACCAAATACAGAGATTGCTAATGTACGTGGTATCGGTGTCGCTGTCATAAAGAGTACATTTGCATCATTACCTTTTTCACGTAATAATTTACGCTGATTTACTCCAAACCTATGCTGCTCATCAGTAATGACTAGACCGAGATCATTAAATTGAACAGGTTCACTGATAAGCGCATGCGTACCTACAATGATATCGATATCGCCACGTTCTAACGCTTCTAAAATTAATCTCCGCTTTTTACCTTTGATGGAACTTGTAAGGAGTGCTATGTTTAGTGATTCACCATAGATTTCAGATAAACTTTCTGCATGCTGTTCAGCCAGTATCTCAGTAGGCACCATCAATGCACTTTGTCTACCTGCAGTCATTAATGCATACATGCAAATTGCAGCAACGATCGTCTTCCCTGATCCTACGTCACCTTGAAGCAGCCTATTCATGCGAAATTCATGCTTCATATCCCGAAATATTTCATTGACCACTTGTTTCTGTGCTTCTGTCAATTCGAATGGCAGGGTATCAATAAACGCCTTAACCTTCGTGATATCATAATCGACCTTGCTATGTGGCGCTCCGCTTTGTTCAAGCTGATTAAGCATCCGCATCTTAAGTTGAAAGAGTAACAATTCACAAAACGCAAAACTTCTACGTGCCTGCTGCAGATGTTTATGGCTTGAAGGAATATGTATCTCATATAGTGATTGATCCAGATCCCAAAGTTTATATCTCACTTTTAAATGTTCCGGCAAAAAGGACTGAATTTTCACGGTCTGAAACGCGCTGTCAATCATCTTTCTAAACTGCGCCCGCTTAATCAAACCTTTCAGACTATATTGCGGGACAAGCTGCACACCTGAATGTTCATCTTCTGATATTTTACTGCCTTGAATCACCTGCTTCGACCTGTTCCATTTACCGGTTACTTTAACCGTCTTGCCTATTTCTGCAATCCGTTTCACGTACATCTGATTAAAGAATTCTATTTTCACCGCGACATTGTCAACCATCATATGGAATGATACTTTAGATTTTCCGCGACCAAAATGAGCCAAAACAGGTGCAGAGTAAATTTCACCCTGCACCGTTATTTTTCCACCATCTTCGGCTTCATGTAAATTAATGACGGTTTCATCTTCATATTTATAAGGCAGATATAATATGAGATCTTCAATAGAATGTATGTTGAGTGAATTGAGACTCTCTAAAGATTTCGGACCGACACCTTTTAACTCCTTCAATGTACTATCTGTTATTAGAAGATGCTGATTTTCCAAAGATTCTTTCCTTCATTTCCTGGCCAGTCTTAGTGCCTGCAAGACCTCCACGCCCTGTCTCACGCAGTGCACTTGGCATCGTTAAACCTATCTTATACATGGCTTCAATTACTTCATCTGTCGGAATTCTGCTCTCCACACCTGCAAGCGCCATATCTGCTGATACAATAGCGTTGGATGCACCAGCTGCATTTCTTTTCACACACGGCACTTCTACAAGTCCTGCCACTGGATCACATACAAGACCTAGCATATTTTTAAGGCAAATACTGAATGCATGTGCACTCATCTGTGGCGATCCACCAGCCATCTCTACGATCGCTGCTGCTGCCATAGCTGCTGCACTGCCTACTTCTGCCTGACAACCACCTGCAGCACCGGAGATCGAGGCATTATTAGCCACAACAAATCCAAATGCTCCAGTTGTAAACAAGAACTTAATCATCTGTTCGCGCGATGGATTCAGTCGTGCTTGCATAGCAAATAATGTTCCTGGCACTACCCCAGCGCTGCCGGCAGTCGGTGTTGCACAAATTAATCCCATAGCAGCGTTCACTTCATTTGTTGCAACCGCTTTCGAAACTGCATCCAGCAAAGTCGCACCACTTAACGTTTTGCCCTTTGCGATATAATCACGTAACTTCACTGCATCCATTCCTGTTAAACCTGTAGGACTTGTAACGCCGTCCAGACCACGCGCTACAGCTTGTTCCATTACGATTAAATTTCGTTCCATATTCGACATTACTGTTTCATAATCAAGCTTACTTACAGACATCTCTTGTGCAATCATCACGTCTGCTATGCTTTTATTTTCTGTCTCACAAATATTTATCAGTTCTTCTACGCTTTTAAACATAACTTCTCCCCTCTACGATTCTGTCATCAACGTTACAGTCTGAATGCCCTCACAACGCCTAATCTGTTCTAGTACATCATCTGTTATCTCATCATCTAATTCACATGTCATCAAAGCAAGGTCACCTTTCTCCTTACGCGAGACCTGCATCTGACCGACATTAATTTTGTGGTCGCTAAGAATACTTGTAACTTTCGCAATCGTGCCGAACGTATCTTTATGAAATACGAGTAACGCAGGATAATTCCCCGAAATTGCGATTGGAAAACCATTTAATGCAACTATTTCAATCTTGCCCCCTCCAATTGAAATGCCTTCGATAGAGAGCTGCTGATCATGACTTCTCATGTTGAGAACAACAGTATTAGGGTGACTTTTTTCTTCTGTCATCTCAATAAAATTTACCTGTAATCCTGCTTCTTCGGCAAGTTCAAGGCTTTTTGGAATACGACTGTCATCAGTATCAAAACCTAACAAACCTGCAACTAATGCCACATCTGTTCCATGACCTTTATATGTTTCCATAAATGAACCATATAAATAGATATCAACAGCATCCGGCATCCTTCCAAATAAATCTCTGGCAACTAAACCGATTCTGACTGCACCTGCTGTATGTGAAGATGATGGACCTACCATCACCGGGCCGATAATATCAAATACACTTCTATATTTCATAAAGCTCCCCCTTATCCATTAAAAAGAACCACACTTTAAAGTGTAGTTCTAATACATATAGATTAACTTATTCTACAGAAAACATAAAGCTATATATAGGCTGTTTTCCATCTTGTATTTCAATTTCAATATCTTCGTAATTTTCTCTCAAGAAATTTTCAATGGCAGCAACATTTTCATCTGCAGCATCGATTCCTTTAATGATCGTAACAATTTCTGCATCTTCATCAATCATTGATTTCAACAATTCAATACATACTTTGTTCTGATCTTTATCCGATACCGTAATCTTACTTTCATTAATACCCATAAATGCATCTTTCTCAATGTTAACACCATCAATAGTCGTATCTCTGACGGCATATGTAACGGAACCTGACTTCACATGCTGCATCGCTTCTGTCATTGATGCCTTATTGTCCTCACTAGATGCTTCCGGATTGTATGCAAGCATCGCACCTAATCCTTGTGGTATTGTCTTAGACGGAACTACTGCTACAGGAATATCCACAACTTGAGCTGCTTGTTCTGCAGCCATAATTATATTCTTATTATTCGGTAGAACGACCGCTTCTTTACATCCACTTGCTTCAATAATCTTTACAATATCTTCAGTAGATGGATTCATCGTCTGTCCACCGCTAATAACATGCGTTGCACCAATAGACCTGAATAAATCCGTAATCCCCTCACCCATAGAAATAGTAATCAACGCTTTTTCTACTTTCTCAATCTCATTTTTAGCTTCCTTAATACCACGCTTACGCAACACTTCACGATGCTGTTCACGCATATTCTCTATCTTAATCTTGATAATTTCTCCATATTGACTACCATATGTTAATGCTTCCCCAGGCGTTTCTGAGTGAACATGCGTTTTAACGATTTCTTCATCAGAAATCACAAGGAGCGAATCACCAAACTTAGACATATCTTCTCTGAAATCATCTTCATTAAACGGTTTCATTCCATCTTTAAATCGAACCATAAATTCAGTACAGAATCCCGGCACGATATTTTCAGTTTTAACCACATCACCGAAATCATGATCATCATTGATGAAATCGTCATTAAGATCTCGTTTAACAGGCGCCGCAATCGTCTCACCCTTTAAAACAGTAAGGAATCCTTCATAGACATACATTAACCCTTGACCACCGCTATCTACTACACCAACTTCTTTTAATACCGGAAGCAGGTCTGGCGTGCGCTTTAATGATTCGTTCCCAGCTTTAACAAGCGCTTCCATAATTACGATACAGTCGTCCGTTGACTCACTAGCCTTCATAGCAGCTTCTCCAGCTTCACGAGCGACTGTAAGAATAGTACCTTCAACTGGTTTCATTACTGCCTTATAAGCTGTTTTAACCCCAGCTTGAAATGCTTTAGCAAATTTTTGGGAATCTATCGTACTCTCCGTTTCGATATACTTAGAAAACCCTCTGAATAGCTGTGATAGAATAACACCCGAATTCCCACGCGCTCCCATCAATAAACCTTTTGAGAATGCAATTCCCACATTTCCAATATGTGCTTCAATATTCTCCTCAGTCTCTTTCGCACCTGAACTCATCGAAAGATTCATATTCGTTCCAGTATCACCATCTGGTACCGGAAAGACATTCAGTGAATCTACATAGTCTGCATTTTGAGATAAGTTATTTGCTCCTGTGATGATCATTTCAGCAAATAGCTTGCCGTCAATTGTTTTCATTATGAAATCCTCCCTATTCTTCATCATCCAGTTTGATGACACGTACACCTTGAATGTATATGTTTACTGAATTAACCGTTAAGTTTAAAGTTTGTTCTAAAGTGTATTTAACTGTCGATTGTACATTGCTTGCAATTTCAGAAATTTTCGTGCCATATGCAACAATAATATACATATCAACATCTAATGTACCGTTGTTATTTGTTACAATAACACCCTTAGAATAGTTGTCACGACCTAAAATATCCGCGATACCATCTCTTACCTGATGCTTACTTGCCATACCGATGATACCATAACATTCAACTGCCGCACCACCTGCAATCGTTGCGATAACATCGCTAGAGATATCGATTGAACCAAATTCATTTGTTATTTCTAATGTCATTTCATTGCCTCCCTTGTTTATACACTCGTCATATTATTATAATCAATAAATATTCATAATTACAAGAAATCTATTGTTTAAAGATAAAATAATATTATATATAATATTATTTTAAGTAACTACTGTAATTTTTACTCTATTGCTATAACCGATAAACAAAAATTTATTGCATTACACATTGAATTATGTTAAATTATTATGGTATGTAAAAGATAAGTGTATCTCTATATTCTATTAAAGGAGGCAAAAACAATGGCTAAAGTATGTCATGTTACAGGTCGTAAAGCCGTAACTGGTAACAATCGTTCTCACGCAATGAACCACAGCAAACGTCGCTTCGGAGCTAACTTACAAAAAGTCCGCATCTTAGTAGATGGTAAGCCTAAACGTGTATGGGTTTCAGCTCGTGCATTAAAATCAGGTAAAGTGACTCGCGTTTAATTGAATATATAGATACAAAAAAGACCTTTGTGTGAAAGGTCTTTTTTTTATTGCTCTGTACTTTGTATACAATAAACCATCCCTTGTTCTACCGTAACTTGCGCACGACGCTCAACAAATTCATTCGAAACCGTTCTTGTAATTCCAAGACTCACTTCCAGGCGATCAACATCATATTTAAATCCCTCAAGCGTCAAGGTTACACCGTCATTCACCGGAATAAAGGATATATACTTTTTACCAGGTTCATGTTCAATGATATGTGTGCCTGCAGTAAGTACCTGAATCGTGTTATACGCATTAACGATATGAAATTCGCTTGCCGACAATAATATTTCTGGATGTAATAGTGTCTGCAGGTTTCCAAGAAAATGATCAAGTCTTCCACCCGTCGCACCATGAATAAATACTTTGTTGTACTCTAAGTCTTTCGCATATTGCATTGCAACTTCAAGGTCTGTTTCATTCTTTTCAGCAGGAAGAAGGTCGATATCGATAACAGACTCTATACGTAATTTCTCTGTCTCATCAATAGAGTCGAAATCTCCAAATGCTGCGATTGGTCGAATGTTACGATCAATCAGCATCAATGCACCATAATCTACACCAATCCAGTCGTCACTTCCATACCTCTCAAAAATCGATTCATCTACTTCCAGCTGCGTACATAATATATGAAGATTCATTCTCTATCTCCTTTCAATAGCTTTACTGGTATTTCATAATCTTCATGCTTAAAGAAATAAGAGCCTGCTACAAGTACATCAGCACCGGCTGCTTTACATAAAAGAGCTGTATCCTCATTGACACCACCATCGACCTCTATTTCATATGAAAGGCCATGCTCATTTCGATATTCATTTAAGAACCGAATTTTATCAACGCCACTCTTGATAAATGACTGACCACCGAAACCTGGATTCACTGTCATAACGAGAACAAGATCAACCATGTCAAGTACCGGGATAATCGATGCGACCGGTGTTCCTGGATTAAGTGTAATTCCTGCTTTCTTGCCAGCATTCCGAATCATCTGCAGTGCTCTATGAATATGTTTCGTAGATTCTACATGCACTGTTATAATATCACTACCTGCATCAGCAAACGCTTGAATATACCGTTCTGGATCTTGTATCATCAAGTGTGTATCGATCGTCAGATCTGTTATACTTCTAATCTGCTGTAATACTGGGAAGGCAAAGGAAATATTCGGAACAAACTGGCCATCCATCACATCAAAATGAAGATAATCTGCACCTGCTGCATGGAGGGCAGCTACTTCCTCTTTCAATTCAAGAAAATTACAGGATAATAAGCTTGGGGCTACTTTCATTAATATCTCACCTTTCTATTCTCAATTTCAGACATCATCTGTAAATAATGATCATATCTTGATTGCAGTACTTCACCGGTTGCTAGCGCCGTCTTTATGGCGCATTTCGGCTCATTAAGATGCAGACATTCTCTGAACTTACATTGAGGCGAAAGCTTGACAAACTCCGGAAACATATTTTTAAGTTCATATTTATCGATGTTATCAAGTTCAAGAGAACTAAACCCTGGCGTATCTGCAATATAGCCATTTTGTAGTGGTATCAGTTCGACATGCCTTGTCGTATGTTTACCACGATTTAAAGCATTACTAATTACACCGGTATTTAAATTAGCATCAGGAATGAGGCTATTGATAAACGAAGACTTACCTACACCGGATTGGCCTGCCAGCACAGTAATCCCTTTGACGAGTGCATCATAAGACTGTTCATTCAAATTGGTCACAAAATAAGTCTCATATCCGATGGATTCATAATGGTTTAGTGCACGTTCAATAAATAATCCCTCTTCTTTATTAACAAGATCTTTCTTGGTCACAAGAATTACAGGTTCAATGCCATAAGATTCGACTTTAACAAGAAACTTGTCCAGCAAATTCAAGCTGAATTCAGGTTCTTTTGCACTTAGAACTACGATTACGCGATCAATGTTCGCTACAGGTGGACGTACCATACTGTTGTTCCTTTCATCAATAGACAAGATATAGCCGTCCGTCTCATTTTCAACTTGAAATTCTACAAAATCACCTACTAATGGAGAAATACCGCGTTTTCTAAAATTACCTCTCGCACGGCATTGATATATTTTTGCCTCACTTTTCACATAATAGAAACCACTCAATGCTTTTATAATCTGACCTTTAATACATATCACCTCTTCTTAATATTCACTTAAATTATAACATTCTCTTAGCTGTGAATATATATAAAACCACTTCTAGAATTCGAAGTGGTTAGTCAACTCTTTTTTGTAAGTATGATTTATATTCCTCTTTAAGCTCAAGGTTATATTTCTGAACCAGTTCCTTCTCAACCTCAGCTTTAATTCGATCAACATAATGCTTACTCGTCTGTCTGTATATTTTGTAAATCAAATATAAAGTAAATCCTAAAATGATCATCACAGATCCAAAACCTAACAGAATCATCGTCGTTAGCATATCAATCATATGTTGTAACTGTGCTTCTTTATCTGCAATAAATTCCTGCACCGTGTCCAATGGATTCGTAAATAAAATTATCTTCATCACCTCTTTTGTTATATTTTTAATTTTATCCTAAACAGTGTATGATAAACAAAAAAGGAGGATAATAACATGAAACATATTGCAATAGATGCGTTACAAGATGCATTACAGATTGGTACAGAAGCACATATTATTGATGTAAGAACACCAGAAGAATATAATGAAGGGCATATTAAAGGTGCAAAGAATATCCCACTGGATACAATCCCTGCTTCAGTTGATTCATTTAACGATGAAGATGAGTATATCATCATCTGTAAGCGTGGAGGACGTGCGCTTCAGGCTGCTGAATATCTGGATAATGAGAATTTAAACATTACAGTAGTCGATCAAGGAATGGATGACTGGCAAGGTGAAATCACAAAATAAAATGACTGAGGCGCACGCCTCAGTCATTTTATTTTGTACGGTCGATATTCACCCTTATATTTTCAATATCCATTCCAGAAGCTACTTTACCAGGGAACTTTGTCGTATCCACTGTAAAGTCTTGAGGTGGTACATCATAAGAGATTTCGTTCGCAAAGAATTTCATTGTTTCTTCCATAATGATGATTGTCATCCATTCACCTGCACAACGATGATTTGTATAATAATCGCCTCCACCTTGAGGGATCAGATCAAATGGGCTTCCATCCCAGTTCTCAAAGCGATAAGGATTAAATCTTTCAGGTTCACTAAATAGATCGTCTCGATGCAATGTACCATAGATATCCAGGAGCATCATTGTATCTTTTTGAATCTTATAACCGTCAAATGTAATATTTTCTTTCGCTTTACCTGGCAGGAACGGAACAAACGGATAATATCGTCTTACTTCCTGCACGAATTTATATGCATAATCCCCTTCGTTTAATGCAACACGAACACGTTCTCCAGGAAACTCGTGCAACGCTAGTACACCGAAGCTCACAAACTTATTGATTGCGACAAGCGGACGTATGACATTCATCAAGTCAACCGCACAAAGTCTTGCGTCCATAGGTTTCCCGTTCATTTCTTCCCAGTGACTAAATTCATATAAGGCAGTTCCTTTTTCCGGATGAATCTTTCCTTTACGCACTGCTGTAATTTGATCCTCTAGAAATTGCTCGACACGTGCACGCGCTTTTTTGGCTTCACGATAGCCGCCATATAATGAACCAATCGCACTGAACGAATCAATCATCTTGTTCATGTCATCCGCCATCTTTTGGATATTTTCAGGGTGATCCACAATACCAGCCCAGCGTAGTCCAACTTTAGTAAGCAGTTCAGTTGCTTCTTCATAGACGTTTACTTTCTGTTTGTACTGCATATGCTCGATGTTCTGAAACCAGTAAATACGTGTAAGCTTTCTTAAATATGCTAAGTTTTCATCAGTCATTAACGACATAAATAATGCTTTACGATCTATATGCTTTTTACCTGTCGTTGTATGTATTGCACCTTTACCGAATAGCGTCTTTACCACACGTTTAGGTAAGGTACCTTTACGTTCTGTCTTATCATTATCATAAAATAATTTAGCAGCGTCTTTACCACTGATAACAACAGCAGTTTTACCTCCTAAAACGCGTGTTTCAAAAATATTCGTATTAAATTTCTTCATACGCGCTGGAACGTATTCATAACCTTCCTTCATAATCTTCAATGAATTATCAATACCTCTATCTTTAGGAACTCTTTTACTCATAGATATACCCTCCACATTTATGTAATTAATAGTAAACTCTACCCTTAATTAGATATTTCTAACATGATTCACCGCAAATTCTAAAATCTTATCTTGTGCTGCTTCATTACCTATTTCTACATCCGGATATGCTGTTCTTTCACCGGTTATGCCATATTCAAAAGTAAATGGTCCTAATTCAAGGGTTTCATATTCACTTAATGCACCAAAAGTCTCTTCACCTACTTTCAATGCATCACTGTTAGAGGCAAAAGCTTCAGCACTTCCTTCTGTATGTCTGCTGATCAATATGATCTGAGGCTGGATATCATACAGTTGCTGTATTCCCTTTGTGTATCTTAAGTCTAGTATAACCGGTGTATCTTTAATGATATCCTCTTGAATATTCACAAGTTGCTCTGGTGCATAGATAGTAATCTGCTGATATGTATCTCGGCTAAGAATTTGAGGTTCAGGTAACGCGTAGCTATTTAATGTGAAATGATAATCCTCACTTCCTCTTCTTAGCTCTGCATCGTGCTGCTTCAAGATCAGGGGTGCCCATTCTTGTTTCTGGAACGTATCATGAAAGAGCTGCTTGCGGTAACGGTCACTCAATACATCAACAGAATCACCACTCAAATGTGTAATAATATCCCCTGTTACAAATCGTGTATCCTCATTCACTTCAATCACTTCAAGTCCCTCGTCTATTCTATTTACCATGAACCCGCTATGACGTGGATGTTGATAAAACTTAAAACTTTTCTGCTGATATTCCGCAAGATATTCTTTCATAATTTCAGTGAAGGTAAAATCGTTACCAGGAGCTAACTGCTTCACAATCATCGTATAGAGCTCTTTCGTTGCTTCATCATGTATATGTAATACCTCACTAATTTTTTCTGATACAGCTTTAAAAATATGATGATATTTCATAGACACTCCCCCTTTTATAGCTATTATACATTGAAAATCAAAAGAAAAAAACTGGATGCACCTGCATCCAGTTAATTACTGAGTTCATTATAATCGATGTGTTCATTCATATACGTTTTACCATCAATTTTTACAAGGATGATTCCCTCTTTACCTTTACCTATTGTGAGATTAAAATTCTTTGTCGTGCTCTCTGTCGTATTGTATGATTCATACACTTTATCTATATCATTATCTTTATCCTGAACAAAGATCTCAACCTTCTGCTTAGAACCCTCTCCACGGTATGGTATCGTAAATGTTCCAAAATATGATTTATCATAATTGGAAGTGCTCGAATCGTCCTTTTCTTTTGGTTTTTCTGGTGGTGTCTTGTCTTCGGAAGAACTTTCCTTGCCTTTAGATATTACAAAATTGATGATTGAACCATATTCATAATTTATATTACGTATATCCTGAGAAATAATTCTGCCCTTAGGTATCGATTCAGAGCTTGTACTTCGCGCCACATTGACGATAAAACCAAGCGCTTCTAGTTCTTTTTTTGCAATATCGTAGGGCTGCCCTGTAAAATCAGGAACATATACTTGTTCTGTACCTTTAGAAACAGTCAGAACGATCTCCGTATCCTCAGGAATAACTTTAGTGCCAGCGGTTACACTTTGTTTCAGAATCTCTCCGGATGAGGCCGTGTCAAAGGTTTCTTTCAGTTTAATACGCTTAAGCTGCTGCTTTTCCAGCTCTTTCTTTACGTCCTTGATATTTTCGCCGACGTAGTCGTCAACAGTGAAGGTTTTAGCCCCTTTTGAGATTTTTAAATCTACTTTCGAATGTGCTTCTATCTTATTACCTGCGAGTGGATTTGTATCAACAACTTGGTTTTTTTCGTCTTCGTTTGTAAACGTGTAACTGACCTCACCTTTCCTCAAATTATTATCATCTAAAATTTGAGTTGCCTGTGTTAAAGATTTTCCATTTAAGTCAGGGACCGTTACTTTATACACTTTAAATAAGGTCGCATACACAACGGTACTTAAGGTAAGCATAAGAATCAATGGAATTAGCCACAAAAGCCACCGTTTTTTATTAACTGGTTTCTCAACGAATTGCTCCTTAGAAATCGAACTTTCCTTAGCAGATGCGTTCTTGCTGCTGTCTTTAACAATAGGGATCATCTTTGTCTTATCGTCTATCTCTGCGACTTTATCTTCTGTAGTCCTGGAAGCATCAAGTGCAGTTGTTAAATCCTCATACATCTCCTGAGTCGTTCGATATCTTCTGAGCTTATCTTTCATTGTTGCTTTATTCACTACATTTTCAAGGCTTTGGGGTATAGCGCTATTTTCCTCACGAACAGAAGGGATCATCTCCTGTATATGTTTAATCGCGATACCAACTGCAGACTCCCCTTCAAATGGGGGATGTCCAGTAAGCATTTCAAATAGTACGATACCTATGGAATAAATATCACTCGATTCATCGGTCCTGATTCCTTTTGCCTGTTCTGGAGAGAGATAATGGACGCTCCCCATAATATGATTTGTCTGAGTCATCGCTGTCTCACTGAGTGCACGTGCAATCCCAAAATCGGAGATCTTAAGCTCCTTATTGTCGGTCATCAATATATTCTGAGGTTTAATATCACGATGCACAATACGGTAGGAATGAGCATGTTCGATCCCTCTCAAAATCTGTTTAGTAAAAAATACCGCTTCTTCGGGTGATAATGGGCCATGCTGCTGTATATATTCATGGAGGGTTGGACCTTCTATATATTCCATGACTAAATAATAATGACGCTCATCTTCATCTACATCAAGCACTTTAACAATATTTGGATGGGACAATGTTGTCGCATTCTGAACTTCACGCTGAAATCTTTGAACAGCACGTTCGACATCAACGTGAGGAATATTAATTATCTTAACCGCGACCTTCTGATCCAGAATAATGTCTTGAGCAAGATAAACACTGCTCATGCCGCCTCCACCAATGTACTTCAGAAGTTTATAACGTTCACTAATAATCGTACCGAGCATTTTACATGCCCCCTTTTAAAGAAGCAATCACAATCGAAATATTGTCTTTAGCAATGTTGTTTATAGCAGTTTCAATCAGCTGACCACCAATTTCTTCGATTTGATTAGTAGATTTAAAGATGTCAAAGATCTGTGTTTCTTCAACATAATCTGTCAATCCATCAGAAGTTAACATAATATAATTATATCTATTGAAATCATATACAAATATATCAGGGTGCAGACGTTTATCACTCCCCATAACCTTTGTAATTACATTGCGTTGGGGATGGTGTTTCGCCTCTTCCTTCGTCAGGCCCCCAGCCAAAAGAAGATGATTGACAAATGTATGATCGCTTGTCACTTGTCTAAGTTCTCGTTCGTTTATAAGATAGGCCCTTGAATCTCCGACATTCGCGATGACCACATGATCATCGTAAAGCAAAGCACAGACAAGCGTCGTCCCCATACCATGATTGTCGTCATTCAAATGGGATTGTTTATAGAGCTCACGATTAATCTCAGCGATGTTATTTCTAAGCCAACTTTCTGCATATTCAAACTCTATGAAATTTTCATCTTCAAAGCGTGATTTAAGCATGTCGTTGACCAATGCACTGGCAACATTCCCTGCATTATGCCCACCCATACCATCGCAAATCACCATTAGCATCTGACCTGTATGATTATAATAAACGCCACCTGCATCTTCATTTCTTGCTCTTACTGGACCGATATCGGTAAAAAAGCGTGCATGCATATCTCTACCTCGTTTCTTCTTGTCTCTCTTTCGCTCTTAACTGACCACAAGCTGCGTCAATATCAGAACCGTGTTCACGTCTAATTGTAGCATTGATTCCATTGCGTTTTAATTCTTTTTCAAACTTAAAGATATCTTCTTTCGGCGTACGAACATAGTCACGTTCAGGCACATGATTTACAGGGATCAAATTAACATGGCAGTTGAGGTGTTTGATCAGCTGGGCTAATTCTTTAGCGTGATGAACCTGATCATTTACGCCACCGAATAATCCATATTCAAAAGTAATACGGCGTCCTGTTTTATTGACATAGTATTCGATTGACTCCATCAACTTCTCTAGATCATAAGCGCGATTGATTGGCATTAAGCGACTTCTAATATCATTATTCGGTCCATGTAGACTAAGTGCAAAGTTGATCTGCAGTTCTTCATCAGCAAAGTCATAGATACGTGGGATGATGCCTGATGTAGATACTGTAATATGACGTGCACCGATATTAAGACCGTCATCATGATTAATAACCTTTAAGAAATCCATCATCTCTTCATAGTTTTCAAATGGTTCACCAATACCCATAATAACGACATGGCTTACTCGTTCCCCTACTTCGTCTAATGCTTTTTGAACATTTAATACTTGTGCAACAATTTCGCCAGCTTCTAGATTTCGTTTCAAACCACCTAACGTTGATGCACAGAACGTACAACCGATGCGGCAGCCTACTTGCGTTGTTACACAGACTGAATTGCCATAATCATGACGCATTAACACTGTTTCAATCGTATATCCATCCTGTAATTCAAATAGAAATTTAATCGTACCATCTTTACTTTCCTGCTTAACAACAGTTTTTAACGTTGTCATCGTAAAGTTATCCTCTAACACTTTACGCAGTTCTTTCGATAAATTTGACATCTCTTCAAATGAGTTAACACGTTTTACATATAACCAGTCGTAAATCTGTTTCGCTCTAAAACTTTGCTGACCATGCGTTGCCAGCCATTCTTTTAATTCTCCGAGTTGTAATGAATAGATTGAGGGTTTATCAAAGTTCGGCATGAACTTTTTATTTTTCTTTTCTAATAATGCCATTATTTACACTTCCTTCTTAGTTTTGCAATGAAGAAGCCGTCAGAATTAAAGTCTTGCGGCAACACCTGCAATAATTTTTGCTTACCGATAACCGGTAGTTCAATCGGTTCTATTTCAAAATCTTCATTTTGTTTGATAAATGAATACACAACGTTCTCATTTTCCATCTGTTCAATCGTACAAGTGGAATATACGAGAACACCACCAGGTTTCACGGCGTTAGCCGCATTTTTCAATATTTCAAGCTGCAGTGGCCAAAGCGTATCGATATCCTTCTGTGTCTTGTCATACTTTATCTCTGGTTTACGTTTCATTACACCAAAACCTGAGCACGGTGCATCCACTAATACACGATCATACTGTTTGTCATACGGCATAGTTGCATCGTGCACGCTCGGATGAATATTACGTAGTGACAGACGCGTAATATTATATTGGATTAGATCAATCTTATGTGGATGAACATCATGGCTATCAATATGGCCCGTTCGGTTCATCTTCTCTGCAATATGACATGCTTTACCACCTGGTGCACTACATGCATCAAGTATTGTTTCATCCGGTTGTGGATCCAGCACATTCGCAACAAGCATACTGGACGCATCCTGAACACTTAAGAAACCATGTTTAAATAATTCATGCTGCACGATAGGCGGACCATCGATTGTTAAACATTCAGGTATAATTTCTGATTGTTCAACAGTATAACCTGCTTCAGTTAAACGCTTTATTGCATCTTCTGGCGTAATCTTCGTCGTATTTACACGAACTGTCGTATCTGGATAATTTAGAAATTCTTCCGCCATCTCCCGTGTTGTATCAAATCCAAAGTGTGTATTCCAGTGCTTTATCAGCCAAAGTGGCGTACTTGTTGCAACACTTAAACGTTTCAGGTCATCCTTTATTTCATTTAGGTCACGTAACGGATTACGTTGAAAGTTTCTTAATATCGCATTTACCGTATTTGCACCACCCATTGAGCCTCGACGTTTCGTTATCTCCACCGCTTCATTGATGATGGCATGGTCCGGCACCTTATCTAAATAGACAGACTGATAAATACTCATTAAAATAAGTCTTCTCATCCACCCTTTAATATTCGTCTTAATATAAGGCGCTGCGTAAAATTCGAGCGTCAGTTTACGCTGCAGCGTCCCATATACAAGTTCCGTTAAGAGCGCACGATCAACAGGTTCAACGTACCCTTTTTTTATCGCTTCATTAATCAGTAGATTACTATATGCACCTTCAGTTAAAACTGCATCTAATATTTCTAGTGCAACACTTCTCACATTATGCTTCATTAAATTTCATCCCAACGAGTTGTGACTTCGCACCCGCTACAAAACTTGCAGCATCCATGCGTTTCTTACCAGCTGGTTGTAGTGAAGTAATGCGCACAGCGCCATCATTTGTAGCAATGACTAAACCAGCCTTATCAGCCTGAATAATTTCACCAGGTGTACCACTACCTTCAGCTATTTCAGAAGCCCAAAGTTTCATCGCTTTGCCATCAAAGTTCGCGAATGCAACAGGCCATGGACTTAAACCTCGAATGTGGTTGTGTACCTCAAGCGCCGTGCGGTCAAAAGTGACATACTCTTCTTCGCGACTGACGTTAGAGGCAAATGTCGCTTCACTATCATTCTGAGGTGTGCGGTTGTTCGTACCGCTCAGTACACTTGGCATTACTTCAAGTAATAAATCTGTACCTGCTACACTTAACTTATCATGAAGTGTTCCGACAGTATCATTGATTTCAATCGGTACTTGCACACTGTCGATCATATCTCCTGCATCTAGACGTTTAACCATATACATGATTGTTACACCCGAATACTTCTCACCATTAATAATCGCTTTATGAATCGGTGCACCGCCACGATACTTCGGTAGTAGTGACGCATGTACATTAATACAGCCGAGACGTGGAATATCAAGTACGCGTTCCGGTAATATCTGACCGAAAGCAGCAGTAACGATTAAATCCGGACTGAGCGCATGCACACGCTCAAACGCTTCATCACTTTTCATCGATTCAGGCTGGTACACTTCAATGCCTAGGCTTTCTGCCATCACCTTAACGGGAGGTGGTGTTAGTACGCGCTTACGCCCGACAGGTTTATCCGGCTGTGTAATGACGAGACTTACACCATGCGCTTCATGCAATGCCTTTAAGATTGGTGCTGAAAAGTCAGGCGTACCCATAAATATAATCTTACTCACCGTACATCTCCTCCAGTTCTTCCTCCGTTAACTGTTTCGTCATCTTTTCTGTGAACAGTTCCCCGTATAAGTGATCCACTTCATGCTGAATAATACGCGCAATATCATCATACGCGGTCATTTCAATCTTATTCCCATCTAGATCGTTTGCTTCGATTACAATTTCAATCGAACGATCAACAAGACCGAATACGCCAGGGATTGATAGACAACCTTCTACATCACTTTCCGTCTCTTCTGAATAAGAAACAATCTTCGGGTTCACAAGTTGCAATATACCATCTGCTTCCATATCCACTAAAGCAACCTTTAAATCAACGCCAATCTGAGGTGCAGCAATCCCAACGCCATCATGATGGAATAATGTATCTTCTAAATCTTTGATCAATGCCTTTAAACTCGCATCAAACTGTGTTACATCTTTAACTTCACGATGTAACAATGGGTTTTGTTCTTCTATTAATTGTTTAATCACGTAACTTCTCCTTTATATCTTCAATCATTCTATTTTACATGAAAACGCACTGTATTACCACGTATTGATATAAATGATAAAACTCTCCTTAAACAAAGTTAAAGAGAGTGCTTAGTGTTATTTTACTATATTTTGTGTGTGATGACGAATGATTACATCATCATATACGGGTTTATATCGATATGCAGCGAGAACTTATCTTTCACAAACAGTTCATGATATCGGTCATCGAGATAATTAAGTGCCTTTAACAGTTCGGGTTCTGATTTAAACTTAATCAGTATCTGGAAACGGTGCTGATTATTAATTCGGGCGATTGGGCTTGGTGCGGGTCCGAGTACATACGCTTTCGGTGATAGGTGCTGTACTAATATATCATGTATATGCTTACTTTCGGTCAGTACGGTCTTTAAATTATTGTGCTGCATATTAAGATAGATCATATAGAAGTACGGCGGATACTTGCCGAGTCTTCTGTACTCCATCTCTTCTTTAAAGAAAGCTTTATAGTCATAATTCACCGCATGCTGTATTGCGTAGTGTTCAGGATTATATGTCTGAATGACGACTTCGCCTGTCTTTTCGCTTCGTCCGGCGCGTCCAGCGACTTGTGTTATGAGCTGGAATGTTTTCTCACTTGCTCGGAAGTCCGGTAAGTTAAGCATCGTATCGGCATTCAGTACGCCAACGAGTGTAATGTTGGGGAAATCCAGTCCTTTTGCAATCATCTGTGTGCCGAGTAAAATATTCGCTTCTCCGTTTTTAAACTGTTCAAGCAGTCGTTCGTGTGCACCTTTCTTACGCGTCGTATCATTATCCATACGGATGACTTTTGCATTCTGGAATGTCTGATAGATGATCTCTTCAACCTTCTGCGTACCGACGCCCATCTCGCGTATATGTTCACTTTCACAGCTCGGACATATATTAACAGGTGGTTCCTTATATCCACAATAATGACACTTCAGTTCATCCGTATATTTATGATACGTTAAGCTAATGTCGCAGTTCGGACACATCGGTACGTGTCCGCAGTCACGGCACAGCATAAACTGTGCATGCCCTCTTCTATTTAAGAAGAGCACGACTTGTTCTCCTTTATCAATCTTCTCCTGAATCTTATCATGCAGTACGCTAGAGAACATCGACCTGTTTCCGTTCATCAGTTCGTCTCGCATATTCGAGACAATCATCTCAGGCATCGCGGATTTGTTCGCACGTGTTAACATTTCAAGCTTCGTATAGACACCCTTTTCTGCACGTGCATAACTTTCAAGTGATGGTGTGGCGCTGCCGAGTATGAGTGGACATTGATGATACTGTGCACGCCATTCCGCAATTTCGCGGGCATGGTATCGTGGATAGTCTTCCTGCTTATATGTTGTTTCATGCTCTTCATCGATAATGATGATGCCGATATTTTTAAATGGTGCGAATATACTGGACCTTGCACCGACAGATACGCGTGCATCTCCCATCTTTATCTTACGCCACTCATCATAGCGTTCACCGTTAGAAAGACCCGAGTGCAGTACAGCCACTTCATCACTGAAGCGGGACTTGAATCGATCTACCATCTGAGGTGTCAGCGCAATTTCAGGTACGAGCACGATGGCATCCTGCCCTTTGTCCAGCACTTCTTTAATGAGTTGAAGATATACCTCTGTCTTACCGCTTCCGGTAATCCCATGTAACAGGAATGTTTCTGATTGATCTTTATTAATAGTTGCCATAACAGCGTCATACGCACTCTGCTGTTCATCATGCAGTGCCTTTTCTTTATCTTCAAAGAATACTTTATGCGCATACGGATCTCGCGTCGTTTCAATATTGATTTTTTCTAAAAATCCTTTTTGGACTAAGTTATTGACTACAGCGTTTGATATGCCCTCTTCTTTCAGTTCGATCAATGTCAGTTCTCCTGCATCATTTATGAGTTCGATCGCTCGTATCTGCGTTTCGGATTTTAGCTGTGAAATGATATCATCTACATTCGAGTGATTAAGCTTTACACCGACGAATGTCTTTTTCTTGTATTTTTGAGAGACTTCGATATCTTCAACGATGTCACCACATTCAATATATGGCTTGAGCAGTGAAACAATTTCAAGCTGCTGCGCGCGTTCAAGTGTTAAGGTTGCATCTTTAAAATATTGCGTGAGTTCTTGAGGCAATGTTTCATCGTCTATTAGGCGAAATATCTTTTTATATTTCCCTTTTACTGCATTTGGCAGCATCGCATCGAGCACTGCAATACGTTTTGAGACGTGAGAATAGCTCATCCACTCACTTAACTCTATTAATTCAGGCGTAAGTTCCGGTATAAAGTCCTGAATCGCAATGACAGGTTTCAGCTTGTCGTATTCTGCATTATCCGTCACTGTGATAACATAACCCTGTATTTTTCGTGGGCCAAACGGCACAACAACTCTCTGGCCTGGTACGATATCGCTTTTTAGATGTTCCGGAATATAATAATCAAATAACTTATCAACACGTTTACTATTAACGTCTACGATAACTTTTGCAATCACTTAAATCCCTTCTCTTTTACATGTGATAAGATTTCATGTGCGATGTTCAGCTTAGACTGTTTCGAAATATCGATGTGCGTTCCGTCTTTGAAATACATCGTTACAGCGTTGTCATTCGATTTAAATCCGATCGATTTATCACCCACATTATTTGCAACAATGACATCCGCATTTTTCTTGATGAGTTTACCGCGTGCATACTTTTCAACGTGTTCTGTCTCTGCTGCAAAGCCTACAACAAATTGTATCGTCTTATGCTCACCAATATATTTCAGTATATCCACTGTACGTTTAAATGTAATCGTCAGATCTCCCTCTTGTTTCTTTAATTTCTGATCATGTGTTTCAACTGGTGTATAGTCTGCTACTGCTGCTGCTTTAATAATCAGATCCTGTTCCATATTGTCTCTTACTGCATTGAACATATCTTGTGCACTTTCAGTCTTAATATGACGTACACCATTCGGCACAGGTATTCCTACATCTGCCGATACTAATGTTACGTCTGCTCCTCTTAAGTTTGCTGCTTCAGCTAAACTATACCCCATCTTACCCGACGAACGATTCGTCAAATAGCGCACTGGATCTATTGTTTCAATTGTAGGTCCTGCTGTAATCAATACTTTCTTGCCTTGCAAATCTTTTTCTATATTATCTTCAGCAATAAATTTCATGATTTCTAGCGGCTCGCCCATACGTCCTTTTGCTATATAGCCACAGGCCAGGAAACCTTCTCCTGGTTCTATGAATTTGAATCCGCGCTTCAGTAACGTTTGAATGTTATCTATTACTGCTGGATTATTGTACATATTACTGTTCATCGCAGGTGCTAGATAAATCGTCTTCGTAAACGCAAGTACAGTTGCAGTCAGCATATTGTCACTGATACCATGTGCAATCTTACCGAGCGTTGATGCAGTTAATGGTGCGATGATCATAATATCTGCCCAGTCTCCAAGAGCAATATGCTGAATTTCTGCCGGGTTATGTTCCACGAAGATATCTGTGTATACAGGATTTCTGCTTAACGCCTGAAATGCAAGTGGCGTCACAAACTGCTCTGCACTCTCCGTCATGATGACACGCACTTCATGACCATTCTGTACGAGCTTACTTGTTAAATCTATCGCTTTATATACCGCAATCCCACCAGTAACGCCTAATACAATCTTCATAAGTCTAAATTCCTCCTATAAAAAAACTGACAAACATTACATTTGTCAGTTTACACTATTCCTCAGGGTGTGCGCTTGTAATATGAATCTTACCTGCAGCAATCTCTTCTAAAGACTGACCAACAGGTTTATACGATAGGTATCGGTCATTCAATTTTACATCTGGATGATCCTGCATTTCACGTGCACGTTTCGCTGCAAGGGTTACGATTAAATATTTAGAATTCACTTTTTCTTTTAATTTATCTAATGGTGGGTTTAACATTATTTTGCCTCCAGTATCATTTTTCTGAATCGTGCTTCTACACGTTCACGTTTTAAATGTTCAGCTCCAACAATCATCTGAACCTTTTCCTTTGCATCCATCACTTCATCATTGATCACTACGTAATCATAGAGATTCATCATCTCCACTTCTTTACGTGCTTCACTTATTCTATGATTGATGACTTCCTGACTTTCAGTGCCACGACCGATAAGTCGTTCCTCTAGATGCTCAAGTGTTGGTGGCGCTAAGAAGATAAATAGCGCTTCAGGAAATTTCTTTCTGACTTGCTTTGCACCTTCAACTTCAATCTCTAAAAATACATCCTTACCACGTTCCATAGTATCCTTAACATACTGTACAGGGGTCCCGTAGTAGTTCCCGACATATTCAGCATATTCGATAAATGCATCTTGCTCGATCAGTGCTTCAAATTCTTCACGTGACTTAAAGAAATAATCTACACCATCTACTTCGCCTTCACGTTTGTTTCTCGTCGTCATTGAAATTGAGTATTCGAAATCAGTATCCGGATCCTCAAATATCGCACGACGCACAGTTCCCTTACCAACTCCAGAGGGACCAGATAATACAATTAATAAACCTTTTTCTATATCCATGTCTACGACCTTTCATAAAAATGATATAAATTAAATTTATCATATAAATGGATAAAAATATAGATGAAACATTCGCCTTGTGAAATTGTTATTTCATGTTACACTATAAACATTATGAAAAGAAGGTGAAAACATGGCTTTTGACGGCTTATTTACGCATCAGATGATTAAAGAAATATCATTTCTAGAAACGGCACGAATCAATAAGATTACACAGCCTGATCAATTTACGGTTATCTTAACGATAAGAGCGAACCGCAAAAATCAAAAATTAATGCTCTCAATACATCCAAACTTTGCACGTATGCAAATCACAAATAATCAACTCGATAATCCATTCGAACCTCCGATGTTCTTACGTGTGCTACGTAAACATATTGAAGGTGGTATCGTCGAACGTATCGAACAGATTGGAAATGATCGTATTGTTCATTTTACCATCAACAATACCGATGAAATTGGTGATCGCATTAAGCGACATCTCTATCTGGAAATAATGGGGAAACACAGTAACCTCATCTTAACAGATGATAGCAATAAAATATTAGACAGCTTCAAACACTTAACACCAAACACAAACAGCGCACGTACTTTAATGCCTGGATTCAACTACGAGTTCCCACCAACAGACAAGAAGACAAATCCATTCACAGTAGATACAATCAGCGACAAGCTTGATAACACGCTTGCTATTCATAAAGCAGTGTTAAGACTACTAGAAGGTTTTAGTCCGCTTGCAGTCAAGGAGATGCTATCGATGGATACTGATGTCGATATCGCATTTAATCGATTTATGCAGACGTTACAAACGAATGCTTCAACGTTTTCCATTGATGGCAAAGAAGATTTCTATTTCCGACCAGTAGCGCATGGTATATATACCGAATCATATAGTAGTCTCAGCGAAATGCTGGATATCTATTATAAAGACCGCGCAGTACGTGAACGTGTCCGTAACCAGACGAACGATCTTTCACGTCACTTAAATTCATTACTTCAAAAAAATGAAAAGAAACTCGCAAAACTTGTTGATGAACTAGAACAGACAAAACAGATGGACGAGATGAATCTTTATGGAGAACTTATAACGAGCAATATGTATCAGCTCAAACAAGGCATGGATGAATTCATAACGAAAAACTATTATAATGAAGAGACTGTGACAATTCCATTGAACCCTAGAAAATCACCCGCAGAGAACGCACAGTATTACTACAAACAATACAATCGTCTAAAAACACGTAAAGCGCATGCCGCTGAACAGATAAAGGCGACGCAGGATGAAATAGCATATATAGAAACGATTCAGATGCAGCTGGATCATATTTCTGTAGACGATATCGATGATATCCGTACAGAGCTTGCAGAGCAAAATTTTATCAAGAAAAAACATAAAACAAAACAATCTAAAAAACAGCAGTCCTCTATCGATTATTACTTATCGCGTGACGGCCAAGAAATTGTGGTCGGCCGCAATAACCTTCAAAATGAATACATTACGCATAAATTAGGGCGCAACAACTATCTATGGTTTCATACAAAAGATATTCCAGGCAGTCATGTCGTGATTCTTGATAGCAATCCAACAGATGGCACAGTTGAAGATGCTGCAATGCTTGCCGGCTACTTCTCAAAAGCACAAGGTTCCTCTAAAATCCCAGTTGATTATACAGAAATCAAGCATGTGCATAAACCAAGCGGTGCTAAACCCGGATTCGTAACGTATACCGATCAGAGTACTGTCATGGTTACACCTGAAGAAGACTATGTCGAACATTTAAGAAACAGCTATTTAAATAAGGAATTACCAAATTAACAGTTAATTTGGTAATTCCTTTTCATTTTTTACAAAAAAGAGCAAGGACCAGATTGCTAAGTAATCTGGTCCTTGCTCATGCTAATCCTAATAATTATTCTTTAACCATTAAACCATCTTCAGCTTCATTCAGGTCGATGGTCACATGTTTTACATCAATATGATCTAAATAGTAATCCGTAATAGAATCACGTACTTCACTTTCGATCAATCGACGTAATGGTCTTGCACCTAAAGCCTGATCATAGCCATGCTCGACTAACCAGTCTTTCGCACGTTCTGTTACTTCCATATCTATTGATTTACGTGCAACTACCTCCTGCACATCTTGTAATAATAGTTCTACAATTTGTTTCAAATCTTCTTTAGCTAAATGCTTAAATTCAACAATCGCATTGAAACGATTTAAAAATTCAGGTCTGAAGTATCCTTTTAACTCTTCATAGATAGATGTGCGTTCATGGTCTTCACCAAATGATGCATTACTTGTTGCTATTATTATCGTATTCTTAAAGTTTACCGTATTACCTTGACCATCAGTCAGAGCACCGTCATCTAATACTTGCAGCAGCAATGTCAGAACCTGAGGATGTGCTTTTTCAATTTCATCTAATAAGATGACTGAATATGGATTACGACGTACTTGTTCAGTTAATGTATTCGAGTTGTCATCATATCCAACGTAACCGGCAGTTGTACCAATCATTTTAGAGACAGCTGTCTGATCCATATATTCACTCATATCCAGACGAATCATCGATTCAGTCGTACCAAATAGTTCTAAAGAGAGTTGTTTAGCAAGCTCTGTCTTACCGACACCTGTTGGACCTACAAACAAGAAGCTGCCGATTGGACGATTACCATCATCAAATCCTGCACGATTACGTCTGATTGCTTTCGCAACAGCTTGAACAGCTTCATCCTGACCGATGACTTTACTTGCAAGTCTGGATTGCATATGTTTTAGACGCTCAATTTCATTATCATCCATCTGAGAAACGGGCACACCTGTCATGCGTTCTACAGTAGCAGACACATCTTCTTTTGTGACATGATTACTTTCCACACCGGCTGATAATTTGTCTTTTAAAGCTTTAATCTTCATCTGCAATTCCTGCGCACGATTAAAGTCTTCCTGCTCGACAACCTGCAACTTCTCAGCTTCAAGAGCTTCAATTTCTTTTTCAATCTCTACTTTGTCTACAACCGTATTACGTGATGAAATATGCGCTGCTGTAATATCCATCAAATCAATTGCTTTATCCGGTAGCATGCGGCCCGGCATATATTGAATAGATAAATCAACGATTGTTTCTATCACCTCATCATCAATCTTAACATGATGGTGGTTTTCATAATTTTCCTTGATTCCTTTTAAGATTTTAATTGTATCTGCTTTCGACGGTTCATTCACAACAACTTCATTAAAACGACGAGCAAGTGCCGGATCTTTCATTATGTTATTGCGATACTCGTCCTGTGTTGTTGCACCGATAATAGATATCTCACCACGACTAAGCGCTGGTTTTAATATATCGGACAAACCTTTGCTTCCAGAGTCTCCTCCAGTCGACCCACTGCCAATAATCTGATGAATTTCATCGATGAATAATACTACATTCCCTTGCGCTTTTACTTCTTCAAGTAATTTCTGTACATTCTCTTCAAACGCACCACGATACTGAGTCCCCGCTTCAAGCGCTGACACATCGATTGAAATGATTTCCTTATCCTTAATCGAAGCTGGTACATCCCCTTTTACAATTGCCTGGGCAAGACCTTCAACGACTGCAGTCTTACCTACACCTGCTTCACCGACTAGTATCGGATTGTTCTTAATTCGACGACTTAATACTTCAGCAGCTTGACGAACTTCGGATTCTCTACCTATAACGGGATCTAATTGGTTGTTTCTTGCTTCTTCTGTCAAATTTCTTCCTATCTTATTTAAGAAACTATCGCTCGTTTGTTGTAAAGTATGAGGTTGATGTTGCTGTTGCTGTTGCTGTTGCTGTTGATGTTGCTGTATCGCCTCACTCGATACTTCCTGACCGTTAATATAAAACTTGCGTGAGACCTGTCCTTTATTCATTTCATTAAACATTCTATTAAAAATCGCATCAAAATTATTATCAAAAATATCATTATTCATATTAAATCACTCCTATATTCAATTTTCATCGTACTAACAGAAGTTTCTTATCACTTCTTTAATTACATTATACACTAATAGCCAAATATAGTCAAACTAATTTTTGATTTTATTTGAACAATTAAATTCAGATTTTTTTTATACTAAATAAAATTAGTGCTAACAGAAGTTTCTTATCACTTCTGTAATTACATTATACACCAATAGCCAAATATAGTCAAACTAATTTTTGATTTTATTTGACCAATTAGATTCAGGTTTTTTTTATACTAAATAAAATTAATTGTATTTTTAACTGTAATTAATTACATATATT
>NZ_PPRM01000078.1 GCF_002902665.1 Macrococcoides caseolyticum
CATGAACATGTTGTAACGCCTGTTGTGACAGCTCTTTCCCGGTCTTAATCACTTGATTAAGCGTGGACATTTTAGCGTGGACATTTTTTTCTCGGATGACTTCATATTGTGTATAGGTATTGATTCTAAAGACCATTGCACCGTTATTCTTACGTTTGCCACTGACGGTATGAATCTTCGTGATATAACCTTCTGCATCAAGTTTTTTTAAAACACGGTAGACGGTCTTCTTACTGATATGTAGAAGGTCTGCGATGGTCTGAAGTTTTAGATGAGAAAAACCAATCACTTTTAAGCTATGTTGTTTTAATACATTTAAAATACGGTATTCGGTCTCTTTAAGGTGACGGTTGTATCGTTCAACCGTACGATCCATTGCGATGATTGTTTCAAAGTTGTTTTCAAAGTCGTTCATGATGTAAGTCATTTCTATCATTCCTTTTCTAGTATTTAGGAACGAAAAAAGAGTACATGCCGGTCTTTTCCATGGCATGCACTCTTATGACTTCTGTCGATTTAATATTCTTATAACTTACTCTTGAGATTTGTTTTATTGATAACCTCTGAAAAATCGGGTATGATTAAAATATAAATCTCATAATGAGGAAGTTAGAAGAACATTCTAAAGTGTTTGCCGATGTACGCGATCGGTAAGCGATTAATAACTGTTGGTAGCAGTTATTAATGCTGAATGTTCTTTTTACGTTCAATTAAGTTAATTAAATTGTATAAC
>NZ_PPRM01000079.1 GCF_002902665.1 Macrococcoides caseolyticum
GAAGTGATGTGATGTATCGGTTCAGACTGCTCCCTATTCGGTCGCAGACATTCACACGATTGTTGTAAATCCAAATGTCTCACTATTCGCTCGCATTTGAGATGAACAACAGCCATCACATCACAAGAACACAAAACATTTATGTCCAATTGTTCTGTCACGATGCTTTTCTCAATTGTACCATAAATTGTACATAAATGTTTTGGTCAAGCAGTGCGAATGTATACATTTGCTTCGCAAAGTATTATTCACCTACTTGTAAGGGAAAAGTATTTCCCTTAA
>NZ_PPRM01000080.1 GCF_002902665.1 Macrococcoides caseolyticum
CTCATAATATTTTTCCGATATTTTCTTCATTGAAATTAAAGAAACAGTAAAATCATTCATTATGTTATATAATTGATTGTTTTCTTCCATTAAATTAGACCTCATATATATATTTATTATAAGTTTACTAAATATATATAATAAGTAAAGTTTTATTATTAATTTAACTCTTACATAAATCTAATACTCCACAGTTACATACCCTGTAGCGTTAACTTTTATAAGCCTCGAAAAAATATAAAGGATAACCAACTTAATGGCTATCCCTCTATTACTTTATCCAGCAAGTTATCAATATAATTGTGTATAGTACTTCTACCTCTATCGAATACTTTACACATATCGTTGACCGTTCTACCCTGTAGCATCATAAAGAAAATGTGTATCTCTTTTTCTGTCCCCACTCTTAATACTTTATCCATTATGTTATTGATACCAGCGACATCGCTTATTTGTGTGTACTGCTGTACTATCGCATCAAAACTCATACCCGTATCACTTTCAATGTCAAAAAAATCGTTATCGCTAGTATCTAGATCATCAACATCTATCAGCTTGTGTACTTTATGATAATTCTTTATATAATTCTTTAATGCTTTACGTTCACACGATGCCAAGTTCTGCACCTATTCTTTCAAGTATTAATTTCTTGTGCTTGTTTATAGTTCGTTTTGATACATGCATCACATCTTCAATAATATCTATCGGCTCACATTCCCACCATAACAACTTAAATAACTGCTGGCTAGGTAAATCTAAAGCGTTGTACACCTTTGATATAGCGTTCACGATACGCCTAACATTATCTATATACTCTCCCTCTGTTCCAGGATGATAATGTAGCCATTCTGCTAATGAATGATACTGCTTTATTCTAAGTTCGATAGTTTTATAATCATGTTCGGTCAATGGAAAAAACATTATACAGAAAGCACCTCTCTTTGCGTGTGTAACGCCTGTTTTACTTGTTGTGTATGTTTGTATATATTTATTAAACGTTCGCTCTCTCGTGCCTTATTACGCTCTATACGTGCGTCGTTCGTTGCCTGGTATAAGTCATGCTTTAAACGTTCAATCACTTTAATATTGCCATATCTTCCGTTACTTGATAGGTAACGTTTAACTTCCCTTTGTTCGTCTTTAGAGTACTTATATAAGCACGTTTTTAATATATGCATATTTCTATTACTTTTCTTTTTATAACGATCTAATGCCTGTTTCTGCTCGATTATCCAACAAGCTAATGTTTCTACTGGCGTTCCAATAGTTATAACACCTAATACATCGCTACAAGTCGTGTGACTTACTGAAAGATGATACATTTCATTTATCTGCATCGACATATAGGCTACATTTAAGCGTATTGTCACTGGTGAGAAGTCTCTCAATAACTGATATTCTGATAACTTGCCATCACTTTTATATGTGAATGTGTGTTCTGCTCTTATTAACTTCATCGGCTCACCTCTTAATATATCTTTTTAATGATGCTGGTATTTGTTTCATCCACTTGTTTCCTGCAATATCTTGATAGTGCTTGTATTGTCTGTAGTACTTCATATAATTGTGCCATGAAATATTGTTGTGTTTTGTTGGGAATTGAGTTGCAAAGCCATTATCTAATCGGAATTTACTATCTACTAACATCCCGTAATACAACATCTTGTGCAATTCATATTCCCACTTTGTTTTAGTCGTCTGTTGTGATAAATAATTGAAGTTCCAGCACTTACGACAAGCCAACACTTTACCGAATAGACTATCACCATTTAGATAGTAGGGGTTGACCGTATAAAGCACGTTACAACGTTTCTTACATTTAGGACAAATAATAAATGCACGAATACCAAAGCCTACCTGCATCCCTTCCATAGTTAAAAAGTGCCTATGGTTGTTTACGAATATTGTTTTATTGAAATACCCTAATACTGCATCCTTAGATTTATCATGTATAGATACTTTGCAAAATGCTAATTCGCTTAATTTAGTCACCTCAACACCTCCCTAAAACACCTAAATAATAAGTAAAAATTAACTTTTATCACTCCCTTAAGGTATATCATCAACAATGACTGTAGCGTTAGGATGATTTGTATTTATATATTTTTCTGTTTCTTCGTTCATGATGCTATCAACGAACACAACACTATTTGTATTTACTTCTTGCTTATCTATCCATAGACCGTAACGCTTACCTAATAACTCGGCTGATCTAATGCGTGCGCTCGTGTCTGCTCTCTTTTCTATCGTCTTTAGTTCCTGCACACCTTTACCAACTGATAATGGTAAAACTTCTATATCTTGTTGCTGTCCTCTTAATACACTTGTAAGGTACTCCAACACTTCTTGTTGTTCTGCAATTTTATTTGATTTCAACAAATTTAACCTCTCATCTATATATTGTTTTATTCTCGTATTTTCTAGCATAATATGGCTGTTTGTTTTTGCGTACTTCTCACTATATCCAGCATTTATACATGATTTATGAGTATTACCACTAATAATATATTCATCTGCAAAACGCCTTTGTCTTTCTGTTAGTTTCATCTTTTCACATCCTTAAATAGTATTAAAGACCAGCACACCGATAACGGTATGCTAGTCAGTGTTTTTATTGCTGTTCAGCTTGGTATTGTTTTAACTTACTTTGTACATAGTATTCAGGGAACACATCGCGACTCACAATATTTGTGAGTATATCTCGTCTGCCTATATCGTGAAAATGTCCGCCACATTCTACATTTAATGCATAATTATATGTTTTATGTTGATAAGAAATTTCTTCTAGTTGTTTCTTTTTGTTTTCTACTTCTACCCTGGCTTTTAAATAATCTGTTAAAACATCATCATGTTCTTTTCTGTACTCATCTTCTAAACTGTTTGCAATTATAGATATTTCTTTCCATTTCTTAATAATAACTTCATCTTCATTCAGTAGTTTCATACTTTCTAAACGCTTATTTTTAGTTTCATATTCTTTTCTTTTGCTTTCATGACTAACAAATAATGCATCTGCTTTATCTTGTTCACCGTTTAATATAAGTGCGTTGTACTCATCTTCAAAATTTTCAAATTCACGTTTTAGATCGTTAATATCTTTTTCAAGATTATTCTTATCATCCATAAAACTATAAATTTCTGATTTAATCTTTTCTATTTCCTGTTTTTTCTCTACAATTTTACTCATTGTTTAACCACCTTTTTTATTGGAATAAATGTATATTGTTTTTAATTGCCTCTTGTCTTTCCTGGTCATCTTCAATAGCTAGTATTTCTTTTTTTGTAATAGTTGGAATTGTTGCCTCGTCTAATTCCACCGCTTTATATAACTGTTCTTTCATATCTGTTGGAATACTTAATAAATTGATTGCGTTCTTAATATTGTTAAAGTGCATATTATTATCCTCTTTTCATTTTTTATTAGTAGTAAGCCAGGAGGGTAACCCTCCTAACTACCATTATTGCTTTCTTGCTTTTTCTAACTCTCTTATTACTTCCAATCTATCCCCTATACTGCTAACTCTTGAATATAGAGATGCTTTAGCAAAATAAAAATCTTCTTTACTTCTACAATAAAAGTAACCATTTCTTAATGAATTACTAGCCGACCCGATAGGCTCTTTAAATATCACAACTAGATCATTGATGATAATGTTCAACTGTCTAAAGTACGTTGTGTCTTTACCAAGTAATGCGACAATCTGCTTTCTCGTGATTGCATCATCTTTACATTCCTTAATGATATTTAATACATCCAAGTGTTCCTGGCTCATCTTTGCATCTAGTTCTAAAGTTTCTTGTTTTAACAATTTTTTGCTCTCCTTTTTCTGATTGTTTTTATATGACAATTCTAAAAAGAAGGTGATCCAATACAATATATAAGGGTATCTAAGTCTTATATAAGGTGAGGGGGTATCTAATCCCCTCTACATATCTAGTTTAATCACATATAATGTTTAGGTGACTTCGTACCCTGTAGCTTAAATGCATGTACGGGATGCATACATAAATCTTTTATACACATAATCATGTTTTGGTATCGTTATTAATCTAAGGAGTGTTCATAATAACAGTGAATTACCAACGGAAATGGTAAAAAAATGACATACATCAGACAGTTTAGCCACTTAATTATGCTTTGGTGGGTTACGTTACTTATACATAACAATGAGGTATGTTTTTATATATCCTGTCCCCTCATCAAAATCTCCATCCTGCACCTCGTTTATGAGTTGCTACACTTTATACTATTACTGTAGTTATTATCACAATACTGTAGCACCTATAAACCCTATAACAACGGTCTTTATTTAACTTTTTGCTACAAAACTACAGAAATTTATAAAGTTAGTTTAATGTTTACTTCTCTTCTCTTTACCTAGTGTTATTTTTTGTAATTAACTTAATAAAATAATGTAGTAACGTAGCAAAAATCTTTCAAAGTCTTGATATGACTAGGTTTATTCATGCTACATTACCAACATTAGAAATGTAGTTTTTCTTTAAAACTGTAGCTTTTTAATTAACTGCTTTAATTCTGTTATTCTGATATGAACGATAAGGTTTATCTCGCTTTACATCATAAGTGACATGTTCTCGTTTTGCTAATCGTGATATTGTTGTGATGTGAATATCTGAAGTAATTCTTCTAACATTTCCACCATCCCACTCATCCGGTAAATACCTTTCAAATTGTTGCTTAAACTTCCGTTCGCTTAAAGGTTTATAGTTGTTTCTATCACAGAAATTCTCATAAACCATATAAACAAAATCTTGTGGTAAATATTTAATGCTAAATTCTTTATTCCATTCATCAAATACTGCAACCTTAAAATCGTAAACGGGGTCATTATCTGCCATGAATGATGTCATCTTTTCTTGTGATGCTTTAGGTATTATGAAGTTTGCAAAGTCCATTTTTATTGCTTTAAATAATGCATATTCCAGTACTGCTTTATCTTTAATGTATGTGTCTTTGATGTTTCTGTTCTCTACTGATCCATTAAAGTCTGCATTGAATGGTACAATTAATATTCTTCGTAAATTACCATGCGTTTTATCTTTAAAACGTGGCATCCCGTTTGTAGATTGAATGACAGTACAATAAAAGTTTGTGCTGTAAGGTTGTTTTCGTTTAAATTCAACAAGTACCGGGTCTCCAGTAACTACTGATTTGAATGTACTAGAGTCATCGATGTAAACCCCTACCGGTACATCATCTCCGATACATACCGTTTTACCGAAAAGAACACTTGTTCTAAACTGCTTTTCAAATTCATCTATTTTTAGATATGCTACATTCTCGCCACCGACAATATATTTTATAAAGTCTTGGTACGTGCCTTTTGAGTTATTCCCCTCACCTACAAGAAAAATAGCTTTCTTCCTTGTGTAATTACCGTTTAGACTGTCGTTAACTACCTGCCATAATAGAGTTTCAATTTCATCATCATAACAAGCGATTTCTCTTATCCATTCATCTACATCCCAACCATCTATAATAGGTTTAGGAGCGTTCTCAACGTAGTTTGTATTTACTTTGGCAGTAAATATATAATCACTGTTAAATGGCTCTAGTACGCCTGTAGCACGGTTATAAATACCATTCCCTACTGGTATCAAGTGGGGTTGTTGTGTCTTTTCACGTATGTTTGCACGGTTGCGTATATGGTATATTACTTCATCGGCTCTATTGTTATTGAGTGATGGTTCTAACCAGGATAAATGTTTTTTGATAATTCCATAGTTTTGCGTGTATATGCCATCAGTTTCAAGATACATTGCAATCTTGGTATGTTCTTCATTATCAAAGAGTACAAACGGTATCTCTTTCATAATCAGACTGCATACAAGCCACGTTGGTAATGCTTTAGGCTTGTTGCCATTTTTACCCTCGCGAGTCCAAATATCAATTAAATTATTGAGTTCAACTTCTCTAATTCTTATCAGTCGTTTTCTTAACGGTAATTCTTTCAGTTCTTCAACTTCTTGTGCATCCTGCTCTGCTTGTTGTTGTACTTCATTTAATAGATTATCTATAATACTTGTTCACCTCGTCTTTTTGTTTCTATTTTGACGACTGATTTAATAATTGTGCTTAATTCTTTTTCACTTAATGGATCTATAAGAGAATTATTCCAGTGCTGGATAAGTGCTACCGTAACTTTTAAAGGAATATACCGTCTTAACAACAAGCCTACTAACGAAGTACAAGCGTTATTTCTTCCCTCTCCCTCTTTTAGTTGTCCGTATGCTATATCCCAATGACTATCATCTCGCTTATAAGCGTTATTCATATCAGTTGGTTTCTCTTTATCCATGTATTGCTTTAAGCCACTTATAAGGGTGTCTGTGTCGATATAAGAGGTGTCTTGATACTTAAATATAAAATCTGTATCATCTGACTGTTTCACTGCTCGTGCCATACATTGAGACCATGTAAACGATTTTTCATCTACTTTGACACCTAGCTGTTTCTCAAAGAATTTGATAGCTGGCTTGTAATACTCTTTTTCTATCGGTTTACTTAATGGAATGATTAATCTAAAACGTGGCTTATCTACTCTGTGACTGAATGTACTGTATAAGATATAAGAGAATGAAAACATATTCTCAATATCCTCAACTATGCTTGTGTCTGCTGGTAGATCATCAATATCTAATGCAAGTGCATGACGATTAAGCACGTTCTCATCATTCCTATGTGCATCTTTCATTTCGCCCAATATATAAGTTCCGTTGCTAACTTTGTCATCTGATACTTTAACATCTGATAAGTATTTAACTAGCTCTTTAAATGTAAGTGCTTTTCTTGTTAAAAATGAGTTAGAATAAAGATTTTTGTAGTGATTTACTTTAATATGTGGTATAATTTTTATATTAGAGTTATGACTCAATAGCATTGACTCTCACTTTCATATATAATATACAGTTGAGTAATTTCATTATTACTCGTTCGTTGCTGGTAACACTTCGTTAGTTTGGTCGCTACGATGAGTGTTATCGGCTTTTTTTATTTCATCTTGTAGTCTCTCCAATGATTTCCACACATCACTGATCACTGTTGAAAGGATAAATAAGTCCTGCGTTTGTTCCTCTGCCATCATTCTTAATGTGAAATCTTCTGCAATCCATTGTTGCTCTAATCTATCTTCTGCATCTTCCAAATTGCTAAATACTAAATTATTAAGTGCATCTACCTTTAATTTGAGACTTTTCACATCTACTAATACATCGTTTAAATTTGTCATTTACTTTTCCTCCATATTTACTATTTCAACTAATTGATTACTAACTGCTTTAGCGACAACTCGCGCATATTCCAAAGGCTCTAACTCTACTTGAAAGATAGTGTTATCCAAAGTGATTGCTGTCTCAAATAAATCTGCATCATTATCAGAAATTGTTTCTAAAACATCTGCTAGCTTGTAAATTTCTTTGATTTGTTGTTCTGTCATTTTACTTTTCCTCCAATGTTTTCAATTTTAATAATTCATAAGTTACTAAAAGCAACATTCCAAAGTAGAATATCGTTTGCATCTCAACATGATTTTTTGCGAACGTGTCGGCTACATATAGGGTGATAAGTGTATATGCGACCGTTTTAATAAGCGCGTTCATAATCCTACCTCCTACATCCATTTTTTATCCTTACTAGCTATATACTCATCCAGGACACGTAAACGCACTAACTGAAGTGTTGGCGATAAACTTACTCTAATATGTTCATATCCTGTTTCTTCTGCTGTTTGAATAATTCTTAAAGCAGTTGAGCGACTTACACCAAGATATTTCGGAATTGCTGACAACTTCGCATATTTCGGCTCAAAGTCTTTAATACCTGCATCATTCATGATTGTTTCATGTACTTTAGGTTCTAAATCCACGATTTTCATTTTTTGTCCTCCTATCAAGTCGGTTTGCGTCGGTTAAGTGTTAAAAAAAATATCATCTATTGTTACATCTAATAAGCCATTATTAATTAACAATTTTTTAAAAATCAACATTTCACTTTGCTTGAATGGTACTCTTCCTTTTTCTTTATTTCTATATGATTGCACGGAAATATTAAATTCTTTCGCTAGATCAGTTTGAGCTAAACCAATCATTTTACGATATCCAACAACTTTATTCATGTTCTCACCTCCTAACTATAACGCGTCGGTTTGCGTCGTTAGATATATTATTGCATATAACTTTCTAAAACGCAACCCTATTACGTCGGTTTACGTCGATTTTTCTTTTCTTTTTAATAAAAAAGTGCGATAATGATTTATATAAGTAGTACTTTAAGGAGGGTAAAAGTGAGTGACAATAACAATGAATTAGGAAAAAGAATAAAGAATATACGACTCTCATTAGGTGATAATATGAGAGAATTCGGACAAAGATTTAAAGGTTTCGAGGCATCCGATAGTATAGTTAGTAGGTGGGAAAAAGGGAAGTCTGTACCAAGTCCAGAAAGATTAAAACGTATAGCTGAATTAGGTAATATATCGGTTAATGAATTACTTTATGGAGATTTAAAAAGTTATATTATTAAAAATCTTGAAATTGATAAAGATAAAACCAGATTAGAAGAAATAAATGAGATGTTAAAACTTTATATAGTGGATAATGCACTTAAATATAATGTTTATCATATAATCAATAACGATAACTTTTTATATGAAGATGTTTTAAAATATCTCGAATTAGAAATCTATAATATTATTGATCAGATGATAAATAGTGGACGGGCTGTTATTGAAAAATTGAAAGAAAAAGATACAGAGT
>NZ_PPRM01000081.1 GCF_002902665.1 Macrococcoides caseolyticum
ACCTTAAATTTACCTTAAAAAGGAAATGTGAAATTTTTAATAATTTACAGAGTTTTTAAATGTCATGTAACATAATGCCAATTATGTTACATGCAAAACCCCGACACCAAAGGGGTTTATTTTTATGCCTGAAATAATGTATCATAGTGATATCAATACGTACATTATACGTATCATATAGGAGTGATTTTGATGAACAGCGTAGAACCGATTCGTGACGTAAAAAAGATACAGGAGATGAAAGAAGCACTCGCTTATTATGGATCAGAGCGAGATGTCTTTTTATTTAATTTAGGGATTAACTGTGGCTTGAGAGTGAGTGACATGTTGGGATTAAAGAAAAAGGATATTAAGGACTATACAAT
>NZ_PPRM01000082.1 GCF_002902665.1 Macrococcoides caseolyticum
ATGTAACATAATTGGCATTATGTTACATGACATTTAAAAACTCTGTAAATTATTAAAAATTTCACATTTCCTTTTTAAGGTAAATTTAAGGTAAAATTTAGAATTATAATGATATACTATTTTTAGAAATAAAAGATAGGAGGAATTTAAATGATATTGAAAAAAATTAACTTATTAAAGAAAGGATTTATTGTGTTTTTATTATCGGTATTTATGTTCTCGATTATAAGTCACAGTGTTTCAGCAACTAGTTTGAATAGTGATATTGAAGAAATTAATATTCTTACTAAAAAAGCTCTTGAAGAGAAGGAAGCAACTGGTGAGGCTAGTGATATTACTATAGAAGAGCTTAATAAACAACTTCAAAAGATAGGAGTTAATAATAATCCTTATAGTGATTTCAAAAATATAGAATATAGTGATGATTTTACATTTTATGGTTATGGTGAAACTCATGATGCTGGTCAAGGGTGGAAATATAGAGTAGATCGCCCTTCTAGCAAAGATGCAAAACCACATGTTCATGTAGAAAAAGGAAAAGTGAAAGCCGTTGAGAATGTTGATGGTACACCTAGTCATGGTAAAACATTAGCTGGTTCTGGAGTCCCCAAAAAAATAATAGATAAAGTGAAATCTTCAAAAGATTATAAAAAAGGTCAAGCAGACTTAGCGAAACTTAAACAAGCTAAAGCTGAGATTAAGAAAAAACATCTTAACTTAAATAATGTAAAAGACTTGGCTATAGCTGCTGGCATTATCGCTGGTCTCGTAGGTGTTGCATTCTTTGCACCTGAAGCAATTCCATTTGTTATAGCCGCGGTATAGAAAGTCTAAGGAGGTTTAAAATGAATCATATAACTAGAATGGAATATAATAGTTCTAACATTATGATACTATCAGTCGAAATTAATTCTATAATTTCAGCAGTAATACTTTATGAAGATTTGAATAGACCTGGAGAACTAAAAAAAGATTTTTCTTTTTTAATACCGAAATATTACAGTGAAGATGATGTATTAGACGATACCAGAAATTTAATTTCTATTAAATTATTTTCTCTGATGAAAAAAAAAGACACAGATAGATATAAAGAAGATATATCTTTTATTGCCGAATCTTTTATAGAAGACAGACAGACTATGAATATTAAATTAGAATGGATAGAGGATAAGGAAATAGAAAAGTACTATATAAGTGGTGATAGAGTGCTATTTATCAAGCAACTTCTTCGCTACTGTGAAGGACAACACTCCATATCCATAAAAAGATTTGATCATTTAACTCAATAAATTTTTGAATATAGCATTCTAGTGCTACATCAAAATGATAAAAATTAAAAAAGAGGTGAATGGAATTTAAATTCTATTTACCTCTTTTTTGAATGTAACTTAATTACCATTGTGTTAC
>NZ_PPRM01000083.1 GCF_002902665.1 Macrococcoides caseolyticum
TCAGATTCAGCAACAGATCCAGACGCCACGAACGGAGCAGTTTTTCCTGGAACGTGTCGAGAAGCTACAGAAACGACATGATCTCGAATATCAATCCGTCACTCCATAACTAGATGACAGCATGATAAACATAGAACTGTTGTGCGATATATTCTCGAAGAATCCCAATGTAGTACGCTCTGTCACTCTTTATCTCAGCTTTCTGTCCGTGATAAATTCTTTTCTTTGCCTTAACAAGTGATTGTATCGCATAATTCATAATTTCAATGTGATCTTCAGTGCTATAGATGTTGTTACCGATGGTTTCTTTCAGCATTGTTTTGTATAGAGACAGAATTTCTTCATC
>NZ_PPRM01000084.1 GCF_002902665.1 Macrococcoides caseolyticum
TTAAGGGAAATACTTTTCCCTTACAAGTAGGTGAATAATACTTTGCGAAGCAAATGTATACATTCGCACTGCTTGACCAAAACATTTATGTATAATTTATGGTACAATTGAGATAAACATCGTGACAGAACAATTGGACATAAATGTTTTGTGTTCTTGTGATGTGATGGCTGTTGTTAATCTCAAATGCGAGCGAATAGTGAGACATTTGGATTTACAACAATCGTGTGAATGGCTGCGACCGAATAGGGAGCAGTCTGAATCGATACATCACATCACTTCGGCACGGAGTGGCGTAAAAAATGACGAATGAATATGAGCTATTTTTTACAGAATGGAGGGACGAACAAGTGAG
>NZ_PPRM01000085.1 GCF_002902665.1 Macrococcoides caseolyticum
ATACTATGTTAACATGTATATATTCAGAAAATATAGTTAAAATATATATACAAAGGAGAAAAACATGAAAATAGAAAAAGTCAGACATTTATTAGAAGAAAAGCAGTTGGACGCGGTCGTAGTACTTTCATCACATAACAGAAGATATTTATCTGGATTTACAGGTAGTAGTGCGGGGTTGATCATCAGTAAGGAAAGAAACATACTTGTTACAGATTTCAGATACATAGAACAAGCAACGAAACAGGCACAATCTTTTGAAATCGTAAAACAAAAAACGTCTTTACTAGATATGATAACTGAAGTAATTAAAGAGTTGGAATTGAAGACAGTAGGATTTGAAGGAAATCTTGTCACGTATCAAGATTACATGCACCTTGCAACAGGTGCAGAGCTTGCTGATGTTACTGGTGAAATTGAAAAGATTAGAATGATAAAAGAACCATTTGAAATTGAACAGATTCAAAAAGCTGCTGATATCGCAGATGCTACTTTTGACTACATTTTACAGATTACAAAACCTGGTGTAACTGAAATGTATCTAAATAATGAGATGGAGATGAAGATGAGAGCATTAGGTGCTACAAGTTCTTCTTTTGAAACAATTGTCGCATCAGGTATCAGAGGTGCATTACCGCATGGTGTTGCAAGTAATAAAGTGATCGAATCTGGTGAAATGATTACATTTGATTATGGTGCACTTTATGAAGGTTATATTTCGGATATTACGCGAACGATTGCAGTCGGAGAGCCACAAGAAGAGATGGTTAAAATCTATAACATTGTTTTAGAATCGCAGCTTAAAGCACTTGATGAAATTAAACCTGGTATGACTGGCGTTGAAGCGGATAAAATTGCGAGAGACGTGATCGCAGGATATGGTTATGGAGACGCATTTGGTCATAGTCTTGGACACGGTATTGGACTTGAAGTGCATGAAAACCCTATGCTTTCACAACATTCTCCTCATACTTTGGAAGAAAATATGTGTGTCACCCTTGAACCTGGAATCTATGTGCCAGGTCTAGGTGGTGTTCGTATAGAAGATGATGTTTTAGTCACTAAAAATGGTCTAAAGCGCTTTACACATTCCACAAAAGACCTTATTATTTTATAGTAGGTATATTGAGGAGGAAAATTCATGATTTCAGTAAATGATTTTAAGACAGGTTTAACAATCGAAGTAGATAATGGTATATGGCGTGTTATTGAATTCCAGCACGTTAAACCAGGGAAAGGTGCTGCATTTGTACGTTCAAAGCTAAGAAATTTAAGAACAGGTGCAATCCAGGAAAAGACGTTCCGTGCAGGAGAAAAAGTTGGAAAAGCTCAAATTGACAACAAACGCATGCAGTATTTATATGCTTCAGGCGATCAGCATGTATTTATGGATACTGAATCATATGAACAGATTGAATTATCTGAGGATACAATTGAATATGAATTAAAGTTCCTTAAAGAAAATATGGAAGTTCATATCCAAATGTATGAAGGGGAAACGTTAGGTGTTGAATTACCGAATACAGTGACGCTTCAAGTTACTGAGACTGAACCTGGTATTAAAGGTGATACAGCTCAAGGTGCGACGAAAGCTGCTACTGTTGAAACTGGATACACATTAAACGTACCTTTATTTGTTAATGAAGGGGATACATTAATTATCAATACAACAGATGGTTCTTACGTATCTCGAGGGTAATTTTTATGAAAGACATGTTTTTATACATGTCTTTTTTATTTTTATTGTTGAATTGGTCAGACCACTAGTTTACAATTGATTAGTAGCTAGTCTTAAAACTATGTATAAAGGAGTATTTTATGAATCTTGAACATATAAAAGTACTGATTGATATGGTCGATAGATCAGAAATCACTGAATTTAACTATGAAGATAAAGAAATGAAGGTTGTATTGAAGAAAGAAAAAGAAATTAGAGAAAGCGTAACAATGCCTGTAAAACATTTGACGCAAGAGCAAATTCAAGTTAAAGAGCCAGCATCAACTGATGAATTTATTGAGGATGCGATTACGATAAACGCACCGATGGTCGGAACATTCTATAAATCTCCTTCTCCTGAAGCGGATCCTTATGTAAAAGTAGGGGATAAAGTAAAGAATGATAGTATTGTGTGCATTTTAGAGGCAATGAAATTGTTTAATGAAATCCAGGCAGAAGTAAGTGGCGAGATCATTGAAATTCTAGCTGAAGATGGTCAGCTGGTAGAATATGGTCAACCCCTGTTCAAGGTGAAGTAATATGAAGAAGGTATTAGTAGCGAATCGAGGAGAAATAGCGGTACGTATCATTCGAGCCCTTAAAGATTTAGGAATCCAGTCCGTTGCCATCTATTCAGAAGCTGATAGAGATGCACTACATACACAGCTTGCTGATGAGGCATATTGTGTAGGTCCAAAACAATCTAAAGATTCTTATTTGAATATCCCGAACATATTGATGATTGCAAGTAGCACAGGATGTGATGGGATTCATCCAGGTTATGGCTTTCTAGCAGAGAATGCACGGTTTGCTGAAATGTGTGAGGCATGTCAAATTAAGTTTATCGGTCCAGGTCATCAATCAATCAGTAAGATGGGAATCAAAGATGTTGCTAAAAAAGAGATGATAAAAGCGGGTGTCCCAGTGGTACCTGGAAGCGATGGCTTACTGGAAGATGTTGAAAGTGCACTAAAACTTGCTGAAACCATGGGCTACCCGGTTATAATTAAAGCGACTGCTGGCGGTGGTGGTAAAGGCATACGTGTTGCCAGAAATGAGCAGGAGTTAAGAGATGGTTATCGTATGACAGAACAAGAGGCTGAAACGGCCTTTGGTAATAAAGGATTATACTTAGAAAAGTTTATAGAAAATTTCCGTCATGTAGAAATTCAGGTCCTTGCGGATCAATATGGTAATACACTGCATTTTGGGGAACGCGACTGTACGATCCAGCGTCGTATGCAGAAACTCGTCGAAGAAAGTCCTTCGCCGTATATTGATGAAGCTACGCGATATGCGATGGGTCAGGCAGCGATTAATGCAGCAAAAGCTGTTAACTATGAAGGTGCCGGAACTGTTGAATTTATATATGATATAGATGCGAAGCAATTTTATTTTATGGAGATGAACACGCGTATTCAAGTTGAGCATCCAGTTACAGAGATGGTGACAGCGACAGATCTTGTTAGATGGCAGATAAAGATTGCGGGTGGTGAAAGACTTACGATGACCCAAGAAGAGATAAAGTTTAACGGTCATGCGATTGAATTTAGAATTAATGCAGAAGATCCATATCATAACTTTATGCCTTCTCCAGGGTTAATTACCCAGTATATTGCTCCTGGGGGATATGGTGTCAGGGTAGATTCGGCATGTTACACAAACTACAGCATTCCACCTTTTTATGATTCGATGGTTGCAAAGCTTATCGTTCATGATAAAGACCGAGAAACCGCACTAAATTCAGCGTATCGAGCGCTCTCGGAATTTATTATATTAGGTATCGATACAACGATTCCATTCCATATGGCATTAATTCAGAACAGAACATTTCGTTCGAATGACTATAATACTAAATTTCTTGAGGAAAACAATATATTGTCAGATTAAAAACGCGTTTAGCATTTTTTAATTTCTGTTTTTATTTTATAATAAATTCATGGTATAGTTATTGTTATAGACAGGAGGTTATGTCATGATCGAAACAAATAAAAAAGGTAATCTTGGAACAGTCGAAATTGCGCCAAGTGTTATTGAACTCATTGCCTCAATTGCAGTTTCAGAAGTGAAAGGTGTGTCACTTGTACAAAAAAGTAAATCTTTAGAAAAGCTTGGTGTTAAAAATCAACGTGGTGTACAAGTTGATACGAAAGATGACACGATAGTTTTAGATGCATACTGCGCATTTGACTATGGTACAAAGATTGCAAAGACTGCTACACTTGTACAAAAAGCAATCAAGAACGCACTAGGAAATATGACTGCGATTGAGCCGTCACAAATAAATATCCATATTGTAAATGTAAAATTTAAAGAGAATTAATCAGGGATGCTTGCATCCCTTTTTGATTGAAGGAGAAACTTTATGTCGAGAACAGAATCTAGAGAACATGCGATACAAATATTATTTCAGATAGAGAATGAAACGCACGAAATATCAGTGGAAGATGCAACACGTTTTATCGTGGAACCTCCAAACAGAGATGTATTTGCTGATGAATTAGTTCATGGTGTCATTTCAAAACAAAATGAACTGGATGACAAGATTACGCCACACCTGAAGTCATGGGCATTAGAGCGACTCAATAAAATTGACCGTATTATACTGAGATTAAGTGCATTTGAGTTACTGTATACAGATGCACCAGAAAAAGTGATTGTCAACGAAGCGGTGAACTTAGCAAAGAAATTTAGCGATGATGAGAGCTATAAGTTTATCAATGGAGTTTTGAGTGAAATTATTAAAAATAAGGCGTAGTGATAATTATGGAGAAGTATCTAAGTGTAAGTGCATTAACGAGATATATCAAAACAAAGTTTGATAAGGATCCTTATTTAACTGAAGTCTATATTAAAGGTGAACTGTCAAACTTTAAGCGTCATTCAAGTGGCCATCTTTATTTTGCATTAAAAGATAATGACGGTGTTATTAGCTGTATGATGTTTAAGCGTGATGCAGCACAGCTTACTTTCTCTCCAAAAGAAGGAGACAGTGTTCTTATTACGGGACGTGTCAGTGTATATGAAGGTAGAGGGAACTATCAACTTTATGCCACAGATATTCGTTTAGATGGTATTGGTGTATTATACGAACGATTAGAAGCTTTGAAGAAAAAGTATTTCGAAAAAGGTTATTTTAATGTAGAAAATAAGAAGCAACTACCAAAATATCCTGAACATATCGCAGTGCTTACAGCAAGTACAGGAGCTGCTGTACAAGATATTAAAACGACGTTATCCAGTCGCTATCCTTTAGCGGAAGTTACGTATATTTCAACAATCGTTCAAGGTGAAGCAGCAAAAGATGATATCGTCAATAACTTAAATACAGCTGACCAGTTAGGCGCGGATGTTATTATCGTGGGACGTGGTGGAGGTTCTATTGAGGATTTATGGGCATTCAACGAAGAAGTTGTCGTCGAAGCGATATATGCATGTAATACACCGGTCATTTCTGCTGTAGGGCATGAAACGGATACTACACTTAGTGACTTAGTAGCAGACCACAGAGCCCCTACTCCGACTGCAGCCGCCGTAATGGCAACGCCAGATAGTAGAGAGCTGCTTGTCGGATTAAAGCAGGTAGATATCACGATGTTGCGCACGATGAACCAAAGAATAAAGCGTAATAATGAACGATTAAATTATCTTTCTTCATATTATATCTTTAAAAACCCATATATGCTGATTGAACAGAAGATGCAGAAACTAGATGATTTTGAGCATAGGATGAAACTTGCATCATTCAGTTTGATCAATCAGAATAAGATGAATTTTCATTTCATTTCGAATAAAATCGATGCACAGAAGCTGAATACGAAATTAAAGTATCAATATGAGCAAATTCATTCGATGCAGAATGTTATGAAGCGAACGTTATCGTATAAGCTGTCAAACTATCATCAGCAGCTCAAACATCAAATTGCTTTACTGTCATCTTTAAGTCCAGCAGAGACTTTATTACGAGGCTATGCGATTGTGAGAAGTGAGGATGAGATTATTAAATCTGTATATGACGTGAAAGAACATGATTATGTAAATATACAGCTTAATGATGGGCGAATTAAGGCAGAAGTGAAGCATATTAATAAATAAGAGGTGATTATCATGGCTAAGACATTTGAAGAAATGATGCAGCAGCTGGAATCAATCGTTAAAGCGCTTGACGATGAACAGGTCAGTCTAGAAAAATCTATAGAATTGTATGAACAAGGTGTAAAATTATCTCATGCCTGCCAAATGAAGCTTACAGAAGCAGAAGCGAAGCTTACTAAGCTGAATAGTGCTGAGGAAACTTCGGATGAATAAACAGTTTCTCCAAGATATTGAAGAAGTGATTTCGGGATTATATAGCGCTAAGGACGGTCGGTTATTTGACTCCATGCGTTATTCATTAAGCGCTGGTGGTAAAAGGATACGTCCTTTATTTGTCTTGACGACAATAGATAGTTTAGGTGGCAATGCTGTTGATGGTTTATCTTTTGGTGTTGCTTTAGAGATGATTCACACGTATTCGCTTATCCATGATGATTTACCTGCGATGGATAATGATGATTATAGACGTGGTAAGTTAACGAATCACAAGCATTTTGATGAGGCAACAGCAATATTAGCTGGGGATGCATTACTGACAGACAGCTTTCGTATGATTACAGAAGGTAAGTTTGATGCAGATATCAAGCTGCCGCTTATAAGTCTGTTAAGTGAAGCTGCCGGCTCTAAAGGAATGGTTTACGGACAGATGCTTGATATGGAAGGCGAACATCAGGCACTCGAACTCAATCAGATGGAACAAGTACATAGTTATAAGACAGGTGAGCTGATCAGAGCAGCATTTGTTGCAGCAGGGATAATCATGAAGCTTACCGATGAAAAGATACAGCTTCTAGACCAAATTGGAAGAAATGTCGGGCTTATGTTTCAAATACAGGACGATATATTAGATGTTGAAGGCTCATTTGAAGAGATTGGTAAACCTGTAGGCAGTGATGTTGAAAATGATAAAAGTACCTATGTTTCATTGCTTGGTCTTGAACAATCTAAAGTGTTGTTGAAAGAAAAATTTGATCATACAGAAAAACTGGTACAAGCATTACGTCCAATTAACGATGGCTTACTACAGCTTATACGATTTATTATGGAAAGAAACAAATAATTAAAGCCTGAGAAGGCTTTTTTTATTTTTCATGACTTACTAAAGCGTGTTATAATAAGGATTACTAAAGTATAGACTGTAGGTGGGGAAGTAATGGACGTTACAAAGATTAAAGATCCTTCCTTTTTAAAGGATTTATCATATGAAGAATTAGACGGATTGAGTCAGGACATAAGAACGTTTCTAATAGAAAAGTGTGCAGTGACAGGTGGACATATTGGTGCAAATCTAGGGGTCGTTGAACTGACGATCGCACTCCATAAAGTATTTAACAGCCCGAAAGATAAATTGATATTTGATGTTGGACATCAGGCATATATCCATAAGATTTTGACAGGTCGAGCAGAGCAGTTCGATACGTTACGTCAATATAAAGGGTTAAGTGGGTTTCCAAAGCTGAATGAAAGTGAGCATGATGTATGGGAGGCAGGTCATAGTTCCACTTCTTTATCAGCGGCGATGGGTATGGCGAAAGCGCGTGATATTCAGCATCAGCATTATGAAGTCGTGCCTATCATTGGAGATGGAGCGTTAACGGGAGGCATGGCATTAGAAGCATTGAATCATATTGGTCATGATAAGACGAATATGACTATTATTTTAAATGATAACGAAATGAGCATCGCACCGAATGTCGGAGCAATGCATAATATGTTCGGAAGATTAAGAACGAACTCGAACTATAATCGTGCTAAAAGTGATGTCGATCTCTTCTTGAGCAAACTTCCAGGAGGACATAAGCTTAGAGATTCGGCAGATCGTGTGAAAGACAGTTTGAAATATCTTGTCGTCAACGGTATCTTTTTTGAAGAGTTAGGTATTAAATATATTGGACCGGTAGATGGCCATAGTTATAAGGAGCTTGAGGAAGCATTACTGACTTCTAAACGCATTGATGGCCCGGTAATTGTTCATGTCATTACGAAGAAAGGGAAAGGCTATCATCCGGCAGAAAATGATAAGATCGGCACATGGCATGGTCTGGGTCCCTATAAACTTGAGACAGGTGAGGTCTTGAAGGGAAGCGCACAAGGCCCTTCTTGGAGTCAGTTTTTTAGTGATACTGTGCAGTCATTTGCAGAAAGAGACAAGACGATCGCGGCCATTACCCCTGCGATGCCTGTCGGAAGCAAACTCACGAAGTTTCAAAAAGAACTTCCGCAACAGTTTTTTGATGTAGGGATAGCAGAACAACATGCGGTTACAATGGCGGCAGGAATGGCAGCTAACGGTATGAAACCTTACGTTGCGATTTATTCGACATTTTTACAGCGAGCATATGATCAAATGCTGCATGACGTGGACAGACAGAACTTACATGTAGTTTTTGGTATCGACCGCTCTGGACTTGTAGGTGCGGACGGGGAAACGCATCAAGGTGTTTTCGATATTTCTTTCTTGACGCATATGCCGAATATGACTGTTATGATGCCGAAGGATGAAAATGAAGCGTATCACCTCCTATATAATGCATTTTACGAATATGAGGGTCCTATAGCAATCCGCTATCCACGTGGTAATGGTTACGGAGTTAAAATAGACTCTATCCCTAATAGTGTGGTGCGTGGTGACTGGGAGGTGCTACATGAAGGTACCGATGTTATCGTTTTAAGTTTCGGTCCGACATTAAAGCTCATTGAAGCGGTTAGAGAAGAACTTCTAAAAGAAGGAGTCAGCATCGAAGTTGTAAATGCGCGTTTTATTAAGCCGTTAGATTACCATTATCTTGCTGCTGCTGCTAAACGTAATATTCCTGTGTTGACGGTAGAAGAAGCGATGCTAAGTGGTGGTTTTGGAGCAGCTGTTAGCAATCACTATTCTGATTTGCACTTGGATGTCCACGTAAAACGTATTGGAATCGATGATGAGTATATAGAGCATGGAGATGTTTCTATGCTGCTCGACGATATCGGTATTAATAAAGCAAACCTTATCCATGAAATAAAGCAGCTGGCGATATCACATGAAGAAAGTTAGGATAGATGAATATCTCGTGGCCCAAGACTATTATCAGACGAAGGATGCTGCAATGCGTGCAATAATGGCGGGACTCGTTTTTGATGATAATATTCGTATTGACACTGCCGGTGAAAAGATTGATCCACTAAAGATAAGAATACGGGTTAAGGATCAACGAAAAAAATATGTAAGTAGAGGCGGACTCAAATTAGAGAAAGCACTACAGCAATTTGATCTCGATATAAATGATCGCGTTCATCTCGATATAGGCTCCTCTACCGGCGGCTTCACAGATTGCGCACTTCAAAATGGTGCCAGACATGTATATGCACTCGATGTCGGAACTAACCAGCTGGATTATCGTCTTCGTATTCATCCGAAAGTCACTGTAATGGAACAGACAAATTTTAGATATGTTTCACGTGATTTATTTAACCCTGTTCCTGACTTTGTAAGTATTGACGTCAGCTTTATCTCTCTATCGCTTATATTTAAGACACTTGTCGATGTTATTAAAGATGACAGTGATATAATTGCGTTGATCAAACCACAGTTTGAAGCCCATAAAGAACAGGTTGATAAAGGCATCGTCAAGTCGAAGGATACACATATAGCTGTTATTCAAAAAGTATTGAACTATGCAAATGATTATGGTCTGAAGCCGCAACACCTTACGTATTCTCCAATCTCAGGGACTAAAGGGAATATTGAATATTTATTGCATCTTAAGTTTGAGAAGGATGCGGTGGATAATCATTCACATAATAGACAGCAAATTTTTAAGGATACTGATATTATATCTGTCATCAATGAAGCTTTTAATACTTTAAACCACTGTTAGGGCAGTGGTTTTTTGATATACAAGGATACATGTCTATGATAGAATGTAATGTATAAATATGCACATGGAGGTGCACAATGGCCAACAAGACGATGCGACAAATTAAAATTAGAGAAATTATTTCTAATCAGCATATTGAAACACAGGAAGAACTAGTAGAAAGATTAAATGAATTCAACCTGAATGTAACTCAGGCAACAATTTCGAGAGATATTAAAGAGCTGCAGCTTATTAAAGTGCCGACAAAGGACGGACAATATGTATATTCACTACCGAGAGATCGCAAGTATCACCCGATTGATAAGCTTGGAAGATATTTGATGGATTCTTTTGTAAAACTGGATGGTACAGACAACTTGCTCGTCTTAAAGACATTACCAGGTAATGCACAATCCATCGGAGCTATTATTGATCAGCTTGAATGGGATGAAGTAATCGGTACAATTTGTGGAGATGACACATGCTTATTAATATGTAGAGACAAATCTGCTGCAGCGCAGGTTACGGAACGTATTTTTAACATGTTATAATGGGGGTATTAGATGCTTGTTTCATTATCTATTCAGCAGTTTGCAATTATTGAATCATTAGAGATTGAACTTAAAAATGGCTTAACAGTATTAAGTGGTGAGACTGGGGCAGGAAAGTCAATTATTATTGATGCGATTGGACAGTTGATTGGAATGCGTGCGAGTCAGACTATGGTTCGTCATGGAGAACAAAAAGCAGTTGTAGAAGGTGTGTTTGATATTGAGAACAATGATAAGGTGATACACCTGCTTGAACAAAAAGAGATACCACTCGATGATTTTATGCTTGTCAAGCGCGAAATTTTTAAAAGTGGTAAAAGCCTTTGTAGAATAAATAACCAGCTGATAACATTAACTGAACTTCGTGAAGTTATGCAAGAACTTCTTGATATTCACGGACAACATGAAACACAGCATCTACTAAAACCGAAATATCATATTATGCTGCTGGATGAATATTCAGAGCAGACTTATCAGAAGTTATATGAAGAATACAGAGCGTATTATTTTGACTATAAAGAAAAACAGAAGGAGCTAGAACAGCTCCAGCAAAAAGATGAAGCACTGCTCCAAAGACTTGATCTTATAAAATATCAATTTAAAGAGTTATCGGACAAAAATCTCGTGGTGAATGAAAAAGAACGTTTGGAAGAAGAGATTAACCGACTTGAAAACTTTGAAAAATTAAACGATGTCCTATCTAAATCGATAACGCTGCTTAATGATGACGGAAAATTACTTGAATTATTGTTTGACTTTAAAGAGCAGCTGGCAGAAGTAAGTGCAATTATTCCTGGAAAGTTTGATAAGACGAAAGAAGAAGTAGAAGGGTTATATTATATTTTAGATGATACAAAGCATATCTTACATGATGCCCTTTCGAACAACGAGTACGACGAACAGGAGCTCAATGATTTACAAGCCCGTCTGAATGATATCCAATTTTTAGAACGAAAATATGGTAAATCTTTAAATGATTTAATACCATTTATTGAGGAGCTACAAGCGGAAATCAATAAAATAGAAAATATTGAAGAATCGACAACACAACTTCACCAGGCTATCGCGCAACTTTACGATAAAGTTATGACTTCAGGGTTACAACTGAGCAAAGCAAGACGACGCGTTGCGCAGAGTCTCAGAGATAACATTTTAGATGAGATCCACCATCTTGAGATGAAAGGTGCAAACTTTGAAATGGCTTTCCATAAAACTGAACCGACAAGTGAAGGGATTGAGTCATTGGAATTTATGATTAGTCCAAATAAAGGTGAACCATTGAAACCCTTATATAAAATTGCTTCAGGTGGAGAGCTTTCGCGTATTATGTTAGCGCTAAAAAGTATCTTTGCAGAATCAAAAGGAAAGACTGCTATCCTGTTTGATGAAGTAGACACTGGCGTCTCAGGTAAAGTAGCACAGAAAATGGCTGAAAAGATGCATGATATATCAGAGTATATTCAAGTAATATGCATATCACATTTGCCGCAGGTTGCTGCTATCAGTGATCATCATCTCTATATAGAGAAGATTGAACATGATGATCGCACAATTACTCAGATTACAGAGCTTGATGGAGAAATGAGGGTTCATGAAGTTGCAAGGATGATATCGGGAGTAGAGGTCACACCGCTAACGCTTGATCATGCAGCAGAATTAATTGCTCAAAACACTAAGTAGAAGAGGGATAATATGGTACTCAAAGTTGCAATAATTGATGATTCAAGAGAATTGGCACTTTCAATTAAGTCTCATCTAGAACAATATGACATGAAGATCGTAGGGATGTGTCATAATGGAAAAGACGCAGTGCACATGATTGAAACGTGTGATTTTGATCTACTTCTACTCGATCTCATTCTGCCGTATATCGATGGCATCGGTTTACTTGAAAAATATATTCCTAGATCTCACGATTATAAGATAATTTGTTTAAGCGCCTTTGGTAAGGATTCAATCTTAAGTGAAGCGATGTCTGAACATCACCCAGTCAAGTAGACACTTAAAAAAATAAAAATTAATTACTCGGCTGTGCTTGTATTAGCGCAGCCATTTTTAATGATATACG
>NZ_PPRM01000086.1 GCF_002902665.1 Macrococcoides caseolyticum
GATTAAAAAGCTGACAGAAGAATTTCAGGCATCTAAGCATGAATTTGAACGACTTCAGAATGAGGTGCATCAGATATGGCACAGACTAAAGTAGCTTTGTCTAAAAGTGCCACGGCATCCATCAAATATGGGCGTGATGGTAAGGATAAGGACACACAGGAGAAGAAGTGTATCGCAATGTCTGGGATCAACTGTGATCCGAGTAACGCTGAATATGAATTTCGTGTCGTGAGGAAAGCGTTCAACAAGGCGAAGGACGAAGGC
>NZ_PPRM01000087.1 GCF_002902665.1 Macrococcoides caseolyticum
TACCTTTCATAGGTAAAGATTGTACTGCAAAGACGTTTTCCTTAAACATTCTATAAAGAGTTTTTACAGAACAATCAATCGGGTGTTCACCTCTGCCAATAATGGTGTCAGGTGTCCAGCCATCGGCTACTTTTTCTCGAATATAAGCTGACTGATTTTCTGGAAGTACTATTCTATGTCTGCCACAATTTGATTTTCTTTGCTTATACTCTTGGTAATATTCCAGTGCAGTTATACCTGTCTTAAGTGCATTTATTACGTTATAAATTGTCTGTCTTGATCGTTTCAATCTC
>NZ_PPRM01000009.1:0-1931 GCF_002902665.1 Macrococcoides caseolyticum
TGAACATTGAAAACTGAATGACAATATGTCAACGTTAATTCCAATAATTTGAGTGATTAAGTTCACTCCCAAGAGTGATTGCCTCAAGCAATCAAAGAGCTTTATCAAGCAATCTATTATGGAGAGTTTGATCCTGGCTCAGGATGAACGCTGGCGGCGTGCCTAATACATGCAAGTCGAGCGAACGGACGAGAGTGCTTGCACTCTCTGATGTTAGCGGCGGACGGGTGAGTAACACGTGGGTAACCTACCTATAAGACTGGGATAACTTCGGGAAACCGGAGCTAATACCGGATAATATTTAGCTTCGCATGAAGCAATAGTGAAAGACGGTTCTGCTGTCACTTATAGATGGACCCGCGGTGTATTAGCTAGTTGGTGAGGTAACGGCTCACCAAGGCAACGATACATAGCCGACCTGAGAGGGTGATCGGCCACACTGGGACTGAGACACGGCCCAGACTCCTACGGGAGGCAGCAGTAGGGAATCTTCCGCAATGGACGAAAGTCTGACGGAGCAACGCCGCGTGAGTGAAGAAGGTTTTCGGATCGTAAAACTCTGTTGTAAGGGAAGAACAAGTACGTTAGTAACTGAACGTACCTTGACGGTACCTTACCAGAAAGCCACGGCTAACTACGTGCCAGCAGCCGCGGTAATACGTAGGTGGCAAGCGTTATCCGGAATTATTGGGCGTAAAGCGCGCGTAGGCGGTCTCTTAAGTCTGATGTGAAAGCCCCCGGCTCAACCGGGGAGGGTCATTGGAAACTGGGAGACTTGAGTGCAGAAGAGGAGAGTGGAATTCCATGTGTAGCGGTGAAATGCGCAGAGATATGGAGGAACACCAGTGGCGAAGGCGGCTCTCTGGTCTGTAACTGACGCTGAGGTGCGAAAGCGTGGGGATCAAACAGGATTAGATACCCTGGTAGTCCACGCCGTAAACGATGAGTGCTAAGTGTTGGGGGGTTTCCGCCCCTCAGTGCTGCAGCTAACGCATTAAGCACTCCGCCTGGGGAGTACGGTCGCAAGACTGAAACTCAAAGGAATTGACGGGGACCCGCACAAGCGGTGGAGCATGTGGTTTAATTCGAAGCAACGCGAAGAACCTTACCAAATCTTGACATCCTTTGACAACTCTAGAGATAGAGCTTTCCCCTTCGGGGGACAAAGTGACAGGTGGTGCATGGTTGTCGTCAGCTCGTGTCGTGAGATGTTGGGTTAAGTCCCGCAACGAGCGCAACCCTTATCTTTAGTTGCCATCATTAGGTTGGGCACTCTAGAGAGACTGCCGGTGACAAACCGGAGGAAGGTGGGGATGACGTCAAATCATCATGCCCCTTATGATTTGGGCTACACACGTGCTACAATGGATGGTACAAAGGGCAGCAAAACCGCGAGGTCAAGCAAATCCCATAAAACCATTCTCAGTTCGGATTGTAGTCTGCAACTCGACTACATGAAGCTGGAATCGCTAGTAATCGTAGATCAGCATGCTACGGTGAATACGTTCCCGGGTCTTGTACACACCGCCCGTCACACCACGAGAGTTTGTAACACCCGAAGCCGGTGGAGTAACCTTTTAGGAGCTAGCCGTCGAAGGTGGGACAGATGATTGGGGTGAAGTCGTAACAAGGTAGCCGTATCGGAAGGTGCGGCTGGATCACCTCCTTTCTAAGGATATTACGGAGACAGACCTTAAGGTCTGTAGGAATTGACATTGACATATTGTATTCAGTTTTGAATGTTTATACATTCAGATTGTACTTTGAAAACTAGATAAAGTAAGAAGATATAAAGATTTTACCAAGCAAAACCGAGTGAGTTCATATTTGAATTCTTGAAAAAAATCGCGCGTCTGCATCTATGCAGACATCACAATATTAATAACAGATTAAGTTATTAAGGGCGCACGGTGGATGCCTTGGCACTAGAA
>NZ_PPRM01000009.1:1941-2114 GCF_002902665.1 Macrococcoides caseolyticum
AATTAATAATGGGCCTATAGCTCAGCTGGTTAGAGCGCACGCCTGATAAGCGTGAGGTCGATGGTTCGAGTCCATTTAGGCCCACCATTAAATATTGTACTTTGAAAACTAGATAAAGTAAGAAGATATAAAGATTTTACCAAGCAAAACCGAGTGAGTTCATATTTGAATTC
>NZ_PPRM01000009.1:2124-5412 GCF_002902665.1 Macrococcoides caseolyticum
GATTATAATGGGCCTATAGCTCAGCTGGTTAGAGCGCACGCCTGATAAGCGTGAGGTCGATGGTTCGAGTCCATTTAGGCCCACCATTATAAATATTCTGCAATTTAATTACCTTTATGGGGGCTTAGCTCAGCTGGGAGAGCGCCTGCTTTGCACGCAGGAGGTCAGCGGTTCGATCCCGCTAGTCTCCACCATTAAATATTGTACTTTGAAAACTAGATAAAGTAAGAAGATATAAAGATTTTACCAAGCAAAACCGAGTGAGTTCATATTTGAATTCTTGAAAAAATCGCGCGTCTGCATCTATGCAGACATCACAATATTAATAACAGATTAAGTTATTAAGGGCGCACGGTGGATGCCTTGGCACTAGAAGCCGAAGAAGGACGTTACTAACGACGATATGCTTTGGGGAGCTGTAAGTAAGCTTTGATCCAGAGATTTCCGAATGGGGAAACCCAGCATGAGTTATGTCATGTTATCCATATGTGAATACATAGCATATGAGAAGGCACACCCGGAGAACTGAAACATCTAAGTACCCGGAGGAAGAGAAAGAAAATTCGATTCCCTTAGTAGCGGCGAGCGAAACGGGAAGAGCCCAAACCAGGGTGCTTGCATCCTGGGGTTGTAGGACACTCAGCATGGAGTTACAAAGGAACAGCTTAGACGAATGACTTTGGAAAAGTCAGCCATAGAAGGTAAAGGCCCTGTAGTCGAAAAGCTATTCTCTCCTGAGTGGATCCTGAGTACGGCGGAACACGTGGAATTCCGTCGGAATCCGGGAGGACCATCTCCCAAGGCTAAATACTCTCTAGTGACCGATAGTGAACCAGTACCGTGAGGGAAAGGTGAAAAGCACCCCGGAAGGGGAGTGAAATAGAACCTGAAACCGTGTGCTTACAAGTAGTCAGAGCCCGTTAATGGGTGATGGCGTGCCTTTTGTAGAATGAACCGGCGAGTTACGATCTGATGCAAGGTTAAGCAGTATATGTGGAGCCGTAGCGAAAGCGAGTCTGAATAGGGCGAATGAGTATCAGGTCGTAGACCCGAAACCAGGTGATCTACCCATGTCCAGGTTGAAGTTCAGGTAACACTGAATGGAGGACCGAACCGACTTACGTTGAAAAGTGAGCGGATGAGGTGTGGGTAGCGGAGAAATTCCAATCGAACCTGGAGATAGCTGGTTCTCTCCGAAATAGCTTTAGGGCTAGCCTCGCATGATGATTACTGGAGGTAGAGCACTGTTTGGACTAGGGGCCCCCCTCGGGTTACCGAATTCAGACAAACTCCGAATGCCAGATAATCTAATGCGGGAGTCAGACTGCGGGTGATAAGGTCCGTAGTCGAGAGGGAAACAGCCCAGACCACCAGCTAAGGTCCCAAAATATATGTTAAGTGGAAAAGGATGTGGCGTTGCCCAGACAACTAGGATGTTGGCTTAGAAGCAGCCATCATTTAAAGAGTGCGTAATAGCTCACTAGTCGAGTGACGCTGCGCCGAAAATGTACCGGGGCTAAACATATTACCGAAGCTGTGGATTGTCCGTTGGACAATGGTAGGAGAGCGTTCTAAGGGCGTCGAAGCATGACCGTAAGGACATGTGGAGCGCTTAGAAGTGAGAATGCCGGTGTGAGTAGCGAAAGACGGGTGAGAATCCCGTCCACCGATTGACTAAGGTTTCCAGAGGAAGGCTCGTCCGCTCTGGGTTAGTCGGGACCTAAGCCGAGGCCGAATGGCGTAGGCGATGGACAACAGGTAGATATTCCTGTACCACCTAAGATCGTTTGAACGATGGGGGGACGCAGTAGGATAGGCGAAGCGTACTGTTGGTTATGTACGTCCAAGCACTGAGATTGAGTATCAGGCAAATCCGGTAATCATCAAGATCAAGGTGTGATGGGGAGCGAAATTATAGTAGCGAAGTCGTTGATTTCACACTGCCAAGAAAAGCCTCTAGTTAGAAATTAGGTGCCCGTACCGCAAACCGACACAGGTAGTCAAGATGAGAATTCTAAGGTGAGCGAGCGAACTCTCGTTAAGGAACTCGGCAAAATGACCCCGTAACTTCGGGAGAAGGGGTGCTTTTTAGGGTGCAAGCCCTGAAGAGCCGCAGTGAATAGGCCCAAGCGACTGTTTATCAAAAACACAGGTCTCTGCAAAACCGTAAGGTGAAGTATAGGGGCTGACGCCTGCCCGGTGCTGGAAGGTTAAAAGGAGTGGTTAGCGTATGCGAAGCTACGAATTGAAGCCCCAGTAAACGGCGGCCGTAACTATAACGGTCCTAAGGTAGCGAAATTCCTTGTCGGGTAAGTTCCGACCCGCACGAAAGGCGTAACGATTTGGGCACTGTCTCAACGAGAGACTCGGTGAAATCATAGTACCTGTGAAGATGCAGGTTACCCGCGACAGGACGGAAAGACCCCGTGGAGCTTTACTGCAGCCTGATATTGAAATTCGGCACAGCTTGTACAGGATAGGTAGGAGCCTTTGAAGCGTGAGCGTCAGCTTACGTGGAGGCGCTGGTGGGATACTACCCTGGCTGTGTTGACTTTCTAACCCGCGCCACTTATCGTGGCGGGAGACAGTGTCAGGCGGGCAGTTTGACTGGGGCGGTCGCCTCCTAAAGAGTAACGGAGGCGCTCAAAGGTTCCCTCAGAATGGTTGGAAATCATTCGCAGAGTGTAAAGGCACAAGGGAGCTTGACTGCGAGACCTACAAGTCGAGCAGGGTCGAAAGACGGACTTAGTGATCCGGTGGTTCCGCATGGAAGGGCCATCGCTCAACGGATAAAAGCTACCCCGGGGATAACAGGCTTATCTCCCCCAAGAGTTCACATCGACGGGGAGGTTTGGCACCTCGATGTCGGCTCATCGCATCCTGGGGCTGTAGTCGGTCCCAAGGGTTGGGCTGTTCGCCCATTAAAGCGGTACGCGAGCTGGGTTCAGAACGTCGTGAGACAGTTCGGTCCCTATCCGTCGTGGGCGTAGGAAATTTGAGAGGAGCTGTCCTTAGTACGAGAGGACCGGGATGGACATACCTCTGGTGTACCAGTTGTCGCGCCAGCGGCATAGCTGGGTAGCTATGTATGGACGGGATAAGTGCTGAAAGCATCTAAGCATGAAGCCCCCCTCAAGATGAGATTTCCCAACTTCGGTTATAAGATCCCTCAAAGATGATGAGGTTAATAGGTTCGAGGTGGAAGTGCAGTAATGTATGGAGCTGACGAATACTAATCGATCGAAGACTTAATCAATTTTATAGATTTTTTATCCGGGATTGCCGGGT
>NZ_PPRM01000088.1 GCF_002902665.1 Macrococcoides caseolyticum
TGAACCCTATGTTGGTGCTGTAGAATTGAATGCGATTAAAAAGCTGACAGAAGAATTTCAGGCATCTCAGCATGAATTTGAACGACTTCAGAGTGAGGTGCATCAGATATGGCACAGACTAAAGTAGCTTCGTCTAAAAGTGCCACGGCATCCATCAAATATGGGCGTGATGGTAAAGATAAGGACACACAGGAGAAGAAGTGTATTGCGATGTCTGGCATCAACTGTGATCCGAGTAACGCTGAATATGAATTTGGTGTCGTGAGGAAAGCGTTCAACAAGGCGAAGGATGAAGGCAAGGACATTCAAGCACATCTCATTGAACAGTCCTTTAAAGGCCGTGACATTGATCCTTTTGAAGTGAATCAGATGGGGTATGAACT
>NZ_PPRM01000089.1 GCF_002902665.1 Macrococcoides caseolyticum
GTTTAACGGTCGTTTAAGTTACTAATATGCTTTGAATTTAATTCCTAATTCACTTTGTCACTTTCCGTTTTATATTGCAGTAATTTTACTTGTTAAATTGCAAAAAACATAAATAACTCCTGATTTTTCTATACAAATGGCTACTCTCATATCCACGATAATGAGAGTAGCCATAAATTTTATTTATTTGCTTGTCTACTTAACAAAGAGAATTCATATTGCATTTGTGAATAACTAACTAAATACTTTAAAGCTTTAAAATGATAGACATTAACGAGATTTTAGTTCGTCAGTTGTCATCCATTTATGATTTTTAACCATCTCATCGTTTTCTGTTGATTTATAATCCACCATATAAACGGTTGTTTTTTCTACATCATCAATTTGAGCTTCTGCACCTTTCATACCAGGCATATGGTCAGCTTCTAATTTAACTGTATCACCTTTCTTGAATCCATTTTCAGGGGCATCTGCAACTTCCTCATTAACGACCCATTTGTGATTATTAACTTTTTCATCACCATTTGTAGGTGTGTAACTCACGACATAAGCATACGTTTTATAAGCACCTTTCACAGTACCTTTGGCATTTTTCATACCAGGCATATGATCAGCTGTAATTGTTATTTTATCGTCCTTTTTATATTTACTGTCATCTGTACTTTTCATATTATCTGGGGCTTTACTTTCACTCTTATGATTCATATGTTTTTCTTGTTTTTGATCTTTAGAATTTTCTTCTTCCTCACCAGTTGAACAAGATGATAATACTAATCCTGAAGCTACTATAATTAAGCTCAATTTTTTCATCATATTGAATTCTCCTTATAAATTATTTTGTTACTTTTATTTGTCCCATCATTCCATTATCTTCATGCTCAAGAATGTTTTATCTTGGATTATCATAGGCAAATCATTTTTCCCATAATTGCCAGGATAATTATTCTTTTTGTCATCCTCTATATATAATAACCCTGATAAACCATTATAAACCTATTTAGCTGTATTTGGGGAGGGGTGGGGATGATACCATAATGTAGCAGCCTCTTGTTTAACCTCAAATTTTATTGTTTTTTCTTTTCCTGGTTTTATAACTTGAGAAGGGCCTCCATCCACTTTTCCATCTATTTCTAACCCATGCCAATGAAATGTTGTATTTTCATCTAAGTTGTTGACTAACTTAATTTTAACCTTATCTCCTTTTTTTATTTTAAGGTTGGGCCAAGTAAATTTCCATTTTATCCTAAAGTGTTAGAGAAATTACCTTTGTAAAATTCTGTCTTTCCTTTTTGCGCTTTTAATGTATAACTTTTATAACCATTGTTATCTTTTTTAGGCTCTAAAACTTTGGGAAATGTTATTTCATTTTTCCTTGTGAAGAATTCAAATTTTTTCTTTCGTCATGACTTTTCATATCCATCATATCAATTCGCTTTTGATCATTTTCTTTCATGTCCATCATGTTATGCTTACCTTCTGCAAAAGTATCAGTAGGAACCATAAACATTATAGAAAATAACGTAATTAAAATTGTAAACATTTTTTTCATCGTATTTTTTGAAAGGGACAAAAAATTGATAATATCAGAAGGATTACTTTTAACGAGTATGACATCCCCCGATTCAACAGCTACATCTGTCCCTGCGCCAATTGCCATACCAATATCTGCTCTAATAAGGCTTGGCGCATCATTGATACCATCACCAACCATCATGATTTTGCTACCATTGCTTTGATAATCTTGGATAATACTTTCTTTATCTTCGGGCATCAATTGCGCGTGGACATCACTAATGCCTAATTCTTCAGCCACTGTTTGTGCCACTTCTTTATTATCGCCTGTAAGCATGACTGGCGTAATGTTTCTCGATAATAAATCCGAAACCATTTGTTTTGAACTTTCTTTAATTTTATCGCCTTGTGCGATAATACCAATAACTTGTCGGTCATGAATTAGATAACTAATAGAATTCCCTTGTTGAGCGAGATTCGTAAATTGTTCTTTATTATAATCAAAATTGCTTTTATCGAGATAAGAAACATTCACTATTTTGAGTTTTTTATTATCAACTGTGCCTTCTAAGCCTACACCTGGAATATTATTAACTTCTTGAGGAGTAGCATATGAAATATTTTTGTCTTTAGCAAAATCAACAACACCAGTGGCAAGTGGATGATTAGAGTTACTTTCTAATGAAGTAAATAGACTCAATATTTCTTCATTATTTAGCTCGTTCGTAAAACTTTCATAGTGATTCACTGAAAAGTTACCTTCAGTAAGTGTCCCAGTTTTATCCATCATGATGTAATCAATGTGTTGTGCGATTTCTATAGATTCTCTGTTTTTTATGATTAAACCATTATGTGCACCTATAGAAGTAGAACGTGCTGTAACTAAAGGTATTGCCAATCCCAATGCATGAGGACAAGCAATAACTAATACGGTTACAAGTCGTTCGAGTGCGAAATCAACGTTATTTTGAATAAGCATCCATACAATAAATGAAATCAGCCCAATTCCTACGGCAAAGTAAAACAAATAACCTGCGACTTTATCCTAGAGGAGTTCAGCTTTTGACTTATCGTTTTGCGCTTGGTTAACAAGACCCATAACTTGAGATAGGTAGCCGTTTTCACCCGTAGCTGTCACTTTAACTTGTACTGTGCCTGAACCATTAATTGAACCCCCAATAACATCATCATTATGAGTTTTATAAACTTTTTTTGATTCGCCAGTAACTAATGATTCATCAATTGATGTTTCTCCTTGAACAATGATTCCGTCTGTAGGTATACTTTCGCCTGCCCTGACTTCCACAATATCGCCAATATGAATATCTGATATTTTAACTTCTTCTCGTTGATTATTATCAATCAGTTTCACTGCAGTATTAGGTAAAAGTTCTGCCATTTTCTTCAGTGCATTGCCTGCATTACCTACTGCGTTCATTTCAATCCAATGACCTAATAACATGATTAAAATTAAAGTCGCTAATTCCCAGAAAAAGTCCATTGTATGTGTGGATGAACCACTGAAGTTATTCATATAAAAGGCGTATAAACTATAAATATAAGCAACTGAAATACCTAGAGCAACAAGCGTCATCATTCCAGGTTTCTTAGTTGAAATTTCATCTTTAGCCCCTGATAAAAATGGCTTTCCTCCATAAAAGAATAAAATAGTAGCAAGAATTAATACAATCCAATCTGACCCTGTAAATGAAAATTGAAACGGTAATTTAATCCCCATCATGGGCGATAAGATAATAATCGGTATCGCAAAAATCAAAGAAATAAAGAATTTAATTTTAAAATTTCCATGATGATGATGTGCATGATCGTCATGACTAGCGTGATTCTCATGTTCTTGATGGCTATGATTCTCATGATTTTGATGTTTTTCATTATTCGGCAAAATAAAACCTCCTAATTTTATATTTTTAGAGATAGTAATAAGATAATGTGAGTATAACATATACCCCCTGGGTGTATATACTATTT
>NZ_PPRM01000090.1 GCF_002902665.1 Macrococcoides caseolyticum
TTTCGTTTGTCAAAATAAGCTAGACAATTCCTCATCTTCGATGAAACTCATAAATACTTCCAATGGTGTTTTATAGCCCAGCGATTTTCTGGGACGATGATTAATATTTTGAGCAACACTAATGATATGATCATCAGTGACTGAATTAAAGTCTAATTCTTTATCTAATCCACTGCGTCTAAGTATCCCGTTAGAATGTTCATTCAATCCACGTTGCGACGGAGTGCCGGGGTCAGCAAAGAATATCGAGATATCGTGTCGGTTACAGATTGTTTTCCAGTTGGAGAACTCCTTACCACAATCGAAAGTAATCGATTTAAATATATGAGCAGGTAAAGCTGAAAACATAGAGTGAAGAGCATCTTCAATATCATCTGCCTTGCGACCTTGAGGTCGTATAGTGATAATCATCTTAGAGATTCTTTCTACTAAGGTTATGACAGCACTCCCATGATTACGGCCAATGATAGTGTCACCTTCAAGATGACCAAATTCTTGAAAGAAGAAAGGAAA
>NZ_PPRM01000091.1:0-4327 GCF_002902665.1 Macrococcoides caseolyticum
ATATCATTAAAAATGGCTGCGCTAATACAAGCACAGCCGAGTAATTAATTTTTATTTTTTTAAGTGTCTACTTGACTGGGTGATGTTCAAACGTATTCTGTTGTTGTAGTTATAAATTATATAAATTCCCGAAGTTATAGTATTTAACTTCTTTAAATGCATCCTTAGTCTTAACAACGTTCTTAGTATCAAGAATATATCTGTGTCTCATTCCATCAAAATCACCATCAGTGAGCTGCTTAAATTCGGAATGATCACTCAATATCAATACTAAATCGCTGTCTTTAACCGCTGTTCCCATATCTTCTTCAACAAACTCCTGCTTCACATGAGGATCATAAGCGACAACTTCATATTGAGATGCAGTTAACATTTCATAAATATCAAATGCAGGTGATTCACGAATATCATCAACATCCCCTTTATATGTCAAACCAAATACAGTGACTTTATTACCACCGAGTTTAGATAAGATTTCCTTCGTATGATGTACAACATATTCTGGCATAGACACATTGATGTCACGTGCAAGCTTGATCAATAATGCATGCTCTGGGGCCTCTGCGATGATGAAATATGGATCGACCGCTAAACAGTGACCACCGACACCGGGACCTGGCGTATGTAAATTAACTCGAGGATGTTTATTTGCCATCTCAATCACATCATTAACATTAATCTCTAGATCGTTGCAGATTTTAGCGAGTTCATTCGCTAATGCGATATTTACATCACGATATGTGTTCTCCATTAGTTTAGACATCTCAGCGGTCTTCGCCTGCGTCTCAATCATTTCACCTTTAACGAAAGTCCCGTAGACGCGCTTACCCGCTTCTACACAAGCAGGTGTGATTCCACCGATAATGCGATTGTTATAAACTAATTCATGCATGATCTGGCCCGGTAATACACGCTCAGGGCAATGGACAAGATAGATATCTTCGCCAATTATAAAGCCTTTAGACTCTAGATATGGCTTCACATGGTCATCCATGGTACGCGGTGCAATCGTCGACTCAACGATTACTGTATCCCCTCTCTTAAGTAACGGGATAATACTTTCAACACCAGACATCACGATTGAGATATCACATGATTTATGTTCATCGTTGTTATTTGGTGTGGGTACCGCAATAATATAAGTATCTGCCTGCTCTGGTATCGTCGAAGCTTTGAACTTACCCGAGGCCAGCACTTCCTCCAATGCTTCTTGTAGCCCAGGTTCTTCTATATGAATCTGCCCTTTATTTAATTTATCTACAGCTTCTTGCTTAATATCAACTCCAACAACATCAACCCCATGCTTCGCAAACATAATTGATGTCGGTAATCCGATGTAACCTAAACCTATCGTTGTAAGTTTCAAATTAATCCATCCTTTTCTCAAGAAAACTCATATTTAATTAAGTAATAATTTTTATCTACTTCATGGGTAGTATAGCTTAAGAAAATATGAAAAAGTGAGGATTAAACAAATCTTCATAGTAGTTTTACGCTGACTATAAACTATTAATATTAGATTAATAAACAGTACTTTTATATATAATTATTTAGATAATATATTGATTGTAAACATAATGTAAAAGACAAAAATTTAATGTCAACCAATTAAATTTGTGTTAATATATTACAATATATCACCAATATAATAGGAGCGACTTATGAAAAAAAGAATATGGATATTCACACTCATCATCGTCTTAATAGGATTAGTTGCAGCTGCAGCAGTTGCTTATCAAACATTAAACACAAAAGTAGAGAAAACCGCTAAAGTAATCCATACAAACATCAGCCGAGAAAAATCCGACTTACGCAAGAAACAAGTATCAATCAAAGACCATGATCCTATTTCAATCGCTCTGTTCGGCGTTGACTCTAATACAAAAAGACTCGCGACAGGAGATGCAGGACGCTCAGATACAATCATCATCATAAGTATCAACCCAGCGAAAAATACGAGTGTAATGGTATCGATACCGCGAGATACATACAGTGAAATTGCGGGGCATAATACACACGAAAAGATTAATCGCGCATATAACCATGGCGGTGCTAAAATGGCAGTAGAATCTGTAGAAAAATTAATGAATGTCCCCATTGACTACTACGCCACGATCAATATGGATGGCATAGAAGAAATGATCGATACAGTCGGAGGTATCGACGTCGTGAGTAATGCAACCTTCAGCTATGAAGGTCATGATTTCGTACAAGGCGAACTGACACATTTAAACGGCAAAGAAGCACTATCTTTCATTAGAAGCAGAAAACAAGTAGGCGCAGGCGGAGATTTCGGAAGACAAGAACGCCAGCAATTAGTGATTCAGGCGCTTGCAGATAAATTAGTTAGTATGAGTTCTGTATCTAAGATTGATTCTTTATTAAAAACGATAGAAGGAAACGTCGTCACAGATGTGACATTTGATGACCTGAAAACTTTAATCAGCAATTATTCAGAATCATTAAATACCGTCGAAAAGTTTCAATTAACAGGATACGGCCAATTTCTTAACGATAATCTATGGTACTTTATTCCTAATTTAGAAGAAAAGCATCACATACAGAATACGTATCTAGAGAACTTGGGCTTACCACAATTGTCCATCGAGGAAGATAGCTATGAACCTCCATCTATTGAATCACAATACGTTAATCCTTATAATGATTATTCTAATAACAATGTGATTAATTATGATTCGACGGAAGTGCCTTAATATTATTTCCAAGTTAAATAAAACTCATTTTATAAAATTTTGATTTTCATGTATTATATAAGAATGACATTAGAGGAGGAATATTGATGAAATTTTTAATCACAGGAGGCGCAGGTTTTATCGGTTCTAATATCGCTGAAAAGCTAGTTAATAACGGCAATGAAGTGCATATCTTAGATAATCTTACAACTGGTAAAATTAGCAACGTAACATTCATAAAAGAAGAATATATACATATTGAAGACATAAGGAACTATGATTTTATAAGAAATTTGCTTATAACGCATAAATTTGATTACATCATCCATCTTGCAGCCATGGTAAGTGTAGTGGAAACGATTGATAAACCTCTCGAATCAAACCAAATCAACATCGATGCTACCATTAATTTATTAGAGACTATTAAATCTTACAATCCTGAGCTGAAGAAATTTATCTTTGCATCTTCTGCAGCATTATATGGAGATTTGCCTGGACTACCAAAATCGACTGAAGATCCTTTAAAGCCATTATCTCCATATGCGATTCAAAAGTTTGCAGGCGAATCTTATGCAAAAATTTATAACGACTTATATGATATTCCAACGACTTCTTTCAGATTTTTCAATGTCTACGGTCCAAAGCAAAATCCAGAATCTGACTACTCCGGTGTCATCTCTATTTTAAACAAAAAGTTTGAAAGTAAATCTACCTTTACTTTTCTCGGTGATGGTCATCAAACACGTGACTTCGTTTATATCGATGATTTAGTGTCAGCAGTAATGTTAATTTTAGATAACGATCAGACGAATGGTAAGGTGTATAATCTTGGCACAGGTAATGAAACAAGTTTATTAGAAGTATACAATGCATTTAAAAATAGTTTTTCTTATGAGATACCTGTTGAATTCAAGGACTCACGTAAAGGTGATATCAAATACTCAGTTGCCGAAATTACACCATTAAAAGAATTAGGTTACAGTGCGAAATATAGTATTATTGATGGTATAAAAGCATATACCGAATTTAATCATCGCCACCATCAAAAGTAAAAAATCTCTATCGACTTTAATTAATGTCGATAGAGATTTTTTTATTTTTGAGATAAACAATGAATCTGATCACAAAGATTATATAGAATTTCATCGTTCGGTATGTATTTAACTAATCGATTGGTGTAGGACGACATATTATCTTTATTCGCTAAATTAAAACATAGTTCTTCTGGATTTGAAATTTTTACAAAATGATCATAGGATTCAATATCAATTAATGGCGTTTGAGTATGTTTTTCAAAGAATGCTTCTTTATCAAATTGATAGAGTATAACATCTTTTTGCATGACATTAAAATCAAAGAGAACAGAAGAATAATCGGTAATAAGTATTTTCGCTTTCATCAGTAGCTCTGGTATCTTGTCATTGTCTTTTTGAATATCTATATTAATATTTGAGAAAAAGTGATTGTATCGCTTAAATTCATAATGCTGAAAGAATGCTATTCTTTTGTCTGGAAAATCTTTTCTGAGTTTTTTTAATAATTTGTGATACATATTAAAATAGTCAGATTCTAAAAATTGCTTTTCATCCTTAATATAACTTCTCCACGTGGGCATGATTAATATATCTATTGCG
>NZ_PPRM01000091.1:4347-13078 GCF_002902665.1 Macrococcoides caseolyticum
TCACTTTTATCAACTAACTTATTGAACCTCGGTAATCCTGAAGTGACGATTTCATCATCCGTATAATGATGTTGAATTAAGAAATCTTTTTCATGTTCAGTCGACACAACGACTAAATCGAAATGTATTTTATTTTTATCAATATAGTCGCTAATATCATTGTAGAAAACGCCATGCTGTAAAAAGACTTTTTTATAGTTTAAAATATCGCCAAATGTTTCTAGTAAACCTTTCTTACCGTAACCTTCAAAAGACATATACCTTTCGATATCATAAGCATTTACACAAACTTTGCTATTTAAAAAGTACAAGATATGTTTAAGCGTATTAATTTTTATGACCTTATCAGTTTTGTCATTAGTATGTAAATAATAGCCGTTATTGTATTTTTTATTAAAATAATTAAAAAATAAATAAGAACTATTATCAGACATCGTATCGTGGCGCTCTCCAAACAATATAATGTTTTTTCTTATAAAATATGGTTTGGTTAGCCAATACAATATCCTTATTTTAGCTCCAGTTCTAAGCTTTTTATTTTTAATATCAAAAATTTTATTAATTTGAAATTTAAATTTTTTTTGTAAACTCAGATTTAAATATAGTAAGCAGTTTTCTTTTAGATTAAAATATTTCTGATTTCTCAAGCGATTTTCTTCAGAAATATTTATAATATATGGATTATCGCTAATTAACTCATATTCGGTATGTTTGAATTTCGAAATATCAAAATTAATCTTTATTAGATCTAAAATTTTTATATTATTTTCAGGATACACAATGTGACCTTTATTACTTTGCCATCTTATATTGCATGGCAATGAATAATTAACAAAGATGGATAGACATTTATCATTTTTCTCTATTCTCACTATATTAATCATACTGCTCCTTAATTTATATATTTATTTTAATTTTTCTATATATCTTTTTCGTGATTATTTTAATTCTAATACACATCTTTGTCGAATAAAAATTAACTCTATCAGGAAACATTTTATTAATGTTAGGTGTATTAATATGTTTATGAACCATTTCAAAGTAAGGTTTTTGTTTAATGAATCCTGTGTAATCTAAATTATTAATCACCTGATACAAATATATTTCCTTAATTCTATTTTTATCAACACCCGTCTTTACAGCAGAAGTATTTAAATAATCATCTATTATTTTAGTTATTTCAATTAGTTGATTATTTTGAGCAGCCTGTAATAATAATGGAAACATTATATAATTTGTGATTCTATAGCCATAGAACTTTAACGCTTTATGGAGTTTATTTTGTTCTAAAATTGAATGCACTTTAATATGTGATTCAATTAAATTCATCATGTACTCCTTTACATTATTATTAATCGTCTGAGTTGCAGAGTTATTCTGCTCACGGATATGATAGTAATAAGATACATCTTCAATTGTATAGATAACCTTACTTTTCACATATGCAGCAACAATAAATTCATGTTCTTCAGCAAATTTAAGATTAATGGGAAACAATAAATCACGTATTAAATTTTGTTTAAACAGCTTGGCAGTCGGTCCAATAGAGTGCAGGATTTCAGGATTTTCTTCTAATGTTTTATACCCACCTTTATAAACCCCATCTAACAGGTAGGTAGAAATTTCTTTATCTTGACCATTTATTTTGTGAACCATCTTCCCAATAACGATATCAGCATCCTTTTCAAGTGCAGCTGTATAAAGTTTTTGCATAGCATCTATAGGGATTGTATCATCGCCATCGATAAAATAGATATAATCCCCTGATGATATCTCAATACCATAATTTCTAGTTGCACTAACACCTTGATTTTCTCGGCTATAAAGTTTAAATCTGCTGTCATCGATAATTTCACGTTCTACAATTTTTTGTGAGTCATCTGTTGAACCATCATTGATTAATATACATTCAAAGTTTTTAAATGTTTGATTTTTAACAGATATAATAGTATCGACGATATATTCTTCCTGATTATATATTGGTATTATAATAGATATCTTCATGTTACATCCCTAACCTTCTTCATCTATAAACTTTATGAGTTGATTTGTAGCATCTCCATTATTGTACTCATTCCATCTTTGATTCAATTTTTCATTTGGTATTAACTTTTCACTAATGCGTTTCATTAATTCTTCATTCGTTCGAATGACCTCGCTATCAATAAATTCAAAATAATTATCTACTAATCCTCTTTTTTCATTATATTCTTCGAGATCATAATTATAAAATAGAACTGGAATATTTAAAAAGCTCGCTTCTATCGCTAATGATGAGTAGTCAGTAATAATAATATCAGATATAAGCAGAAGTTCAGTCGTCGTCATTTTAGTATCCCATTTATTCTGAGACTTTAGATTTACAGCCGGATGTAACTTTACGAAACATTGATATCTTTCATCAAGTGCTGAGAAATCAATTGGTAATTCATGAACTACCATTTCGTAGTCTCTATAAGTCGGTACATAAGAAACAACTATTTTTTCTGCTGGAATACCATGGCGTTTTCTAATAGTGTCGTTTTCTTTTTTTCGGTTTAATTTTTTATATTTATCCATTCTAGGTAGGCCTATTCTCAAAAAATTTGAATCAGATAGACCAAAACTTTTTTTGAATATATTTTCCATCACATTAGATCCTACTAGCACGTAATCAAATGTATTATATACGAGCTTATACTGTTTCATTGCTTTATCAGATGCGTTTTTTAAGCTATGATCCTGAAGTCCAAACTTTTTTAAGGCCCCTGCTGCATGCCATGTCTGAATTAGTTTTTGTCCCCTTTTCTTCTTCATTCCAGCTAGTATTAAATAATAAGTATCGACTATAATCCATTTAGAAGTCGACAAATGATAGAGCTCTTTAATAACACCCTTATTAGATTGTGAAAAACTATGATATTTATAACCTTTGATATAATTTCCTAATTTAGGGTGATATATCACTACCACATCATACCTGTCAGGTATCTGCTTTAAGATCGGATCAATATCTTCTTGAAATGTAACATAAATTGTTATTTTGTTCTTTCTTACTTTAGTGAACTGAAATATTAATGAAAATATTGCTAAAATGTTTAAATACAATGTTTTAATAATAGTTCTCTTCATATCAATCAACTCTCTCATTGTGTATAATCATAAATATATATTAACATAGATTGGAGCAATATCATGGGTAAAAATATCGTTATTCTAGTCCATAATGTCTATTACATGGGGGGAACCACAAGAGCAGTCACTAATCTTGCGAATATGCTGAATGATATCGGACACAACGTTACAATTGTTTCAGTATTTAAGGGGCAACGTGATACCTTTTTTAAATTTAATGAAAATATTAAATTAAAATCACTAATTGATTATACAACTTTAAATCAACACTCTATTACTGAAATTATTAATAAAAAGATTAGAAAAATATTTACACAATGGAGTTACCCACAATATATTCATCCTGATGAACCTGGCATAAATCAATTTTCTAGATATTCTGAAGCATTGATCATTCGTTTTTTAAAACATTTAAAATGTGATATGATAATTTCTACTAGAGCTAGTTATAATTTATTAGTTGCTCAATACGCACCTGAGCATGTCATTAAAATTGCTCAAGAACATATGTTATTTGAAAAACACTCACAAGCTCTAAAAGAAAGTATCATAAAGTATTATTCGAAATTTGATCTTGTGATTTCATTGACACAAAAAGATAAAGACATCTATGAGTCACATTTAACTTCATCCAGAATAAAAGTGATACCTAACGCATTACCTAAAGGGTTTTTTAATTTAAAGACTGATAAAGAAAAAAGTAATATTATAATCAGTGCAGGACGTTTTGAAAAAGAAAAAGGATTTGACTTATTAATTAAAACTATCGCTTTAATAAAAGATGATATCAGAGATTGGAAAGTTAATATTTATGGAGATGGCAAAGAGAAGGCAGTATTACAGGAATTAATCGAAAAAAATAACCTAAATGAAATCCTCACATTGCATCCAACTACAAAAAATCTTCCTACATTACTAGAAGAAAGTAAAATTTATATTTTGCCTTCCAGATATGAAGGTTTTGGATTAGTTTTAATAGAAGCAATGGCTAAACATAATGCAGTGGTCGCATATGGTTGCCCAGTTGGGCCTTTAGAATTGATTAATGATGAAGTAAACGGTTTATTAGCTCAAGCTGAATCATTAACTGATTTATCCAATCAAATATTGAAAGTTATTAATAATCAATCTTTATTCAATACCCTTCAGCATAATGGTTTTGAATTCAGCAAAAAATTTGAATATGAAGTCATTCGAAACCTTTGGAAAAATACTATAGAAAGTGTGAATAAAACATTATGAGACGAGTAATAACTTATGGAACATTTGATTTACTTCACTATGGACATATCGAATTGTTAAGACGTGCAAAAGAATTAGGTGAATATTTAATTGTTGGATTATCAAGTGATGAATTTAATAAGCTTAAAAATAAGAAATCATATTATAATTATGAACAACGTAAAATGATGTTAGAATCAATACGTTATGTTGACTTAGTAATAAAAGAAGAAAACTGGGAGCAAAAAGTAAAGGATGTTACACTTTATGAAATTGATACATTTCTAATGGGCAGTGATTGGAAAGGTGAGTTTGATTATCTAAAAGACTACTGTGAAGTCGTTTACTTAGAAAGAACTGAAGGCATATCTACAACTCAAATAAAAAAAGAACTTTATGGCAATTAATTTAATCAAAAATCGCAATAGTCATAAGACTACTGCGATTTTTTTCTTACTTTTCTTTTATCATTTAAATTTTTCTTAAAATGTTCTTGTTCTTCTTTACTCATCTTTTTGAAATCATTAATAAACTCTTCATAATGCTTCATAACAGTATCTTTGTCACCAAATTCTTTTAAAAATCCGCCCTCAATCCAAGCAATTTTTGTACAGAATTTCTTTACTTGTCCTAAATTGTGACTCACAAAAAATATTGTTTTATTCTGCTCTTTAAACTCTTGCATTTTTGCTAAGCTTTTATCAGCAAATGTCTGATCACCAACCGATAATGCTTCGTCTATTACTAGAATATCAGGATTTACAGTGACACTAATAGCAAAGCCCAACTTTGATTTCATACCACTAGAATATTTTTTCACGGGTTGATAAATAAAATCCCCTAACTCCGAGAATTTTACTATCTCAGGCGTAAGTGCTTTAATTTGTTTCTGAGAATAACCTAATAACAGACATTTAAATTCAATGTTTTCCATACCTGTTAAATTTCCATTTAATCCAGCATTAATAGCAATTACGTTAACTTCTCCATATTTTTCTAAATTACCTTCAGTAGGTGGTATGATGCCTCCTATTATATTCGATAATGTCGACTTACCTGAACCATTGATACCGACAAGTCCGATTACATCACCTTCATAAGCGGTAAACGTAATATCTTGAAGTGCATAAAAATCCTCCCCCGCTTTACCTGGGATTATTAGATCTTTTAATCTTTCCTTATTAGATTTGTACATTCTATATTTCTTGGTTACATTTTTAATTACTACTGATTCATTCATAACTTATTCACCTATTCACTGGCTTATTGTTGCGCGATTCTCTTGATATATTCCATTACTTCTTCACGCATTTCTTCGTTTTTTAAGGCAAAATCTATAGTAGTTTTAACAAACCCAAATTTTTCTCCAACATCATGTCTAACACCTTCAAAATTATAGGCATAAACAATATCATCTCGATTTAACCTTTCTATTGCATCAGTGAGTTGGATTTCTCCGCCCGCACCTTCACTTTGATTTTCGAGATAGTCAAAAATATCAGGAGTCAAGACATATCTTCCCATAATAGCAAGATTAGAAGGGGCCGTTCCTTGTTCAGGTTTTTCTACAAACTTATTAACTTTGTATAATCTGTTGTCCTGCTCTAATGGATCAACTATTCCGTATCGATGTGTATTCTTTGGATCTACTTCCTGGACACCAATTACAGATTTAGATGTAGCATCATACTGAGCAACAAGTTGATGAATCGCTGGTTCATCAGATTCAACGATATCATCGCCAAGCAGTACTGCAAATGGCTCATCTCCAATAAATTGTTTTGCTGTCCAAATGGCATGACCTAATCCCTTAGTTTCTTTTTGACGAACATAAAAAATATTAGCGAGGTTAGTTGAACGTCTTACTGACTCTAACATTTCAAATTTTTCTTTCTCAAGTAAAGCCATTTCTAGTTCGAATTGATTATCAAAGTGGTCTTCAATTGCTCGCTTATGCTTACCTGTTACGATAATAATATCTTCTATACCTGCAGCAACAGCTTCTTCAACGATATATTGTATCGTAGGTTTATCAAGAATCGGTAACATTTCTTTAGGCATTGCTTTTGTTGCAGGCAAGAATCGTGTACCGAGACCAGCAGCAGGAATAATCGCTTTTTTTACTTTCTTCATTTTACAACATCCTTTTATTTATTTAGTTAGTTATAGCATCATATACTCTTTCACAGTTGTTTCTGTCATTAAATTCATAAAAATCTTCAACTCTTTGAACATATTTTTCTTCCATCTTACTATTATTATTTATTAAATTCTTTAATTCCTTAAATAGAGAGTTGTATTCATTAACCACTGGTCCAAAACCATGGTTTTCAAATGAAAAATAACTTTTTTCGAAATGATGTTCATCAAATTGATAATATAATACAGGTTTTTTACAGTAACTGAAATCAAAGTGAACACTTGAAAAATCTGTTATTAATATTGATCCTTCTTTAAATAAATCTTGGTAGCTCGTATCAAAATTTGGTATAACTACTCTATTATCAGGTGTAAAGTCTTTGATTTGAGTTCTAATATCTGGATGTGGGAAGAAATATAATTCATATCCATGTTCCTCTAATAAATCCATCAATTGTTTGTCTTGAATTACTTCATTGATTTTATTAAAATATTCCGTATCTTTAAAATGGTCATTATATAATCTATTACCTTCAGAATCTCGCGTCGTACTAACTAAATGTTTTCTCCAAGTCGGCATAAACAAAATCTTTTTATCTGAATCTGAAGTTAATTTATCAAACCTAGGCATACCCGTTAATTTAACTTCATCCTCTGTATAATAATAATTATTTGTTAACATTGAATCATATTCTAACCTTGACGAGGTAATGAGTTTGTCAATATTCTTACTAAATTTATTAAACCAATTAGAATGATCTACCATAGTCACACCGTGCTGTAAGAATACTAATTTAAATTTAAATAAATCTTGATAATATACGATTGTGCTTCCAAAAGGGTTTAAAACCCATTCATCAATATGGCTGGAGATAATCTTATCTGATAATAGATACAATAATTTATGTTTATAACTCCCATAACCAACAACATTATAGCCATTTGATTTTAATGTAGTATAAGTATCTGTATTTTTACGAACAATAAAATATTTCTTAATATTATCATTTTTTTGATTAGCATATTCAAGCAATGCTTGTGCATTATCATCACCTTTATTGATTCTGTCATGCATTATCCATATATCTTTTTTCTTTAAAGTATTAAGTGCATGGTGTACTGTTCTAAATAACACAGCCTTATAACCAGGTTTACCCTTTTTCATTAAAAACTTCATTTTTTCTATTTCTTTTTTAGTGTGTTCCTTGACACTATATTTTTTAAAAATCAACTTATTATTTTCTATGTAATATAATAAGTCTTCAATTACAGCATACGACGTTTTCTCTTTTTTATTTAATTTTGAAAATCTTAATGTATTTGTTAATAACTTAACAAATGATTTATCTGATTTAAAATAAAATGATATTTCGTTATTAGTCACGAAGTGTTTGGGGATTTCTAAAGTAAATCCATATTTTTTCTGGGTAATTTCATCAAATGAAACACTATCTTCATTTGCTCTTCTAAACAATTTACATGGAAATTGTCCATTTCCTACTTTAGCGATAATTTCAAAATTTTCGATACCTGCAAAGCTTCTGAACCCACCTTCAATAATCAAATTATCATCTTTAATATTAACAATCTCGACATCTACGGCTTCTTTTGTCAACTTATTCAAAAATGTATTCTTATACATTAAATACACGTTTGATTTCCCTTCAATAACTTTAAAAGGATTTAAACCTGCATACTCGTTCTTCATCATTAGCGCACGCTTCTTATGCAATTGGCTGAACTTAGTAGATATAATTATATCATCATCTATAAATTGCAAAGTTTTCTTAATATTTTCTTTAAATTCCTCATATTCTTCTTGCGTTAGCGGAGTAGAATCACAGTCTAATACTCTAAACTTGAATTTCAAATCATACATAATAATATTCTGTACATATTTTGGAATAAACCCTAACTTTTCTATAGTAATATTTAGTAAATCTAAACTAAATCTTTCTAATGTATGATTATACCAATTACCGTTTTCTTCCATTGTTTGGATTGCACTGCTACCATCTTCCCTTACGCGATACATATAGGCAGCGTCTTTAACAACTCCATACCTACCCGATTCCAAAATAATACTTGTAGAATATTTAGCGTCTTCACCGATTTTACATGTTTCATCAAACTTAAACTGTTTCGCCACTTCTCTTTTTACGTAAGTAGATGCGGCATGCATTAATATAAGATTGTATTGATCATAAATATCAATGATTCTTGTTTGATTAAACTTTCTATTTAGTACATGATTCCC
>NZ_PPRM01000091.1:13088-28426 GCF_002902665.1 Macrococcoides caseolyticum
AACATTTTTATTGGAATTGCAACTAAATCTATTTCTGCTTTTTTTTCGTCAAAAAATTGATATACAGCTTCTAACGTATTTTCAGAAAGCATATCATCAGGATCTAAGCATTGAATGTATTCACCTGTTGCCGCTTCAATCCCAGCATTTCTTGCACTACTAACGCCACCATTTTTTTTATCAACAAAAACTACATTTTCAGGATAAAGAGATTGATATTTTTTTATTATTGAAACTGAGTTATCTGGAGTCTCATCATTAACCAATACCAGCTGAATATTGTCTTCGAATCCAATCGTTTGGTTTACTACACTCAGTATAGCTTCTTCTAGGTATTTCTCTACATTATATATTGGCATAATAATACTAAATTTAAATTTTTTCATTATATACTCCTTATAAATAATCCAAAAATTGGTTTCTAAACTTCATGTGTGCTTTCGAACCTAAGTATAATAAAACTAATACAACAAACCAGAAATATAATGTATACTCCCAATGCGTTATAATAAACCATTCGTCTTTCAGCAAGGCTGCTCGATAGAAATCAGCAATATAATGAATAGGATTAAGTTTTAATAATATTTGTAGTGATTCTGGTAAAAATCTTTTAGGATCCCATAAAATTGGAGAAAGGTAAAACATTATCCTCATGAGAGATTGAACAATCATGTGGATATCTTGTATTAACACAGCTAAAGTTGAAAACAATAAAGTTGCTGCGAATACAAACATATACCCAGAAAACATCATAATTGGTATCTGAAGATAGGACCAAGTTGGATGGAAACCGTAGAAATTTATTACAATTATCACCAAAAATAGTAGAATAATATGTGCATAAAATTTTGCAGTCAAAACATAAGACGGTAGAGCAGAAAGCGGGAAATTCATTTTAGCTACCATATTAATTTTATTAACAATTGCTTTTGTACCTTCTAGTATACCTTGGTTCATGAAAAACCACATACTAATGCCTACTAGTAAGTATGGTAGAAATGCCATACCATCTACTTCTCTTCCTCCTGCGATACCTTGTCCAAATACAAACCAATAAATAAAAATCTGGATTGCTGGATTTAATATTTCCCAAAGTGATCCTAAGTAGTTACCTGTATTATCAATCCTAATTTGATAAATTGCTAACCTTTGAACCATTATAAATGAGGCTATTTGTTCTTTTATAATACCAATTAGATCTTTCAATTATATTCCCTCTTTACTTTGAAATTCATTATTTAATAAGTTTACCATATTTTCAATCAAAAAATTGTATCACCATAATTCCTCTTCATAATTAAATGGTTTTTTCTTCTGTTTGTATACTTCTAAAAGAAATAAAGGGATTATTGTTATTCTTTTAATTCTTTTAAAATCTGTAAGTAATCTATAAAGCCACTCTAAATTCATTTTTATAAATATAAGTGGAGCTCTTTTGACTTTTCCACTAAAAACGTCAAATGATCCTCCCACTCCCATAAATACAGTATTCTTAAAATGAGGCTGATTATAAAAAATCCAGTCTTCTTGTTTAGGATACCCCATTGCTACAAAGACAATATCCGGTTCAAATTTTTTTACTTGTTCTAACCTCTTATAATCAGTAATATCTTTATATCCATGTTTAGATTTAAACTTTATATTAGGGTACAACTCTTTCAAATTAGCTTCGCAGAGTTTGACAGTTTCTTTACTGGCCCCTAACAAGAAAACTCTTTTATGTAATTTATTAGCTTCAATTAATATATTTTCCATTAACTCTATCCCAGGAACCCTTTCTTTCAGTTCTGTTCCAAGCTTTTTAGAAGCTTTAACAATACCGATACCATCTGGGACGATGAAATCTGCAGTTTTTAACTTATTCATATATTCAGTATTTTTCTTAGCATAATATACAATTTCTGGATTAGCAGTAACTATAAACAAATTTTTATCAGTATAATTTTTCATAAAACTAACTACACTCTCTGTTGCTTCCATCATGCTTAAATTATCAAAATACGTCCCTATTACATTGACCTTTTCATTCGTATTATGAATCATAGCATTCCTACTTTCATCACATAATCATACGTGTTTAATTTACATTAAATTAATGATTTTTACAATCTTTTAATCGAATTTATTAATCATGGCATATCGTCTTACTTTATTCTTTGTAATATATCTATCTTTCAAAACTATATTGATATTCATTTACCCTACATATATAAAAATTGTAATTTATCATTTTACCCTTTATAATTAAATAGTTTATTAATTTGAAAATAGGAAGTGTAACAATGAATAGAATATTTAAATGGATGCTTATACTATTGTCACTCAGCCTGATCGCAGTGCCTATCGCTTATGGTGCTTATCTTTTTCATTCAACAAAAACGGCAATAGATACATCCTATAATAAAGCATACGAAAAGTCTCAACTGCGTGATAAGACCGTTAATCCTTCCGTAGATAATTTCTCTATCCTGTTCCTCGGTATCGATGACAGTCCTGCTCGCCGTGATAATGGTCAGAAGACAAGCGAGGCGCGTACTGACTCCATGATTCTTGCGACATTTAACCGTGATCATAAACAAGTTCGCCTGATTGGTATACCGCGTGATACATTAAGTTATATTCCATCTGTTAAGATGTATGATAAGATTACGCATGCCCATGCTGAAGGCGGTCCTGAAAGTTCAGCACAAGCTGTGGAGCAGAAGTTCAATGTACCTGTAGATTACTATGTAAGAGTGAATATGCAGGCGTTCGTTGATGTTGTGGATGAACTCGGCGGTATTGAGTTCGATGTGCCGTTTGATATTGACGAGCCGACAAAGAATGATAAAGGCAGAATTAAGATAGAGCAAGGTCATCGACTTCTAAATGGTAATGAAGCTTTAGCCCTTGCCAGAAGCAGAAGTGTAGATACCGATCTTGGTCGTGGTAAACGTCAGATGGAGATGATTGTTGCACTGGCTAAGAAAGCGAAAGCCTCAGGTTCAATCAGCAAGCTGGACGATCTGATAGAGATTCTTGGTAACAATGCAAAGCACAACTTAACGTTTAATGATATCAGTGCGATGGCACAGTATTACTCTTCAAATGATGTAAAGTTCACACAACGTCAGCTTCAAGGCACAGATTATATGTATAACGGCGTTTATTATTATAATCCAGTAATGGAAGACGTCTATGATATTTCTAAACTACTGCATAAAGACCTTGAGCTTAAGATGACAGAAGAAGATGATCTGCTGGACTACCAGGTACGTAAGCTTTATAACGATCTCATTCCTTTGATGGAGCTCGACAAAGATGAGGTTCAAGAGGCTTATGATAATACTACAGACAGCAGCGAGTCCCCTTTACCAGAGCCTGGTAACACTACAGACAGCAGTGAATCTCCTTCACCAGAGCCTGGTAACACTACAGACAGCAGTGAATCTCCTTCACCAGAGCCTGGTAACACTACAGACAGCAGTGAATCTCCTTCACCGGAGCCTGGTAACACTACAGAAACTGTATTGCCAGAAAACAATCTTAATGGTGAAGTAACTATAGAAGAACCGATAGATACGAGTGTTTATTAAAGGAGGCGCCTATGACACGCAAAACTTACGAAAAGTATCAGCATATTGATAAAGTTTTTGATCGATTAGAAACAATCATCACCGAGAATAAGGATAGAGAGAATTTGCGTAAAGATTTCTTTTATGTGAACGATTATCACCGTCAGAACTATGAAGCATTACTCATCTATTATGGAGATGCCAGCGAAAATCCGCTCATGGATGGCGCCTGCTATATTGTAGGAATTCCTGAAATCTTTGAGCAGCTTAATATCTTCGATTATGATGTGCCGCTCGATTTCGTATTTGATGACGGACACTTAAGCGAAAACTTTAAATCGATTGATGTACATTATCAGTATCTAATCGCAGCTGCGCTTGAAGTTTCTGACGTTCAGATCTTCAAACCTTCCGGCTTTGCGATGGGTATGAATCACTGGAATATTAATACGATAAAGCTCTTCTGGCAATACACAGCAATCATCAGATTGGAAGCGCTTTAGACGATTAGGACTTATACACAGTATAAGTCCTTTTATTATGTACAACTTTCATTCTTTAATCGATATATAAAGTGATAATGATGAGGGAGTCATCGTGTAATATTGTTATTGCAAATGTTAAGGGAATATTACAAATCATTAAGTGTCTATACTAAAATTTTCTGACAGTATATAATTACATTGTTACTAAGTTCATATTAGAAAGGAAACTTACATGGATAATAAATTTTACTATAAAACACCTGCTGCACTGTTAATGATGCTTGCCGGAGGAACAACTGTAGCGCATGCAGCTGAACACACGCAAGTAACCCCTGAAAAAACACAGACGGATGTCGCATCTGCATCATCAACAAAGAATGTACAAGAGACTGCGACATCGCCTGCACAGCAGTCAACACCAGCACAAGCTGTTCCTGTCGAGACTCAGAAAGCTGCTGTAGATGTAAAGTCTCAATACAGCCTGTCTCAAGCAGGTAAAGCTGCTACAACTTCAACATCTAAATCGACATCGCCTTCATCTGCAACGGCAACTGAGTCAACGCCAACTCCAGCTGCAGAACAGACTACAGCACCCGCTACAAAATCTGTGAACGCTGCTACGCAATCGACTGCACCTAAAACGGCTGCTACAGCAAATAAGACGGCTACCGCTATAAAATCTGCGAACGCTGCTACGCAATCGACTGCACCTAAAACGGCTGCTACAGCCAATAAGACGGCTACCGCTATAAAATCTGCGAACGCTGCTACACCGTCGATAGCACCTAAAACAGCTGCTTCAACAAATAAGACGGCTACCGCTACAAAACCTGTGAACACTGCTACACCGTCGATAGCACCTAAAACAGCTGCTTCAACAAATAAGACGACAACCGCTACAAAACCTGTGAACGCTGCTACACCATCGACTGCGCCTAAAACGGCTGCTTCAACACTTAAGACTTCAGCGAAGCCAAGTAACAAAACTAACATACAGGCACAAGCACCAAAGTCTATCAATGCACGTACTTTAAGCAATACATCAAACGTTAGAACGTTAAAGACTCAAAGTCCGTCAAATATGCCAGTAAATGAATATATCAAATATAATAATTATCAAGTTCCTCAATATGAAACACGTTATTTTAAGGATGCACCACAGATTGCCTATCGTAATGGTGTTGCGAAGCCTGAAGGCATCGTCGCTCATGAAACCGCCAATCCGAATTCAACGATTGAAGGCGAGATTTCATATATGTCGCGTAATATTAACAACGCATTCGTTCATGCTTTCGTCGATGACAACAATATTATCGAGACAGCCAATACAGATTACTTATCATGGGGAGCGGGCGGTGTATCGAATTCTCGTAATATTAATGTAGAGCTAGTACGTGTATATGGTAAGGATCGTTTCAGTAAATCTATTAATAACTTAGCAGATTACTTAGCGACGAATCTCATCTACTATAATTTACAGGTCGATAATGCACATAACGATGGTCAAGGTACAGTATGGTCGCACCAGGCCGTGTCAAACTATCTCGGCGGTACTGATCACTCAGATCCCGTTGGCTGGTTCGCTGAAAACAACTATACATTTAATGAGTTCTTTAGTCTTGTACAGGAGAAATATAACTATAAGTTAAATGGTACGAAACCTACGCCTCCGGTTACAGTGCAACCGACGCCTCCAAAGCCTGCTGAGACGGTTAAGGGCACAGTAACAACTTCAAGTGCTCAGATGATGGCGCGCGTCAATAGCACGTCGGCGAAAGTCTATGCTTCTGTTGACAGTGCAACGGGTGTGAGCGCGGGTCAAAAGGCCGGCAACACCTACTATGTGAATAAGAAAGCGACATTAAACGGTAGTACGTACTATGCACTTACAGACGAAACGAAAACGCCACGTGGCTGGGTAAAAGCAAATGATACGACTGCAGTGAATCGCAGTGCTGAAACGGCGGTTACGGGCAACTTTAATGTTAACAAACAGGCGACGAATCTCTACAAGACGCCTTGGGGTACGGCAAATCAAATCGTTACAAACTTAAAATCACATGTCGGCAAGAAGTTTACTCCGACAAAGAAAGTTACTGTCGGAAAGACGAACTATTACTTCGGTACGGTGAACAACTTAACAGGATGGATCAACTTTAACGAACTGACACTGAACGCTCCTAAGCCTGCACCACAGCCGATTAAGGTGTCCACAGCTCAGATGGTTGCTAAAGTCAAACTTCCAACTTCTAAGATCTACGCGTCAGTTGACCAGAAGACAGGTGTTAACGCATCAGATAAGGCGAACCGTACGTTTTATGTGAATAAGAAAGCAACGTATAACGGCGCAACCTACTATGCATTAACAGATGAGCTAAAGATTCCGCGTGGCTGGGTGAAAGCTAGTGATGCTGTAGTCTCAAACCGTTCTTCAGAAGTTAAGATGAGTGGTAAATATAAGGTAAACAGCAAAGCAACTTCGTTATACAGTATGCCAGATGGTACGATGAAACAAGTTGTCAAACAGTTGAAACCTTTCATCGGCAAATCATTTACGCCTTCTAAGAAAATGACGGTGAATCAGTCTGTCTATGTTTATGGTACATTAAATAATATTAGTGGCTGGCTGAAACAACATGAAATTTCAGTCGACAGAACACCTGTCATCACAAAGTCTAAACCGGTGAAACTTATTGGTCGTACAGCACCGAAACAAGTACTGATCTATAAAGACCTCAAAACAATCAAACCTGTAACAAAGCTTGTTGATACTCAAGTCTATGTAAACGAAACTGCGAAACGCAACAACGAACCTTACTATAAGGTAGCAGATAATAATAATAAGATACTTGGCTGGATCAGCAGCAAGTTTATCAAGACGGTACCAACCTCTACGGTCAGCTGGACAAAATCTGCACATACAGTGAAAAAACCGACCAGCTATATCTATAATATTCCAAGTGGTGCGAACAAACAGCGTATCGATAAACTGTCTGCTGTTAAAGGAGGCACACTTCAAGTGATTCGTACGGATAAAGTCGGCCGTACGTTATGGCATAAGGTCATCTATAACAACAACAAGATCGGTTACGTATCATCTACTGACTTGTTCACACAGAACATTACAAAGCTCAAATCACCAACAACATTATCTGCTGCAGTAACAAAGCAGATGAACCTTGCTAAAGTTCATTCAGGTAGCGCACCTAAAGTTGTGTTCAGTACATCTAAGAGCGCTTATAATGTACGCAACGCTACAGCTGCTGAAGTTACAAAGGCAATGCGTACGCAGGATAAATTAACAGACCCTGTAATGAAATATCAGTTCCTGGATCTTGGTAAGTCGGAAGGCATCAACGCAAAGACATTAAATAAGCTGCTTGTCGGTAAAGGCGCACTTGCCGGACAAGGCGCAGCATTCGCCAAAGCAGCACAGCAGTTCAACATCAATGAAGTCTATCTGATTGCCCATGCGATATTAGAGACCGGGCATGGTTCAAGCAGGCTAGCAAACGGACTAAGTATCAACAGCACAAATACTGCGATTACTTCAAAAGGTACGAAGTACTTTAATATGTACGGTGCAAAGGCTGATGACAATAACCCAGAAATCGGCGGCATTAAATATGCTAAAGCAGAGGGATGGGATAATCCATCTAAAGCGATTGTCGGCGGTGCAAAGTATGTCAGAAGTGCTTATATCGATCATGGTCAACGTACATTACATCAGATGAGATGGAATCCTGCAAATCCTGCAACCCATCAATATGCAACTGATATTAACTGGGCTGCGAAGAATGCAGCGATCATCGCTAATATGTACAAGACTTTAGGTCTGGATGCAGTGAACTATGTCATCCATGAATACTAATCTTCAAGTGTACAAATAACAATCCAGAACCCGAAAGATACAGTACTTTGTGTATCTTTCGGGTTCTATGTTGTATAGCTTTATCGCAGAATAAAGAAGAACAGCAAGCATAGACAATACCTGCTCTGCAATTTAATGATTAAAAGAGATGAATAACGGTTATAGTAATTATTGGCTAAAAACGAAACGTATAATCTATTCCAATATAAGATATCGTTGAAAACTATATCATTTGAAAGGAGTATACAATGGCAAGGCAAAGAGACTTCTATTTTGATAATGCGCGTCTTTACCTCATTATTCTCGTTGTATTCGGTCATCTATTACGTTCATACATTGGTGAAAGCAAGTTCTTATATGCACTTTATATGTTTATCTATAGCTTTCATATGCCTGCATTCGTTCTCATTTCCGGTTACTTTGCGAAAGGTATTCATAAACCCGGCTACATTAAGAAGATCACAAAGAAACTACTGGTCCCTTACATCATCTTTCAGACTTTCTATGCTGTTTATTATTATGTCATCGATGATGTATCAACGATCGAATTAAACCCTTTCGATCCACAATGGGCGATGTGGTTCTTGATGAGCTTGTTTTCATGGCAGCTGATACTGTTCTTTATTAAGGACGTTAAGCCCCAGATTATATTACCGCTAGCGTTCTTCATCGGTATTGCAGCAGGTTACCTTAACTTTATCAACAACACGTTAAGTTTGTCTAGAACACTTGTATTCCTGCCGTTGTTTCTTATCGGTTATTATGCTCAGCCTAAGCACTTTAAACATGTGAGAGATAAGCGCTATGTGGTCTTCTCTATAATTACATTGCTTTTTGTCTTTATCTTCTATATGTGTTTTAAGGTAGATTTCAGCTGGCTGTTCGGTAGTAAACCCTACGCATCACTGGAAGCACATACACCGAATATATATAGTGGTCTTAAACGCGCTGCAGTGTATGTGATCATATTGATCAGTACGGTAAGTTTCTTGAATATTGTGCCGAACAGAGAACTCAAATTCACATATATCGGTTCAAGGACGATGTTCATCTATTTACTGCACGGACTATTCGTCGGCATCTTCCGCGCGAAAGATCTCAACCACTACTTTAATGATCATGTCTTCTCTATACTGACGTTTATGGTGCTCACGACAATCTTTCTCGTCTATTTCTTCAGCCACCGCAAAGTGAAGCAGCTCACATCACCGGTAATAGAACTAAAAAAATAATTTTAGTTCTATTGCTATTTTTTTATTCTTTTTTATGCGTATAATAAGAGTAAGTGACATAGATAGAGAGTTTCACAATTCTTATTTAAGGAGTTTTTTATGAACACATTATGGCAGACACCACAAGACAGAATTGAATTATTGAAACGACTTGTAAAGAATGACAGTGTAACAAACAGTGAAGGTGAACAACGCTTCCCTTTCTTCTTAAAGCAGCAGCTGGAACAGCTCGACTACTTTAAGGATACTGAATCACATATCCAGCTTGTACAAACATCAGATCATAAGAATATTATCTGTGCCCTGTATCGGAGCTATGATACGGATCGTACTATTATTATGATGAGTCATTACGATACGGTAGATGTGCAGGACTATGGTCAGTTAGCGGCAGATGCGTTTGACAGTGATGCGTTAATCGAAGCATTCAAAAGACAGGCTCTATTTGATGAAGATATTGAAAGAGATGTGCATTCTGACCACTATTTATTCGGTCGTGGTGTGATGGATATGAAGTCTGGATTGATGATGCAGATGAGTATATTAGAAAAAGCGACATTAGAGGCCTGGCCCGTCAATATCATCCTCGTTTCTGTGCCGGATGAAGAAGTCGGATCATCTGGTATGAAAGCTGCAACCACATTCTTAAATGAATGGGTTCAGTCCTTGCAGCTGGATGTTAAGTTGATCATGAATTCTGAGCCTTCCTTCAGCCAGCTTCCTGGCGATGAAACACATTATATCTATACAGGTTCAATTGGTAAGCTGATGCCTGGTGTGATGGTCTACGGCAAGGAGACACATGTAGGTGAACCCCTTAAAGGACTCAGTTCTAACTATATTATCAGTCGCATCAATCAGGCGATTGAATACAATGCAGCATTTACTGAAGATTATAAGAAAGAGACGACACCGCTACCTGTTGCCTTAAAGATGCATGACTTAAAGCAGGATTATAATGTTCAGACACCGTTTATCTCTTCTGCTTATTATAATATGTTTATCTTCAGAAAGACTGCAGAAAGTGTGCTCAGTCAGTTTGAACATATTGTACGTCGTACCGTAAGTGAAATTAAACGTGACCTGTCCCATATCATGCCTGATATGCCGGACATCAACGTCATCACCTATCACGAATTGTTAAAGCAAAATGATGTCGAAATCGAACAACTGATTACTGCTGAGACGGATCAGGAGATTGCTGAACAGATCGTTCAAGGTTTACTGTCATCCCATCATCAGAATGATTATACGGTCGTCATCTACTTTGTACCTCCCTATTATCCAGCAGTAAATTCAAGTGAGGATAAGCTCGTTAAACAAATATTGAAACACACGATAAAACAGATGAATAAACGTTATCATCGTAAGCTTAGAAAGATTCATTATTTCAATGGCATTTCAGATCTAAGCTATGTGAACTATCAGGCAAGCATGAAAGATGCGGATTTCTATATGAATCAGACGCCTGGATACGGTCGTAACTACAGCGTACCATTTGCCGATATGCAGGCACTCAGTGCGCCTGTCATCAATATCGGCGCCTTCGGTAAGGATCCTCACCAGCTTTCAGAACGCATACATATCAAGAGCGTGAGTGAAGAAATTCCTGCTATCATCGAAGAAGCGATACATAAATTCCTGTGCCATCATTAACGACAATCATACAATGATTGTCGTTTTATTATTTTATGCTGTGTATCGACAAAACAGATACACTTTTCATATTGTTTCTGTACATGTTTCACTTTCTGCGGCAGACGTAGCTTCGCACCGTCTAAAAATGTAATATCTGTATATTCATCGCTTCCCTCTATGTATGTTACATATTTCTGATTAATATACGCTTTATAATGCTGCTTATTCTGATGAACCTGAAAAAATGCCCAGTTCAAGTGCGCTTCCATCATAATCGGAATATACTTTTTCGTACGCATCAGAACCCGTGCAGATGATTTGCGTGTCTTAAGTGAACTCCCTAAGAGAACGAGGGTGTCATCGAGCAGTTGATCTGCAGTCCTGTCCATGATAATCGTCTGTTCATTAAAACGTCTTAATTCTGTTCGACCTTCAACTTCCCCATACTGATAGAGATACATTGTATGTATAGATATTGGCAGCTCCATAGCAGCACTCCTTATTTGTTTTACACTATAATTATACAAAATCTTCTTTTTTTTGGATGATTTTTAAGCATTTTAAACGAAAAGTTAACAAAATCTTTAACATTTCAACAGATTTTATGCATTTGTCAATTATCCATTTATCATTTCTTTCTTTAACATAAAGCTATCCGGAAATCACAACAATATCTAGATGTTGAGAACAGGAATCTTCAATGTCATTTGAACAGCTACTACAAGATAATGAACGCATCATCCATTATTTAATTCATAAGTATCGACTGCAGTATATGTATGATGATATGTATCAGATTGCCACCATCAGATTATGGGATATCTATCACACGTATGATCGTACAAAAACACCTGATATGCAGCAGTATATCTTTACGAAGCTGAACTTCTGCTTTATCGATGAAATTCGCAAGCTGAAACGAGAACTAGATCGTTATGCACCGATGGAAGCAATAGAATCATTCACCTATCTGGATGAATCGTTAGTAGAATACCAGACGTTTTTAGAACAACTTAAACCTAATGAATATATCTGGCTCATGTTGACACTGGAAGGCTATAAACAAAAAGAAATTGCACAGCTGATGAGCTTGAGCATCTCTTCACTGAAAGCATATCGCAAATCCTGTCAGAAGAAACTTCAGAAATTGATATAAAAAGATACTCATCAGCATACTTTTCTAGTATAATATTCATTAGTACTTTTTTGAGGAGGATGACTATGACTGTTGCTAAAATTGGAGATATCATTGAATTTCATGACGGACTGCAAGGTGTGGTCGAAAAAATCAATGAAAATTCTGTGATCGTTGACTGTACGTACATGGAAAACTTTGAAAAGCTTGAAATACCAGAAAGAACTGTAATCAACCATAAACGCTATAAGATTATTCACGAGGCATAGCCGTGAAAAAAATTGACCACGCGCTTGTTATACTATTTGCGATTTATGCTTTCATGCATGTGGTACTCTTTTTATTACGTGATGAAGCACAGGTCTTCTGGCAAGTCTATACTGGCCTACTGCTCTTTTCATCGCTTGGCTATATTTTCTATGAGCGTAATATCACATCGAAACGACTGATGACGTCAATCGGTGTGGGACTGATTACGAGCGTTATTATCGTATTGATATATCGTGCCCTGCTACAGATAAATCTGGCATTATCATTTACTGCACTACTGCGTGAGCTTGTAGCAATGGGTGTGCACTATAAATGGCAGCTTATCATCACGTTGGTGGTTGCTGTTCCATTACATGAACTATTCATGCGTGCGCTCCTGCAAGATAATATGACACGTTATATGCACCCTATACTTGCCGGTGTCATCAGCAGTCTTTTATCTGCCTTGCTGTTTAGCTATGCGGTCGACCTAGAGGTTGTCGTTATCCTATTTATCATCCAGCTCGTATTATCATTCAGCTATCTTTATACGAAACGACTGATAACGCCCGTGCTCGGTGCTGTAACAGCAATTATTACGCTCATCATCTATGGGCAATAATCATAATGAAAAAGTCTGACCTTAAGAAAACGTTTAATTTCTTAAGGTCAGACTTTTTATTGTTGTACTTGTTCACTATATTGTCTATATTCTTTCTCATCATAATAGACTTTCTCCATCAGGTTCGGATCAATTGGGTATAGATCGATACTTACAGGAGCGACATGCTTGTTAAGATATTCAAAGGAATTTGTGCGTTCCTTAAATTCCAGATCAACTTGTGTTAAGTGTGCTTGACCTGAAGTATAGATGATCTCTCTATCTGTGTCCTGTAGCTTTTCATTGCTATTGGTAATAATTAAATCCAGTCCTTCTGTACGCAGATGACCATCTCTTTCAATCGTCTGAATATCTCCATTGTGCAGGCCAATGACGAAATCCGGATTCTCCTCGTCGTACAGATAACGTATCCATGTGCGTATAGCATTGACTGGATGCTCCACTTCGATATCTTCAATAATATCCGTAACATCTCCTACTTCACTCATCGCAAGGACTGCAATCTTGATACCTTTAATCGTCTTGATAATATAAGGTTTGTTATAGTAAGGTTCCTTCGTTCGTGAATTGATAATATTCACCGAAATAAAAGGAAAATCGCTTAGACTCTGTGAGCGGTTGAAGTACATTCTGCCGAGCTTAAAGTCATGGATACTAATATTGCTGGCATCATAGTGCATCGCATTCATTATCGTAATCTGTGGATTTCTTCTGAATGATCGATGCGCTGCAAAGTATTCCGCAGCATAGGACCCCGTTAATGTCTGTCCATTATTCAATAGCAGCAGATCATCGCCTGTACGATGCATTCTTACAAACGTCGCTGCTTTTATCAGCCCGGGATGATTGCTTTCACTGAACATTCTCCCGCATATATCGCTTGTTATGATAATATGTATATTAATAATACCTTTCTTCATGAAATCCCCTGCCCTTATTAAATAATTACTGTGGAGCGCCTATGAAAAATATAAAAAAGTACGTACTTTATCATATTATACTATTTATCCTGATGAATATACTCATAACTTATTCGCTTGCAGAAATAGAAAAAGATAAGCTTAACGATGAACTAAGACGCTCAATCAATATTTACTGTAATCAAGTCGATTCATTCATCAATGAGTCCCTGTCTATCAATGATAATCTTACGACGGCATTTCAGTATACAAGCGCTGTCAAAAAAAGAATGGACGAGATCTACAACAATGATCCTCGCATCATCAACATCTATATACTAGATAAGACGAGCACGATTCTCCACGCAACTTCAAAGATGCGTGTCGGGGGTAAATTGAAGTCGCGCGCATTCTTTATGGGCAATATTCAGCCGAACTCGAATCACGCTTCAATCAGCAATGTCACGAAAAATGAATTTAATAAGAAGGTCTTCTATATCTCAAGAAGCGTGGATAAATTAGATGAACAATATATCATCACGATGGAAATCGATGTGAATACAATTGGCGCGGTTATCGATTCCTTGCAGAAGGATACGACCGTCACAATCAAAGATTTTGATGGTCAAACCATCTTCCAGTCTATCAATCCACATAGGAATTCTATTTCTGCAAGCGAAAAGTTCTTTAAAGTACCATGGGAGATTACACTGACAACAAACAGGAATGTTTATTATGATGTCTATAGCTCTGCGCTTATCTATACGCTTATCGCATCTTTGATCTTCTTAACATTACATCTATTATATATCAGCTACAGAAATAAACGTGCTAACGAAAAGTTACTTGAAGATATTAATACACAGCGTAAAGAAATTATCGGGTTGCTGGCAGCTAATACTGCACATGAAATTAAGAACCCTCTGACCTCAATAAAAGGGTTCGTTGAGTTACTTGAATTAGAGTACGATCCTGTACACAATAACCAGAAGTTCCATATCGTTAAAAGCGAGCTCGAACGTATCAATTTAATCGTCAATCAGTTTCTCCTTCTTGGAAAACCAACAACTGTCGATGTGGAGCGTGTGGATGCCAGAGACATTATACGTGATATCTTAAATTTCCTGGACTACGATCTGGCTATTCATAATATTAGGGTCGTCAAACAGTTTACAGATGAACCGACCCTCATCAATGTTTCTAAAGATCAGTTCAAACAGGTGCTCATCAACGTGATTCAGAACGCCAAAGATGCCATGGCATCTACAGAGCCCGCAATCTTCAAGATAACCGTTCAGAATACTAACGGATATACTGTAATGCGTTTTATCGATAATGGTGAAGGCATGGATACAGACGTGCAGCAGGAACTCTTCAATCCCTTCTTTACAACAAAGTTACACGGCACGGGGCTTGGTCTACCCGTGACTAAAAGTATCATCGATGCTCATCACGGTCTGATCGAAGTAGTATCAAGTAAAAAGAAGGGCACGACATTCATTATCTCTTTCCCGACAGTACAATAGAAACCCGAATGATAAGAAGAAAGACATTTCTTCATATTGATATGCTCCCTATAAGGTAGACACTTAAAAAGTGAAAATTTTATAGGGAGTTTTTAATTTGAGAAACAAGAAAATTTCATTTGATAAA
>NZ_PPRM01000092.1 GCF_002902665.1 Macrococcoides caseolyticum
CTAGGCTACTTATCCCCTATAGAATATAGGAAATTAGCAGCCTAGAAAATAGTGTTTTTATTGAGCTCCCTTAGTAAGGGTGCAGTGCCATACTTTGTCTTGAGTCTTTTTTATTTGATTCTTTTTTGTTACAATTTCGCCTGCCATTATTCTGTCCAAACGTTCTCGTTAGGTAAACCTTTGAATTCACTTATGCCAAGTAATCTTATCTACTAATGCTTTGATTGTCGTTGGATTAGAATGATAAGCATTAATATATGCTTTCACCATTGTTGCATCGTGCAAGTGTGTTGTGTAATTCAGAGAAGCAAAGACTGTTGGTACTTCACAAACAAACCATGGAATTTCATTGCTCATGGCTGTAGACCACTGAATACGATAATTATTTTGTGCTACATAACCAACGATATTTGCAATGACAATTGCAGCATCAACTTCTTTTCTATAATCTAACGTTCTTCCTTTTACGCGTGTTGAACCATCATTTAAAGTTACTTCAAACCCTCGTAATTCAAATTCGCTAATGATATTCTCAGTCACTTTACTATCTGATTGATAAATACCGTCTTTTTCGCTATTTTCAATCATATAAAGACGAATACGTTTATGTTTTTCAGATGTTATCGGTAGTTCGTCTAACGTATTTTTAACAAGCGTAATACCTAAATCAGCCGCTTCTTTCTGCATCTCTAAATGTTCTTCTTTGTCTAGCCATAATAAAATCGCCTACTTTCTTAATTTAACAATACATCCCCTCAGGAAAGTTGTCCAATTAAGTGTAGACGATTCAATTACCACTTTAATACCTAATGGATCATTTGAGTCACTAGGTATTTTTGACATCCTATTACTCAAATATTAACTATAGTTATTATTGTGTGATTAATCATATTCCTATCTCTTTTGATATTTACAATTAAATATACCAATTAGATTTCTGGCTGGCTCTCAAATATATATTACTACACAATTTTAGATTTTTTTAATAAATATAAGAAATAAGGTGCACCTATAATGGCTGTTACAACACCTGCAGGAATTTCGAGTGGAGGAAACAGCCCTTTACCTATTGCGTCTGCTACTAATAGGAATATTGAACCTATTAAAGCTGACAATGGTAACAATTTAATGGCTTTTGGTCCTGCTAGTAGCCTTGCTATATTAGGTGCAATTAACCCTATAAAGCCAATTGTTCCTGTTACTGACACAACAGAACCAACACAAATTGCTGCCATTACAAGATATACATTTCTAATGAGCGATACTTTTTCCCCTAAACTGACAGCAGATTCATCACCTAAACTTAATATGTCAATTTTACGAGCAAATAAGAAAATAAGCGGCAACATCACAACTCCTGGTATAAAGAACCATAAGTCATCATAATTACGTCCCCATACACTTCCTGACAACCACAATAATGTCGTATTAATATTGTCTGGATATCTGATCATAAAATATTGAAGACCTGCCTGACATATCGCACTTAAAGCAACACCTATTAATGCTATTGTGTATGTACTTGCTTGGATCAATTTGCCTATAAGCATAATGAGCATGATGAGTACAACCGCTCCAATAAATGAAGCAATACCTAAGAAATAAAATGGAAGTGCTGGTAACAATAATGTTTGCGCAACCGCAAACAATCCTGCACCTTTTGTGACACCAATAATATCTGGCGATGCTAAAGGATTTCTCAGTATGCTTTGGACAATTGCTCCAGATACACCTAATAAACACCCACCTATTAACGAAAGAATCATTCTTGGCAATCTATAATTATAAATGACAAAATCATAATCATCTGAAAAACCAATAAATGTAGATATAATCTTTGATATACCTATAAACTGAGAACCAACTTGTAGATTAATGAATAATGCGACCAATAGTACGAGTGAAACGATCATATATTTCCATTTAAGTTTCATCCTTTTTGAACACTCCTTCCATTTTTACATAAGTAAAGGAAGAATGGACCGCCTATTAAAGCTGTTACAATCCCAACGGGCGATTCATAAGGATATGCAATAATATGTGATAACGCATCTGAATATACGAGTAATACCGCACCAATCAGTGCCGTTAATATAATATGCCTTTCATAACCGCCTCTAATCAACCTCTTAGATATATGAGGTGCAATTAATCCCACAAAACCAATTGGCCCTGCAACAGATACTGATGAACCTGCTAAAATAATAACCATTAAACCAAATATAATATAAATCCTTTTCTTATAAATACCTAATCCTGTAGCTAAATCATCACCAAGTGAAATAACTGTTAAATGTCTCGCTAACATAATGGTGATAATCGTACCGATTACAAACCATGGTAATAAGACTTCCACACTATCCCAATCTTTACCGTTTAACGAACCTGTTAACCAATATAGAATATCTGTGGCATTTTCATTCATTAGTATCAATACTTCAGTGACCGAAGATAGTAACAAATGAATGGCCATACCCGCTAAGGCTAAACGAACTTGATTATTCTCGTGTCCATAAATAAAGGTATAAACAATCACGCCACCTAAAATCGCACCAATAAAGCCAATATACGCACTTTGGTTACCATTATAATCAGGAAAGAAAACCAATGCCGCCACTAGCACTAATGAAGCACCAGCATTAATACCAAATGTTTGAGGTGAAGCAAGTGCATTCCTCGTAATACCTTGCATGATTGCACCTGCTAACGCTAAACTCACGCCAACCATAATCGCAATTAATACTCTTGGTAGTCTTACCGTTCTAATAATTAATGTATCTTTCGAGTGATCATTATGTAATAAAGCATGAAATATCGTTTTAAAACTCATAATTGATGAAGCAAAGCTTAAATTTATAAAAATCCCTAAAATTAAAATTATGACTGTTACTATAATGATTACTGTTTCTTTTTTCATAATATCACCAACTCAACTCAGAAATAAAATAATGAACGGACAATTATGTACGTTCATTGTTCAAGTATTTATTTCTTTTTGTTATATTTTTGTAGATCTTTTATGATATATTCATTGGCATTGATACCTCTGAATCTCGTCCAGAAGTCTCTATCTACTTGATATATTTGACCTTTTCTATATGCTTTAAGATCTTTCCAAATCGCTTTTTCTTTCCAATCATCTGTTATTGGATTCTTTTTATCAGTTGTAAAAATGATTTTATCCGGATTAATTTTAGATAAATTTTCTAAATTAACATCTTCATATGCATTTTTAGATTCTACAGCATTATCTAATCCCAATTTCGTTAATAGCTGGCCAGCATAAGAAGTAGATGTATGAGCTTGAAAAGCATCTTCTCTCGCAACTGCAATCAATACTTTTTCACCTTTGTTTTCTTTAGTAGTTACTTTATCTTTAGCTTTTTTAATTTTTGCATCTTGATCTTCAAGTAATTGTTTAGCTTTATCTTCTTTACCTAAAGCTTTACCAATTGTTTTAAATGAACCATTCACATCATCATAGCTGGCTTCTCTACTTTTCAATACAAGTGTTGGTGCAATTTTCTTCAAGTCTTCACTTATACCTTTATGACGTTGAACATCCGCTATAATCAAATCTGGTTTAAGTGAGCTGATAGATTCTAAGTTTGGTTGTTTACGCGTACCAACTGACGTATATTTCACATCTTCACCATATAATTTTTTAATAATTTCTTTCTTATTATCGTCCGCAATACCAACTGGTGTATTGCCAAGATTTTTAACTGCGTCTGCAAAAGAATACTCTAATACGATAATGTTTTTAGGATTCTTATTAACTTTTTGAATACCTAATTCATCTTTTATTTCTATCGTTTCAGATTTCTTAGCACCTGCTTCACTACCTTTATTATTGCCACACGCTGCTAGAAACATTGCTGAAACAACTAATACCGCCATAAAAATTCTTGAATATTTATTCATGATGCCCTCCTATTAATTGATAACTATTATCAATTATAAATTACTCATAAAATGATGTCTATAATTAATTAAAAATTTTTACAATTAATAACATATACATATTAATTTCTTTAAATAATTATAAAAAACATTAAGGTTGTTATTAAATTCATCTACTATGGCAGATGAGCTTCG
>NZ_PPRM01000093.1 GCF_002902665.1 Macrococcoides caseolyticum
CTATGGATTAATTATAGGATTCGTTTTTTCTTACTTATCTGGTACTATCTTTTCCTTAAATATGTGGAAAGATATTCAAAAGTATAAAGAAACTGATAATACACTTATTAAAAATAAATTTTTCGAGAATATAGATCAATTAAAATATTCATCCACCTCTATTTTTATTAATACAATTTCAATGAGCTTAATAGTATTTGTAATTGATTTCTTTTACAATTCTTTAGAAGTTGGTTATTATGGCATGAGTTTGCGTATACTTAATATACCTATAACAATAATAAGTTTATCTTTGTCAAAATTATTTATGCAACAAGCCCATAAAGACTTCAAAGAAACTGGAACTTTTAGGAATATTTTAAAGAGCTTTAGTGTGTATTTATTGATTACTTCATTACTTTTCTTTTTACCTATGTATGTTATTCCTAAAGAATTTATTGAAACTATCCTGGGTAAAGAGTGGGTTTATATTATTACAGTTTTTAGAATATTAATACCTATGTATGTAATTAAATTGTTAGTAACAACATTATCTTTAAGTTTTATTGTTATAAATAAACAAAGTCTAGAACTGAGATTACAAACGCTTTTTCTAGTTTCAATCACTACAATTTCATTACTTACTTATTTATTTAATTTAACATTCGAAGAGTTTCTTTATAGTTTTTCAATGTTATTTTCTATTTGCTATTTAATTTATTATTATTTTATCTATAAATATGCTTAAACGGAGTGAATCTTTTGAATATTTTATTTATTACTCTTTTAGATTTAGAAAATCTAGATAGTAAAGGAATTTACCATGATTTAGTAAACGAATTAGCAAAACGTGGTCATTATATTACCGTGGTATGTCCCACAGAAAGTAGGTATGGAGATAGCACCAAACTTTTAAAGAAAAATAATATTAAGATACTTAAAGTTAGGGTTGGCGACATTACTAAAACTTCAAAGGTTAAAAAGGGAATTAATACTTTAAGAATAGAAAATCAATATGAAAAAGCAATAAATCGATTTTTGACCAACAGTAATTTTGATTTAATTATCTATACAACTCCTCCGATTACATTTAACAACTTAATAAAAAGATTAAAAGATCGATATAGTGCCAAAAGTTATTTATTATTAAAAGACATTTTTCCTCAAAATGCTGTAGACTTAAATATGTTTTCAAGCAATGGATTCATTTATAAATTTTTTAGATTAAAAGAAAAAAAACTTTATAAAATTTCAGATTTTATTGGAGCAATGTCTCAACAGAATATAAATTATCTATG
>NZ_PPRM01000094.1 GCF_002902665.1 Macrococcoides caseolyticum
GATTAAAAAGCTGACAGAAGAATTTCAGGCATCTCAGCATGAATTTGAACGACTTCAGAATGAGGTGCATCAGATATGGCACAGACTAAAGTAGCATCCTCTAGAAGTGCCACGGCATCCATCAAGTATGGACGTGATGGCAAAGATAAGGTCACACAGGAGAAGAAGTGTGTCGCAATGTCTGGGATCAACTGTGATCCGAGTAACGCTGAATATGAATTTCGTGTCGTGAGGAAAGCGTTCAACAAGGCGAAGGACGAAGGC
>NZ_PPRM01000095.1:0-57076 GCF_002902665.1 Macrococcoides caseolyticum
AACTCCTTATGTTTTCTTTGGTCGGAAATACATATTGAGTTTAGCACAGAAGGCTTTTTTAGTTGTCTAGCTTAATTTTACAATCGACGTTTTGAAAAATCAGTCAACTTTATTATATAATATAAAGGCAATAATGAAAACGATTACACAGGGGGATTTTAAAATGAAGACAGAAATTTTTGAGGCAGTGCAAGGTAATCATAATCTATCTAACTACGAGGAAGTGTATAACAACTTTGACTGGAAGGAAGTTGAGAAGAACTTCTCATGGCATAATACAGGAAAAGTTAATATGGCTTATGAATGCATTGATAAACATGTAGATAATGGCAAAGGGGACAAAGTCGCATTATACTACAAAGATGCAAATCGCGGGGAATCATATACCTTTGAAGAGATGCAGCGCAATTCAAATAAGGCTGCGAATGTACTCGTTCAGGAAGCGGATGTCAAAAAAGGAGACCGTGTATTTATCTTTATGCCACGCTCTCCTGAACTTTACTTTGCTTTTTTAGGTGTCCTTAAAATTGGTGCTATCGTAGGTCCTTTATTCGAAGCATTCATGGAGAAGGCCGTACGTGATCGCTTAGAGAATAGTGAAGCAAGTGTCATCATTACAACGAAAAGTTTGCTCGGACGTATACCTAAAGATGAATTACCACATTTAAAACATATTGTTGTAGTAGATGAAGATGTAGAAGAAGGATATATCGATTTCAATAAAAGATTTGAGTCTGCATCAGAGGAATTTGAAATTGAATGGCTGAACCTTGATGATGGTTTAATTCTTCATTATACGTCTGGTTCAACTGGACAGCCAAAAGGAGTGCTTCATGTTCAAAATGCAATGATTCAGCACTATATTTCAGGATATTATGTATTAGATCTTAAAGAAGATGACATCTACTGGTGTACAGCAGATCCAGGCTGGGTTACAGGGACGAGCTACGGTATATTTGCACCATGGTTAAACGGTGTGACGAATGTAATTGCAGGAGGAAGATTCTCGTCAGAAGGATGGTACAAGACGATACAGCAATTTAAAGTGACAGTGTGGTATTCAGCACCGACAGCATTCCGTATGTTAATGGGTGCAGGGGATGAAGTGATTAACAAATATGATCTTTCGAGTTTACGTCATATATTATCTGTCGGTGAACCACTGAATCCGGAAGTGATTAAATGGGGACACAACGTGTTTAAACTGCGTATCCATGATACGTGGTGGATGACAGAAACAGGAGGCCATATGATTGTAAACTATCCTGCCATGGATATTAAGTCCGGATCGATGGGGAAACCGTTACCTGGTGTTATTGCAGCAATTGTTGATAATGAAGGTAACGAGCTCCCGCCAAACCGTATGGGGAACTTAGCGATGAAATCAGGGTGGCCATCTATGATGAAAGAAATATGGAATAATGAAGCGAAGTATAAATCATATTTCTTACCAGGAGACTGGTATATTTCGGGTGATTCTGCATATATGGATGAAGAAGGTTACTTCTGGTTCCAGGGACGTGTGGATGATGTTATTATGACAGCAGGAGAACGTGTCGGTCCATTTGAAGTAGAATCTAAGCTTGTGGAGCACCCAGCGATACAAGAGGCGGGTGTTATCGGAAAGCCGGATCCGGTTCGTGGGGAAATTATTAAAGCATTTATTGCACTGCGTGAAGGTTATGAAGCAACAGATGAACTGAAAGAAGAAATTCGCATGTTTGTTAAAGATGGGCTTGCAGCACATGCCGCACCTAGAGAAATCGAGTTTAAAGATAAGTTGCCGAAGACACGTTCAGGTAAGATTATGAGACGTGTACTTAAAGCGTGGGAACTAGATTTACCGACGGGTGATTTAAGTACGATGGAAGATTAATATTGAAAGGTCAGAATGGTGATGTTCTGACCTTTTTTTAGTGTGGCAAGATAGACATAGAACGAGTGCAGTATTTTATTATATTTTTTAAGCATTTGTAATAGAAAACATTCGACAATATGAAAGCGTTATCTTATTATTAGGGTGTAAAGACACTTTAAATGATTAGGAGAATGTTAAAATGACGAAATATTTATCAGATTTAGAAATTGCTAATCAGGCAACGATCAAACCGATTGCTGAAATCGCTGAAGCTGCAGGTATTCCTGATGATGCGGTTGAGCCATACGGCCATTATAAAGCAAAGATTGACACTTCTAAAGTGACTACAGATAAGCAAGGTAAAGTAGTACTTGTGACTGCGATGAGCCCAACACCGGCTGGTGAAGGTAAATCAACAGTCACTGTAGGTATTTCAGATGCATTTAAAGCGTTAGGTAAGAACGTTATGGTAGCTTTGCGTGAACCGAGTTTAGGTCCAGTATTTGGTATGAAAGGCGGAGCGACTGGTGGGGGACATGCACAAGTCTTGCCGATGGAAGAGATTAATCTGCATTTTAATGGAGATTTACATGCCATCACAACAGCGAATAATGCATTAGCGGCATTTATCGATAACCATATTTATCAAGGAAATAAATTAAATATCGATCCACGTCGAGTCGAGTGGAAGCGTGTCATCGATATGAATGACCGTGCATTGCGTCAGGTGGTTGTTGGTCTTGGTGGTCCTTTCAAAGGAGTACCCCGTGAAGATGGTTTCGATATCACGGTAGCAAGTGAAATCATGGCTGTATTCTGTCTTTCAAACAATATTGAAGATCTAAAAGAAAACCTAGGAAAAATGACAATCGGTTATACTTATGACCGCAAACCAGTTACTGTTAAAGAATTAGGAGTAGAAGGTGCCTTAGCATTAATCCTTAAAGATGCATTAAAACCAAACTTAGTACAGACAATCGAAGGTACACCTGCGCTTATTCATGGTGGACCGTTCGCTAATATTGCTCACGGATGTAACTCCATCATCGCAACGAAGACTGCGCGTAAATTAGCAGATATCGTTGTTACTGAATCAGGATTTGGTTCAGATTTAGGTGCTGAGAAGTTCATGGATATTAAAGCGCGTAAAGCAGGTATACAACCAGATGCAATCGTAGTCGTAGCGACAATTCGCGCACTTAAGATGCATGGAGGCGTAGCGAAGACTGAACTTAGTGCTGAAAATGTAGAAGCATTAAAATCCGGTATTCAGAACCTAGAGAAACATATCGAAAACTTAAATCAATTTGGTGTTGAACCAGTTATCGCTTTAAATAATTTCGTTACGGATACAGATGCTGAACGTGAATTTGTTATTAACTGGGCAAAAGAACATGGTGTGAAATTAGCATTAACTGAAGTATGGGAACATGGTGGTGAAGGTGGTAAAGATTTGGCGAACTTAGTATTAGAAGTGCTGGAACAACCACAAAGCTTTAAACCATTATATGACCTATCGTTACCAGTTGAAGAGAAGATTCGTACAATCGTTCAAAAAATCTACGGTGCAGACGATGTAGTGTTCACTGATAAAGCGAAGAAACAATTAAAAACAATCACTGATAATGGCTGGAATGAGTATCCAGTATGTATGGCGAAGACCCAATACTCATTCTCTGATGATCCTAAGAAGCTTGGTCGTCCATCTGGGTTTGAAATTACAATCCGTGAGTTAATTCCTAAAACAGGTGCAGGATTTATCGTGGCATTAACAGGGGATATTATGACAATGCCTGGACTCCCGAAAGAACCGGCAGCACTGCGTATGGATGTAGATAAAGAGGGTAATGCAGTAGGTTTATTCTAATAGAATATTACTCAAGTGATGATAAATAATAAGAAGAACCGATCAGTATAGAAAGCAATGCGTTTCTATACTGACCGGTTCTTTTTAGTTTCTTTTTTTCTTTTGCGTATTTTGTTTCGATTTCGTAAAGATCTTACTCTTTGTTGCAGGGTCTAGTTTAATACCAAGTCTATTCAATACGTCAGGAGTATCTAGTGTTTTCTGAGTTAAATCAGTTTTGTCAGATACCAGACTTTCTTTTGTAGATTCACCAGACACACAGCCGGATGTATTATTCGTAAATTGACAGATGTTTTGTTTTGTTACGCTCTTTGGCTGGTTAAATCGTTCACCGACACCCATCTGGGATTGATCGATTGATGAAATCTGGTTGACGATGTCACGCCATAACTTGAGCTGGTAGTGATTTTCTTCATCAAATGTAGTTGGAACATCATAGCCCATCCAGATACCCATTGTTACTTTAGGGTTATAAGCAACAAACAAACTGTCTTTTGCATCTTGAGTCGTACCTGTTTTACCGGCCCAGTCCTGATTATATAGGAAGGTACCTTTCAATGAATAAGCACTACCAGTATCGAGAACACCACGTAACATATCAGTCGTCATATAAGCGGTAGATGCACTATAAATTCGCTCTGGTTTTGCTTCATGCTGATAGATGACTTTGCCATCTTTAGCTTTAATACGTTCGATCATATAGCTTTCTTGATAGTTTCCTCCATTGGCTAAAGTTGAGAAACCATCGACATCATTTTTAAGCGTGATATCTGTCGCACCGAGTGCTAATGATAAGTTTTCCTGTTCAGATTCTGGAATGTTAAAGTCCATCTTGTTTAATAATTCCCAAGGCTTCTTATCCTGAATACTAGAATATAGTCTTAAAGTACTTAAGTTTAAAGAGTTCTCTAACGCATAACGTGTTGTCACATTCCCATATTCCATACGCGCATAGTTTTCCGGTTCATAACCATTGTAATTAAACTTTTTATCGAGCAGCATCGTTTCTGGCGCCGTAATCCCATACTCCATTGCAGGAGCATAGGTTAATAATGGTTTGATTGTAGATCCTGGAGAACGCTTCGTTTTCATTGCATGGTTGTTTTGTGACTTATCGTGATCTCGGCCGCCAACAAACGCGATAATTTTACCCGTTTTATTTTCTTTTAAAAGGACACCGACTTCTTGGCTCAATGACTTTGTCTTTCCGCCAACCTCTACTTGTCGGTCGTAGGAATAATAGTTCGGATTATCTTTAACTGCATTCATGGCATCGAAAATTGGTTTGTTAATTGTAGTTTCGACGATATACCCATCGTTACGTACAGCACGTTCTGCGATATTTGTATACTTTTCTTGAAGAACGGGTGTTTCATCAAGTTCTGTCTTTGAAACATTATCTTTTGAAGCAAAGTGATATTTCAGAATATCTACAGCTTCATCTTCTACTTCTTGGGTCAGGAAAGGATACTTTTCGTTTGGCGTCTCTACATCTTTCGTAAATGACTTAACGATGTTAAATGATTTTGCTTTATCATACTCTGCTTTACTGATTTTATTTTCCTGATACATACGTGACAGAACATATTGCTGTCTTGTCAGTCCATATGCGAGATCATCTTTGGACTTGACTGAGCCGTCCTGCAAAAATGGTGTATATGTATAAGGGTTTTGTGGAAGGCCTGCGATATATGCAGCTTGAGCGATGTTAAGCTCATTTGCTTTAACTCCGAAAATCCCTTGAGCAGCCGCTTCGATTCCAGCAATGTTCTGGCCATTCGTGTTTCGACCAAAACTGACGACATTTAAATAAGCTTCGATAATTTCATCTTTCGTCAGTGCTTTTTCTACTTTGAACGAAAGCATCATTTCTTTTGCTTTTCTTTGGAAGGAAGTTTCATTTGTTAACAGCTGATTCTTGATAAGCTGCTGTGTTAAAGTACTGCCTCCACTCGTCGCACCAGTGTTAAGAAATTCTTGAGCAGTTGCTCGTATAAAAGCTTTCGGTACGATACCTCTATGGCGATAGAAACTTTCATCTTCAGTAGCGATCAATGCATCTTTCACATGAGGACTCATATCCTTAAGCTTAATAACTTGTCGCTGTGTATCAGCGTTTAAATTACCAAGCGTTTCTCCTGAACCGAAATATACAGTTGTACTTTGTGTCATCTCATAAAGTGATTTCTTCAGTTCACTGTTAGACTTTACCGGTTCATCTTTTACTAGTGCCAGGAAATAGCCACTACCGATCCCAAGCATGAGCGTAGCGAATAAAATGCCTGCTGTGATTAGAAAGAGTAGTGTTTTTGAAACAGTTTCATAAAGGCCATTAAAGATAACGTAGGGGGTAAATTTAATGTTTTTAAATCCTTCCTTATAGCCTATAAGCTGACGCTTAAATTTATCTTTGTATGAAGTTTTGTTTGCCATATTTTTTCCTCCTGAATATTTTTTTAGTATATCATAATTTCAGGTTCTTGACTTCACTCATCCAATTTTATACACTAGTATCATAATTGATTTGAAACTAAATATAAAGACTTTTCGGGACAAGTAATGATTGAACTTGAATTTAGAGACTTAGTGGGTGGTGAAAACTAAGCATGTTCTTTGATGAATACACCTGATATGTGGAGTCTACGTCATAATGAGCGTTTTCATTAATAAAGTGATGAGTAATCATAAGTTTGGTGGTACCGTGCATTCAAGCACCCTTACATTTGTAGGGGTGCTTTTTTATTTTAATTAAGAGGAGGAAATTAATATGACAAGTGCATTATTAGAAGATTTAAGATGGAGAGGTTTAATCTATCAGGAGACGAATCCTGAAGAAATGGAAGCTTTGCTGAATAAAGAATCGGTAAGCGTATACTGTGGAACGGACCCGACTGCAGATAGCCTGCATATCGGCCATCTCCTTCCTTTCATGACTTTAAAACGATTCCAGGCACATGGACATCGCCCTGTCGTTCTCATTGGTGGCGCTACAGGAATGATTGGCGATCCATCTGGGAGAACAGATGAGCGTACACTGCAGACATTAGCGCAAGTTCAGCATAATGTCGACGGTATCAGCAAACAGATGGAGCAGTTATTTGATTTCGGTACTGAAAATGGTGCAATTCGTGTAGACAATAAAGACTGGCTTGGTGAAATTGATCTGTTGACGTTCTTAAGAGATTACGGAAAGCATGTCGGTGTAAACTATTTATTAAATAAAGATAGTATCGCATCTCGTCTTGAAACTGGGATTTCTTTCACAGAATTTACTTATACAATTCTGCAGGCCATTGACTTTGGACATTTAAATAAAACATTGAACGTTAAGCTCCAGATCGGTGGCAGTGACCAGTGGGGTAATATCACAAGTGGGATGGAACTCATGCGCCGTATGTATGGCGAAGTTGAAGCTTATGGTATGACAGTTCCTTTAGTTGTAAAATCTGACGGCAAGAAATTTGGTAAATCTGAAGGAGGAGCAGTCTGGTTAGATCGCACGAAGACGACACCTTATGAGTTCTACCAGTTCTGGATCAATACACCAGATAGCGATGTTATCAAGTTTTTAAAATACTTTACCTTCTTAAGTAAAGAAGAGATAGATGCTTTAGAAGCATCCGTTGAAAACGAACCGCACTTGCGTCTTGCACAAAAACGATTAGCCGAAGAGGTAACGAAATATGTCCATGATGAATCTGCATTAGAAGAAGCAGTTAATATTACAAACGCTTTATTCAAAGGGGATTTAAAGGCTTTAACAGCGGATCAGTTACGCACAAGCTTTAAAGATGTGCCACAGGCAAAAGTTACAACAACAAATCTCGTTGAATTACTAATAGAAGCGGGCATCTCTCCAAGTAAACGTCAGGCAAGAGAAGATATTACAAACGGTGCGATATCGATTAACGGAGAGAAGGTTCAGGATGTTGCGTATGAAATCGTAGCGACTGACAAGATTGAGGGTGAGTTTACGATTATTAGACGTGGCAAAAAGAAATACTTTATGATTATTCACTAATACACTGACTATGTTTACAGTCCATGTATTTAGGGTAAAATTAAGTAATTTAAGGTAAAGGAGAAATGTAATGAAAAAGTTATTAGTGCCGGTGATAGGTCTTATCGTATTATTATTAGTAATCGGTAGCATGTTGATTGGTCCCTATAATAAACTTGTTGATCTAGATACAGAAGTTGAAAAATCACAGGCGAAGATTGATACACAGTTACAACGTCGTCTTGATTTAATTCCTAATCTAGTTGAAACAGTTAAAGGGTACGCTAAACATGAAGAAAAAGTATTCAAAGATGTGTCTGATGCACGTGCGAAATTAGCAGGTGCAAATACAATGGAAGAAAAAGCAGAAGCGAATGAACAAGTAAGCTCAGCTTTAAGTCGATTAATCGCAATTCAGGAGAACTATCCAGAACTTAAAGCAGATACGCAGTTCACTGGGCTTCGTGATGAACTTGCAGGTACTGAAAATCGTATCGCAGTCGCTCGTAATGACTATAATGATGTTGTCACAGAATACAACAAAGTCGTTAAACGTTTCCCTGGTAGTATCGTTGCTGGATTATTTGGATTTGAAAAGAAAGAGTTCTTTAAAGCTGATAGTGCTGCAAAAGATGCACCAAATGTAGATTTTAATTCTGATAAGGATTCTGAGTAATGAAGAGATTCACGATATTTTTCGCGAGTCTTATAATCTTTCTTACAGCACTTCCGGTTAGTGCAGCTGAACCATTACCGAAACTTGAGCAGCCGAGGTTCGTGCAGGATCATATCGGTATTTTTAAGCAGCAGGAAAAAGATGCATTAAACCAAAAAGGTGAGACGCTTCACAGTGGTACAACTGCTGAAATCTTGCTGATGACAATGCCAAGTATCGGACAGGAAGTTAAAGAAGATTATGCACTACGCGCAGGTCGTGAATATGGTGTAGGAGATAAGGATAAAGATAATGGTATCGTTATTCTGCTGAATCTCGACAATAATAATGAAAATAACAATCGTGGTATAGAAGTGATGGTAGGCCCCGGTCTTCAAGGTGTGCTGAACGATGCTAAAGTTGGACGTATGATTGATACATATGCGATGCCTGACATTCAAAAAGCGATGCAGGCAGACCCAGATGCCAAAAGTGAAACGTCTCGACACTATTATGCCCAGGCGATGATTAAACTTTATAATGCGATATTTGATGAAATCAGTAAGAGTTATGGCTTTGATGGTGAAAAATATACACGAGATACACCCATTGCTACACAAGATGATAGCGTTGGCAATATCAGTGTGTTTGAAATCATCATCGCACTATTCTTCTTGTATTTAATTCTTTCGATGTTCTTCGGTGGTGGAGGACGTGGCGGCGGCGGTCGAGGTGGTCGATCCAAAGGTCCCGTCATCTTCTTTCCGACTGGTGGAGGCTTTTCATCTGGAGGTTTCTCTGGTGGCGGTTTCTCAGGTGGAGGATTTGGCGGTGGCGGTTTTGACGGCGGTGGCGCTGGTCGTAGCTTCTAAATAAAAAAATTCGGAAATGACATGAATCCTAATAAATCGAACTTTAGGGGACAGTACATTTCCGGATTTTTTTATTTGTTATTGGTACTTCTTAAAGTCATTGTAACTTCTGTTTTTTTGTCTTCTCTGTAAACAGTAAATTTCACATTATCGCCTGCTTTATGATGTGTATAAATATAATTTCTGACGTCGCTGTCACTTTCGACCTTATGTCCATTGATAGCAGTGATGACATCGCCTTTATTGAACTTCGTACGAGAAACACTGTCAGTTTGTGCTACCACTACACCTTTAGTTTGTGTTATTTTAAGTTCTTTCAAATAATCAGCAGGAACATCGCTAATTCCTACGAGTCCAAGACCCATATATGGACGTTCAACTTTCCCGTTCTTAACAAGCTGTTCGATAATCGTCTTAGTGTCATTCGATGGAATGGCAAAGCCGATTCCTTCCACTTGATTAGCAGATATCTTCATACTGTTGATACCAATCAATTGTCCGCTTGTATTGATTAAAGCACCACCAGAATTCCCGGGATTAATTGCAGCATCCGTCTGAATAACTTTCACGCTTGCATTACCGGCTGAAGTTTCTACTTTCATTGTGCGTTCCTTTGAACTCACGATTCCTTCTGTTACAGTACCAGCAAGTTCAAGACCTAACGGATTACCGATCGCATAGACAGGTTCTCCAATTCGAATCTTAGAAGAGTCGGCAAAGGCCACGGGTTTAATATTTAGCTGACCTTGTACTTTGAGTACAGCGATATCGGTCAAAGCGTCTGTACCCATTAGTTCAGCATCTATCGTTTTCCCGTTAGATAATTTAACCTTCAATTCTTTAGCGCCTTCAACGACGTGGTTGTTTGTAACAATATATATATTATTACCATCAACTTGGTAGATCACGCCTGAACCTGTTCCTGCAGGTGTAATATTAGTAGAACGGTTACCTGATAAGATATCATAGATACTGCTAGGTGCCTGCTGCATATTGATAACACCGACAATTGCAGGAGAAACTTGTTCCAGCATTTGAGAGAGATTTGAAGTCGATTTGGAAGTTGTCGTATTATCAACTGTAACAGGAGAAATTGTTTCTGTTTCACCATGTGAGAAATATTCTGGTAGTTCGGTCACACCAAGCGTGAGTACAGATCCAACGACACCAGCAAGCACCATCTTTAAGAAGCCGGCATTTTGTTTCTTTGGGTGTTGTGTTTGTAAATGAGAGTCTTCGTTATAATATTCATTATTTTGTTCCATAGCTACCTCCATTTATTGTGATACAAAAAGTATAATCCCATTAAAATCAGAGTTCAAGCAAATGCACTCTTCAAAATATATTAGGTTATGATAAAATATAAATATTCTATATAAAAGGAGTGCCATATGTATCAATTCATTTCTCGAATCATCTTCTTCTTTGTTAAAATATTAAACAAGTTAAAGGTTTCAGACAAACATCATCTTCCTGAAGATGAAGCATTTATCGTGACATGTAACCATGAAAGTATGGTGGAGATTATAATGCTCGCAATGAGTCTATATCCGTTAGAAATTCATTATATGGCGAAGCAGGAACTGTTTAAGGCACCACTATTAAATCGATTTTTTAGATCTGTTAATGCATTTCCTGTGAATAGAGAAAACCCAGGACCATCTACGTTAAAGATACCTGTTAAGCTGATAAAAGAAGGTAAGATTGTTGGTATCTTCCCGAGTGGACAACGCAATAATGCAGCACCGATGAAAAAGGGAGCTGCGACGATTGCTGTACTATCAAAAAGTACGATTGTTCCTGCGGCTTACACAGGACCACTTAAATTTCGTGATGTAATATTTAAGAGACAAAAATGCTGGATTAAGTTTGGAGCACCCATTGATAGTACTACATATTTATCCCAGTATAATAAAACTGAAGCAATAGAAAAGATTACTCAGCAACTTGAAAAAAGCACAAAATCAATTATAGTAACAATGAAATAACACAAAAGCGGAATGATCTACAGATCATTCCGCTTTTGTGTTACAAGCTAAGCTTTATAATAATAAGTTTCAATATCATCTGGATAGATAAATTCTAGCTTGATCACCTGTTCATCATCTGATCGATGCATGCGCTTATAGAATTCATTTCTGGCTTGATTGATATAACGAACCTTCTCACACTCATTCTGGATTATTTTATATTCTGTATGTTCTTGAGATGTGTCAGGATAAGAAGCTTTAAGCAATATAACTCCCATAATTCACACCTTCTTCCTATTTTATATCTGTATTAAGAACATACCCTTTAAACAAAATAATCAAACAAAAAAGAAACAACCTATGCAGTTGTTTCTCCTGTTCTATGGTCGTTATTGAAAAGTTCATCTTCTAATTGTTTTAATGTAAGATATGTGGCTTCATCCAGTGATGAAACAGCTGCTTCATCTTCAAAAAGGGATTCGATCGTTGCAATATCGATGTCTGTTGCCGTAGAAATCTGATATGCAGTTAATTTACCTTTAAAAAGTTGTGGCAATATTTGCATAAAATCACCCTCATTGTTTGTATTAACTTATTATATAATATTTTCGCATATAAATAAAGATGTTTAAGAGTATTCGAATATATAATTGACGTGCCTACTTTATTTATTTAAAGAGATAATACATTAAACTGGTAGCTTGATACTTAATCATAACTTTCACAAAATCTATTGTACTCCTAATACGTATTCGATATAATTCATTTGTTAGAATTATTAGAAAATTATAACAAAAGGGGATGATGTAATGAACTTAGTTTTAAATGGGCAAGATTTAACAATTGAATCGATTAAGATTTTAATTGCTCAAGATCAGAATGTCGAAATTTGTGAAGAAGCATTATCACGCGTTAAACAAAGCAGAAAAATTGTTGATGATATTATTGCCGATCAAGAGACAATCTATGGTATTACGACGGGGTTCGGATTATTTAGTGATGTACTTATTGATCAGGATAAATACGAGGATCTGCAGCTCAATTTAATACGATCACATGCATGTGGCATAGGGGAACCGTTTAATGATGACGTAGCGCTTGTAATGATGATCTTAAGATTAAATACGATGTTAAAAGGACATTCTGGAGTAAGCACTGCACTTGTTGAACAGCTTGTCTTTTTCATCAATCAACGTATTTTCCCGGTTATACCAGCGCAGGGTTCTTTAGGAGCTTCAGGAGACTTAGCGCCTTTATCACATTTAGCGTTAGCATTAGTTGGAGAAGGGGAAGTAATCTATAAAGGGGTGAGACAAGAAAGTAGTAAAGTGTTACAGTCACTGAATCGTGCACCGCATACGTTACAGGCGAAAGAAGGGCTTGCACTGATCAACGGTACACAAGCAATGACAAGTCAAGGTGTGATTAATTATATTGAAGCGGAACAATTAGCGTATGATGCTGAATGGATTGCTGCGCTCACGCACCAGGCACTGAATGGCATCGTCGATGCATATGATGCGCACGTACATATTGTTAGAAATTCAAAAGAGCAGTTAAGCGTTGCAAATAGAATGCTAGACTGGCTGGAAGGCTCATCATTAACAACGCGTCAAGGCGAATTAAGAGTTCAAGATGCTTATTCATTAAGATGTATTCCTCAAATCCATGGTGCGAGTTTTCAAGTACTGAACTATGCTAAAGAAAAGCTGGAATGTGAAATGAATGCTGCGAATGATAATCCGCTCATCTTTGATAAAGGTGATGAAACGCTTGTTATTTCAGGAGGAAACTTCCATGGTCAGCCCGTTGCATTTGCACTAGATTTCTTGAAGATAGGTGTAAGTGAGCTCTCAAATGTCTCAGAACGTCGTATAGAAAGGCTTGTTAACCCACAGTTAAATGGCGATCTTCCTGCATTTTTAAGTCCACATCCAGGTCTCCAGAGTGGTGCGATGATTATGCAATATGCTGCTGCAAGTCTAGTTTCTGAAAATAAGACATTGGCGCATCCTGCAAGTGTAGATTCTATTCCTTCATCTGCCAATCAGGAGGATCATGTGTCAATGGGTACGATTGCTTCGCGCCATGGGTATCAGATTGTAGAGAATGTCAGGAATGTACTTGCCATAGAATGTGTGATTGCACTGCAGGCAGTAGAATTAAAGGGTGTAGACAAGCTATCACCGAAAACGAAGAAGAAATACGAAGAATATCGAGAGTTTGTCCCATCGATAACAGAAGATAGACAGTTTCATAAAGATATCAAAGTCGTGTCCGATTACTTGAAACAATCAGCATATAAAAAATAGTTCAAGAGTGCCTTGAACTATTTTTATAACATTAAATTTTTATTTATTTACATATGTTTCGTAATACTTACGACTTTTTTCATAATCAAGACGGTTTTCCCATCTTGCAATGACTAGTGTTGATAAAGAGTTGCCGACTACGTTGACAACTGTACGCATCATATCTAAGATACGGTCAATACCAATAATCAATGCTAGTCCTTCAGGGTGAATATTCATTGCTGTTAAAGTCGTAATCAGAACGACGATTGATGTACCTGGTACAGCAGCCATACCTTTAGATGTCAGCATCAATGTTAATAATAATACAAGTTGTTCGGTCACTGATAAATGAACACCATACATTTGAGCGATTGTAAGTGCTGCAATAGATTGATACAATGCTGAACCATCAAGGTTGAATGTATAACCTGTCGGTATAACAAAAGACACGATTTCTTTCGGTGCACCAAATTTCTCCATCTTGTCCATGATGACAGGCAATACAGTCTCTGAACTTGACGTTGAGAATGCAAGCAGTAACTCGTCCTTTAATATGCGCAATAGGTGGAAGATATTGATCTTACACATTGCTGCAACAGCACCGAGCACGACGATAATGAAAAATACCATTGACCCTGCAACAACAAGTGCTAGCTTTCCAAGTGGAATTAATGCACCTAACCCTAAATTGATGATTGTTACTGCCATAAATGCAAATACACCAATTGGTGCATATTTCATGATTTGATTCGTCATCCAGAAGATAACATCTAAGAAGCCATCAAAGAAAGCACGTACTGGATCACCTTTTTTACCAATTGCAGCTAAACCAAGACCGAAGAATACCGAGAAGAAGATAACCGGTAATAATTGACCCTGTGCCATAGAATCAATAATGTTCGTCGGAATAATATTAACGATTGTATCAATCATATGATTACCATATGTGGACTCTGCAGCAGCTTCTGCATTTGTCGTATACTTTGTTACATCACCTTTAGGTAATAGATCTTTATTGATACCGGCACCTGGTTTAAAGATATTTGCAAATATAATCCCTAGACCAATTGCTAATGTCGTAATAATTTCAAAGTACAGTAACGTTTTCCAGCCGTAACGGCCGACAGTTTTCATGTCACCTGTACCGGCAATGGAAATTACAAGTGAACAGAATACGATCGGTACAACAATCATTTTAATAAGATGTAAGAAGATATCACCTAATGGCTGAAAGTAGTTAACGTATTCTTTCTGACCATTAAGTAGAGCGCCGACTACAACGCCTAATATTAATGCAATTAAAATTTGCATCGGTAAACTTATAAACTTTTTCTTTTTTGGTTTTTTAATTTCTGTAACTGAACTCATATCATCCCTCTTTTCTTTCGTACTAATGTATTTTATTTGTTATTGATAAGTCTGTCAATTTAATTATTTACTAATTGTCAGAAAATTTAAGTAGTCATTATGTTTTAATAATGACGTAATTGTGCACTCAGTGAACTTTAAGAATATTCTCTGAAAGTATATTAAATATACATTTAATAACGTTTTTTAAAAAAGATGTAAACGCTATCACAAAATGTATTGTTTGTTTAATATAGTTTATCTTTGATTAGATGCTATAAAAAACTATTCCGGGTACCGAAATAGTTTTATGAGCAAATTACTATATTAATATATTATTATTTAAATAAATATTTTCAATTGAAACTTCAACATTACCTTTTAGAGCACGTGTAATCATACAACTTTCTTCAGATTTATTAACATATCTTACAATTTTTTTCTCGTCTATTTGTGCTGTGCTGATCAAATAGACTTTGTAAGTAATACTTTCATACGTTAATACTTGTTTTTCGTTATTAATCGTCGCGCTAGCATCCACATAATCTATTTCTACTGGAATATTATTACGTTCAAACATAGAACTTAATGTTATGGTAAAGCATGTAACTGCAGAAGATAAAAGCATCTCATCTGGATTGGTACCGATATCAGGTCCATCCATTTCTTTCGGTATTGATATTTTAGACTTAAGGTTTCTGTTTTCTATCGTACCGACACCGTGATAGCCACCTGCAAATTTAGCTTTACAGTTAAATGTATGTTTCATTTTACACTCTCCTTCTATATCCACATAAAACAAAAAAACGAACACTTCAGAATCATTGTTTCTGAAGTGTTCGGAATAGTAGAAAGACGATAGTCTTTCAAAGCACTTATTAACGTGAGTAGTACTCAACGATTAATTGTTCGTTAATTTCAGCAGATAATTCGCTACGTTCTGGAACGCGTACGAATGTACCTTCTAATTTATCAGCGTCGAATGTTAAGTATTCAGGAACGTGGTTCGATAACTCAACTGATTCAGCGATGATGTTTAATTTTTGTGATTTTTCACGAACTGAAATTACTTGACCAGGTTTTAATTGGTATGATGGGATGTCTACGCGAGCGCCATCTACCATGATGTGACCGTGGTTAACTAATTGACGTGCTTGACGACGTGTACGTGCTAAACCTAATTGGTATACTACTGCATCTAAACGTGATGCTAAAAGTGCCATGAAGTTAGCACCGTGGATACCTTTCATTTTACCAGCACGGTCAAAGATAGTGCGGAATTGACGTTCATTGATTCCGTACATGTAACGTAATTTTTGTTTCTCTTGTAATTGTAAACCATACTCAGATAATTTTTTACGTTGGTTAGGACCGTGTTGTCCTGGTGCGTAAGGGCGTCTTTCTAATTCTTTACCAGTGCCGCTTAAAGAAATTCCTAAACGACGAGATTTTTTCCAAGTTGAACCTGTAAAACGAGCCATAATGTGACTCCTCCTCTTTTTTGTTTTTTATGTAAAAAACAAAAATATGATAAATGCCTAATACGATATAGTATCATTCCGTGCCTTCGCCTTATAGCTTCAGTTACACAACACGCCAACATAGGGGATACTATAGCGCGTATTAATATTTATCTGCTATCTTCGTTTATTCACATAGATTTGATTATAGTGACTTTAGTGTAAGAAGTCAATATTAATATAGATGTTTTTCAAGAATCTTTACGAATTGTTCAATACCTGCTTGATCTTCTTCTGTAAATCGAGATTTGATTGGGGCATCGATATCGAGAACACCGAATATTTCGCCATCCTTTATAATAGGTACTACGATTTCAGATTGAGAATTTGCATCGCATGCGATATGACCTGGGAACTGATGAACATCAGAGACAACCATCGTCTTGCGCGCGCTGACTGCACTCCCGCATACACCTTTCCCAACCGGAATTTGAACACATGCTGGTAATCCCTGAAAAGGTCCTAACTGTAATTGGCCGTCTTTCATCAAATAGAACCCAACCCAGTTTACTTCCTGTAGAAATGTATTGAGAAGTGCGCTTGCATTGGCAAGATTGCTGATATTATCCTGTTCATCAGTGAGTAGTCCGTCCAGCATTTGTGCGAGCATCGTATAATCTTTAATCGGTGTTTGATCGAACATATTATTCCCTCCGTAGTTATCAATTTTTATGAATAAAAATAGTTTAACTGATTTGATAAAGAATTAACAAGAAATTGTTTTTGAAAAGTACATTTTACGTTATAATGATGAGTAGTACTTTGGAGGGAATGAATTTACGTAATGATATATATCATAGTTGGAATCATTGTAGTGATATTGATTGCTGTCGGTGTCCTGTTTTATATGAGAAATCAAAGGCGCACGCATATCGAAAGCATTGAAGCAAGAAAGAATGAAGTGAAAAATCTACCGTTTCAAGATGAACTGGTAAAAATAAAATCATTAAACTTAAAAGGTCAGGCTGCGCTGCACTTTGAGAAGTGGAAGAAAGAGTGGCAGACTGTATTAAATGAAGATATTAAGGCTTGTGAACTTATTATAAATGATGCGGATGAAGCACTTGATAAATTTAAATTTAAAGAAAGTGAAACTAAGGTTCAAGAAGCGGAACGTTTGCTTGATCACATAGAGAAAAAGTACGGACAGTCTGTAGAAGAGATTAAAGCGTTTATGAATAAGACTGACGATGATAAGCGCAAGTATGATGCGTGTAAGATCATTTATAGAGAATCAAAGCGCGACGTTCTTGCTAACCGTCATCAGTATGGGGAATCAGCTGAGCCGCTTGAAGCACAGATTGAGAAGTACGAACCTCAGATTAATGTGTATCAGACGCTTATTGATGAGGGGAATTACGACGATGCACATATGCATATTAATAGGTTGCATGAAGAAATGTCCCTACTGAAAGAAGATATGGAAGAAATTCCAGAACTGATCCGTGATGTGCAAAAAGAACTACCTGCACAATTTCAGGATATTAAGTTCGGGTGCAGAGACCTTAAGATTGAAGGTTATAACATTGAGCATGTTAAAGTAGACAGTACGCTTCAGACGTTGAAAGGGAAGCTGAATCTCGTTGAACCCCTGATTGCAAGACTGGAACTTGACAAAGCAGAAGAAATCATTAATGAGATTAACGATGCTATTGATGACATGGTCGAGCTCGTTGAACTTGAAGTGAAAGCGAAGAACAATGTAGAATTAACAAAAGAAGAGATAATAGATCATCTGTTTCATGCTAAAGATACGAACTATATGCTTCGTACAGAGATAGAATATGTTAAAGATACCTATTATATTGATGAAGAAGCGGTGCAAAATGTGCGTGGCTACGATAATGAGATTCAAAGTTTGATAACAGTGTACGATGAAATATTGATGGAAACTGCGAAATCAAGCATTCGTTATACAGAGGTAGAGGATAATCTAAAGTATATTGAATCCCATGTTAAAGTAATCAATGAAAAACAAGAGAAGATACAGAACTACTTGATGAATTTACGTGAAGATGAGCAGGAAGCGCAGCATAATGTATTGCATATTCAAAGCAAGAAAGAAGAAGTGTATAGAAAACTGCTTGCTTCAAATCTATCAAGTGTACCTGAACGCTTTATTATTATGAAAAATGAAATTGATGTTGAGATGCGTGAAGTGCATCAACTTTTTAATAAGCGTCCAATGAATGTAACGCAAGTAAGAGATAAAGTGAATAAAGTACTGACAACCATGAATACATTTGAGTCAGAAGCGATGGAAGTGCTGGAGCATGCGCTTTATGCAGAAAAACTAATACAATATGGAAACCGTTATCGCAAAGATTCTTCAGACGTTGATAAAGATTTAATCGAAGCAGAACGCTTGTTTAGTAACAATAGATATAAACGCGCAGTAGAAGTTGCTGAGGCGGCGATTGAACGTGTAGAACCAGGAGTGACTGAGCGTCTTGAGCAGAATATTCTTCATACAAAGCGCAGATAGAGTATAATGGAACGAATGATAAACCCGAGCCAACTTCAATGTGAAGTTTGCCGGGTTTTGCTTATTGAGGTGAAAGAATGATCTATTTAGATAATTGTGCAACAACAAAGCCAGATCCAGAAGTGTTGAAGACATTTCATACGGTAAATGAAAAGTATTATTTTAATCCATCAAGTCCACATCATAAAGGACTTGAAACAAATAAATTATTAGAACAGGCGAGAAGTCAGATTAGAGATATATTGAAGCTTAAGAATCAATCTATTATTTTTACGAGTGGCGCCACTGAATCGAACAACCTACTTATTACGGGTATGGCAAGGAGTAAGAAGCCGTTCGGACAGACGATTATTACTTCACATCTAGAGCATCCTTCAGTACTAGAAACAGTACGTGCTCTAGAAGATGAGGGATTCACAGTTAAGTATGTACAGTTTAAAGACGGTCGATTAGATTTAGAACACTTTAAATCTCTATTAAACAGGGATGTGACTTTAGTCTGTTTAATGCATGTGAATAATGTCATGGGTGCAATATTACCGATCACATCTATCAAAGAAGTATTAAAGAATTATCCGAAAGTACATTTTCATGTTGATTGTGTACAATCTTTTGGGAAGCTCGAACTTCCAGTTGATGCGATGGATAGCTTTGTACTTAGTGGGCATAAGTTCAATGGTCTGAAAGGCCAGGGCTTACTTGTCTTCAATCAACTGAAGACCATCACACATACAGTATTTGGTGGGGGTCAGGAGTATGGATTTAGAAGCGGAACAGTGAATGTTGCGAATGACGTTGCTTTAAGTCGTGCGGTACGTATTGCAGAAAGTGAGAGGACAGAACTATACGCACGCACGCAGCGCTTTAAAGAACAGCTAGAACATGCAGTGCAGCAACTTCCGGGACTATATGTGAATTCACTTGAAGAGGGGGCACCACATATAGTAAATATCGGCTTTCCTGGCGTAAAAGGGGAGGTCATCGTGAATGCCTTTTCGAAAGAAGATATCTGCATTTCGACGACGAGTGCCTGTTCGTCAAAGCGAGCAAAGTTCAATGAAGCACTGAATGCGCTCCATGTACCTGAAACTGTCATAGCAGGTAGTGTCAGAGTATCATTTGATAAATATACAACACAAAGTGATATCAATCGATTTATCACAGTACTACAACAAATCTATCGTGAAATGAAGGAGTTAATCAAAGATGCAGTATGATCATATATTAGTCAGATATGGTGAATTAACATTAAAATCGGGTAATCGTAATACATTTATAAATCAGCTTAAGTCCAATATTAAATATGCTTTAATTCCTTTGACAGGCTATAAGGTAAATGCAAATAGAGATAGGATGTATGTGGAAATCACTGAAGATGCTGACGTGGAAGAGATTATGAAACGAATTAGTAAAGTTTTCGGTGTACATTCAGTGAGTCCGGTAGTGAAAGTAGAGAAAAATATTGATCAGATAAAATCGAGTGCAGTGAAGCTTGCTCGTGATATTGACGCACCGGGTGTTACATTTAAGGTGGATGCGAAACGCTCAGATAAAGGATTCCCTTATGATACTTTTGCATTACAGCAAGAACTCGGGGGAGAAATTTTATCTAATATCGAACATTTAACAGTAGACGTTAAAAACCCAGACTATAAATTGCTCGTTGAAATCAGAAGTGATGCAGCGTATTTATATTCTCGTGTGATTAAAGGTGCTGGAGGCCTACCGGTTGGAACGGGAGGAAAGACGCTCTTGATGTTATCAGGTGGTATTGATTCACCTGTCGCTGGAATTGAAGTGATGAAGCGCGGGGTTACGATTGAAGCGATTCATTTCCATTCACCACCGTTTACAAGTGAAGAAGCGAAACAGAAGGTCATTGATCTCACAAGGATTATGGCAGAAACTACTGGAGAGATTAAACTGCATCTTGTTCCGTTTACAGACATCCAGAAGATGATTCATAAGAAAGTGCCTGAAAACTTAACAATGACGTCGACACGTCGAATGATGCTTAAGATTGCAGATAAATTTGCTCGTCAAATTGATGCTAAAGCACTTGTCAACGGAGAAAATTTAGGACAAGTTGCGAGTCAGACACTTGGAAGCATTTATGCGATAAATGCAGTTACAAATTTACCAATATTACGTCCGTTACTGACATTGGACAAAGATGAGATTATTATTAAAGCAAAGGAAATTGGAACATTCGACACATCAATCCAACCGTTTGAAGACTGCTGTACAATCTTCACACCTAAAAATCCGAAGACTAATCCTCGACTTGATAAGGTTGAGAGCTTCGAAGCGGGCACTGATTTTGATGCGATGATTGAAGAGGCAGTCGCAAATATTGAGACATTAACAATTTCTAAGCATACAGATACGAAACAAGAATTCGACGAGCTGTTATAGGAGGCGTTCTTATGCTTGATAAAAATGTCGTTATCGCACATCGAGGTGCAAGTGGTTATGCACCTGAACATACTTTTGCAGCATACGATAAAAGTCATTATGAAATGCATGCAGACTATATTGAGCTCGATATTCATATGACATTGGATAATGAAATTATTGTCATGCATGATGAATCGATTGAACGCACTGCGCTGACGCCAGGTATCATTAAAGAGATGACCCTTCAAGAAATTAAACAGCTGACAATCGGGAAATGGTTCAATGAAAAGTTTCCGGAATTAAAGGAAGACTATTATGCTGAACAGCTTGTACCGACACTTAAAGATATATTTGAACGCTATAAAGATGCGAATTATTATATAGAAACAAAATCTCCGGATATCTATCCAGGGATGGAATCACTTTTAATCGATATGCTTGATGAATACGGTTTGATCAGTGACACGCGTCTAAAAAATCGTCAGACGGTTATACAGTCATTTAGTTTGGAAAGTTTGATAAAAGTGAATCAACTTGTTCCTGATATGCCACTATTGCTGCTTGCTAAAAAAGGTGTGCTGCGTGAAATGTCAGATGAGGATTTAAAGCAGATTCATACATTTGTGTATGCCGTTGGACCAAGCATTGCGGACTTAGATGAAACATTAATCAGCAGAATGCATAACTTTGGGTATTTGGTCTTGCCATATACGCTTAATAAAGAAGCTGATATGGAGCGCCTGATTAATGCGGGTATTGATGGAGCCTTTACAAATTTTCCGGATGTGCTTCGTAAGCAGTTTAGAATGGATAACGGAGAGATATTTGAATAACTAATTATAGGACACTTCAAATCATATAACACCAACTGATAGGGAGGGTAATATGGATTTAAATATTTTACTTATACTAATATTTTTCGGATTTTTAGCGGCATTTATAGATTCAGTTGTTGGAGGTGGCGGACTCATCAGTATTCCCGCTCTGCTTGCAACTGGTATGCCGCCATCCATCGCGCTCGGAACGAATAAGCTTGCTTCTTCATTTGGGTCATTTACATCGACATTGTCTTTTTTACGTTCGAAGAAAGTGGATTTAAATATTGTAGGTAAATTATTTCCGTTATCATTTTTCGGTTCGATTCTCGGTGCATTTATTGCTACGAAGATGCCGCCTGAATATTTGAAGCCTATTGCGATCGTCTGTCTGAGTCTAGTGCTAGTGTATACGTTATTTAAGAAGGACTGGGGAAGCATTTCGACCTATAAGAAATTAGATAAGAAAAAGTCAGCATTATTCATTTTTGCGATTACATTTATCGGCCTCTACGATGGATTTTTTGGGGGAGGAACAGGCAGTTTTCTGCTGTTCACCTTACTCATCATCGGTTTTGATTTCTTGAGAGCAGCAGGTAACGCAAAGTTTCTAAACTTTGCGAGCAACTTAGGGGCTCTGCTCTTATTTATGGCACTCGGACAAGTGAATTATATGTATGGGCTGAGCATGGGAGCCTCGATGGTAGCAGGGAGCTATGCTGGTAGTCAGTTTGCGCTTAAGCACGGTGTATCATATGTACGTGTACTTTTTATCGTAGTGACGGTGCTATTGATCGGTAAAAACATTGTAGACTACGTTCAGAATTATCTTGTGAAATAGTTTGGTGATTATACATATTCAAATATAAAGAACTGCACATCGTAGTTATACGCTGTGCAGTTCTTTATATCTTATAGAAATGTTCGCTCAACTTTATTCCAGAATGAGTTTTCTTTAACTTTAACTGTTTTAATGATCTTTTTACTTAATGTAATATCGATTGTATCTGTATTCTGTATGGATAATGCCTCGTTATCTAGTCCCATTATAGGATAATAATCTTCTAATTTATCTAGTATTAAAGAAAGTTTACGTCCTTCATCTAAAATAATCGCATTACCAATAGTTCTGTAGTTGTTGTTGTTGAAAGATGCGATTTCAGTCATCTGGAAGCAACGTGTAAGCGGATCGATAATGGCACCATCCAGTGATTTGCTATATCCAGTTGACCCGGTCGGTGTAGAAATCAGCATCCCATCCCCTCGGAAGGTCTCGAATTTCTGATCATCGATTAAGACGTCTAAAGACATCGATTTAATAATTGAAGATTTAATATAGAAATCATTTAGACATAGGTAATGCATCTCGTTATTAATATTTACATCTAACAAAGGATATTTGCGTACTTCGATTAAATCATCCTCGTTATTTAAAGCTTTATCTAATAGTTCGGGAACATCAATATGGAAATCAGTATAGAAGTGTTTCTTATTATCTGTCGCAATGCCAACATATATCACATCTTGACGAAACTTTGTTTTACGGACTGCTTGGAGAAATTCCCCATCACCACCGATAGAAGCGATGATATTTGCAGTTTGATGATTATCAGTTACTTCAAAGTCATAATGTTGAATTAACGTTTCAATTTGTGCTTTAGAGTTCAATCCAGCGGGTTCACCGTTTGCAAAAAAGTAAATTTTATTTCTTTTTACCATTTTTTTACCACTCCTTGTTGTTCACTGATAGATATTTCTGATACTATGTATTATAAGGTCTAAATATTATATTTGAAAGGAAGATACGATGAGTAAAAGAGTGATAGCAATATTATTGGCTTTAGGATTATTTATTGTTGGGTCTACATTAAGCTTCTTCACAAATGTGTTATCTACAGATTTCGCTTCAAGCATGAAGGGACTGGACGAAGAAGGGCTTGCTTCATCTACTGTAGATGGCAGCGACGCGACAAATCAAATTGCACGTATTGAAATAGACGGAACAATTATGGATACTGGGACGCCTTCGCCTTTCTCAGGTGAAAGTTATAACCACCAGCTGATACTGGATTCATTAGATGAGGTGAAAGACAACGGTGATATTAAAGCGTTGATGTTAGTTGTGAATTCACCGGGTGGTGGTGTTTATGAGAGTGCAGAAATTCATGATAAGATTGAAGCGGTCAAAGAAGCAGGTAAAAAAGTTTATGTAACAATGAAAAATACGGCAGCTTCCGGAGGTTATTATATTTCAGCACCAGCTGATAAAATTTATGCTTCTAAAGAAACATTGACGGGGTCATTAGGTGTAATTATGCAATCTATGAATTATAAAGAGCTTGCAGATAAGTACGGGGTTAAATTCAACACGATTAAGAGTGGACCACATAAAGACATTATGAGCCCTACAAAAGAGATGGATGAAACAGAACGTGCAATCTTGCAAAAGTTTGTCGATGAAAGTTATGAAGGTTTTGTAAATGTCATTAGTAATGGAAGGCATATGGATAAAGCTCAAGTGAAGAAAATTGCTGATGGTAGAATCTATTCGGGTCAACAAGCACAAAAGTTGGATCTTGTAGATGAGATAGGCACTGAGGCAGATGCGATGAATGCACTGAAGAAAGAAATTAAAGCGAAAAACGCTGAAGTCATTGAATTTTCAGAGCCAGATGACTTCTTCAATTCTAAATTCTTTGCAGCAGATTCTTTTGTAGGTCACTTAATGGGCAAGAATGATGTAGCTGCAATTAAAGAATTATTGAGTAAACGTCAAGGCATTCAACCAATGTACTTGTATGGGGAGTAGGTGGATGTAATGTATGAAGAAAAATATGAGCAACATATTGAAAGTGACTTAGCTGTTCCAGTGAATTCGCATAATGTGAATGATAAACTTACACAGCAGTTAATTCATGCGACAGAAGCTGGATTTGGTATTCGTTTTGTAGCGTTTATCATTGATTTAATCGTTATTGGTTCGATTAAAAATATTGTATTAAATCCATTTGATGCATCATACGGTTTAAGTGATATATATATTATGACACCGCTCTTTTCGGTCTATAATGTACTTAGTGCATTAATCTACTTTGGCTATTTTATTTTACTTACGTATTTCTTTAATGCAACGCTTGGTAAGATAATCTTAAAATTAAAAGTAGTTCATGAAGATGGCCGCAAACTTTCTATAGGAACGGTTATTACCCGAGAATTCTTTGGACGATATATTTCTAACTTCTTCGCTTATTTACTTTATCTCGTTATACTATTCAATCCAAATAAGCGTGGTATACACGATCTGTTAAGCGATACACTCGTTGTTAAGGAAGAGAGTGCGTTATTAAGAGAAAAGCTTGTGAAGCAAGAAATCAGAATTTAATCAGTCAAATTAATTCGTTTTCTCTTATAAACATGTTAAATTAATAGTGTAAAACAATTTAGGAGGTATCATAATGGCACAAGTTACATTTAAAAACAATCCAATGAAATTATCAGGCGAGCCTGTCACAGTTGGGACGGCAGCTCCGGATTTTTCCGTATTAGCAAATGATCTAACGGTAAGAACATTAGCCGATTACGAAGGTAAGAAGAAATTAATCAGCGTTGTTCCATCTATTGATACAGGTGTATGTAGTACACAAACACGTAAATTTAATGAAGAAGCAGCAGGCATTGATAATGCTGTTGTTTTAACTATCTCTGTAGATTTACCATTTGCTCAGGCAAAATGGTGTGCCGCAGAAGGATTAGAGAACGTCATTACTTTAAGTGACCATAAAGACCTATCATTTGGTACGAACTATGGTGTCGTAATGGAAGACTTACGTTTACTTGCGCGTTCGGTATTTGTTCTCAACGATGCAAATGAAGTAGTCTATACTGAAGTTGTCCCAGAAGGTACGGATCACCCAGATTATGATAAAGCAATTGAAGCGTTAAAATCAATTTAATTACACGTATTAACTACTGCCCTTGACTTGGGGCAGTTTTTATTTGAAAGGATCATATATGATAGAAGAATTATTTAAGGTTATTGATAGTAAGGCGAAAGCACTCCAAAAAGAAAATGGACATAGTTTTATTGAGAATTTAGGATTAAGTCTCGAAGATATTTATATCAATCAAAGAGATCTGCTTGAAAGAAGTACGAGTATCGATCGTAGAAAGGCTTTCCAGTTCAGTTATCTAAGCTTATTGAAAGAAGAGATGATACAGCCGAATCATCAGATGACACCAGATAGTATTGGATATATGACTGCGTATGTAATGAATTTGTTTGTTCAAGATGAACAGGTTAAGATATTAGATCTTACGAGTGGTACAGGACATCTCTCAGCTACAATACACGAACAAAATCCAGGCAAGACTTTTGACCACGTACTTGTAGAAGTTGATCCTGTATTATCAAGACTCAGCGTACATTTAGCAAACTTTTTAGAGATACCCTTTGATGTCTTTCCTCAAGATGCAATTATGCCATTACCAGAAGGCGATTTCGATGTTGTTACTGGTGACTTTCCAGTAGGCTACTACCCGAATGATATAAGAAGTCATGAAATGAAACTTGGATTTAAAGAAGGACATAGTTTTAGTCATCATTTATTAATTGAACAGGCGATAAATAGCCTAAAGCCAGGAGGTCTCGCATTTTTAATTGTTCCAACCCAACTCTTTGAAGGTGACAATGTGGAACAGTTACAAAAATTTGTTGCTACAGAAACAATAATGCAAGCCTTTTTGAATTTCCCTTCGAGTTTGTTCAAGACTGAAGCACGTCGAAAAAGCTTGCTCGTATTAGAACGAAAAGATGGTTCGAAATCCAAAACAGTTGAAGTTTTACTCGCAAATATTCCCGATTTCAAAGATGAAAGAAATATGAAATCATTTATAGATGAATTAGAAGTGTGGCATTCAGAAAATCGTAACAAATAATTCTGTATTATTCTTGATAATAATCTGTATTAATGATTAAATATAAGTATTCAATTACTTAGGAGGAAGACCATGAAAAAAATTATGGCAATTAATGCAGGTAGTTCATCTTTAAAATTTCAGTTATTTGAAATGCCTGAAGAGAAAGTATTGACTAAAGGATTAGTAGAAAGAATTGGATTACCGAATTCAATCTTTACAATTTCAGTCAATGGTGAGAAGATCACTCAAACTTTAGATATTAAAAATCATGAGCAAGCGGTTGATATGATGCTTGATGAAATGAAAAAACATGGTATCATCCAAGACATTAATGATTTAGATGGTACAGGTCACCGTGTCGTACAAGGTGGAGACATCTTTGAAACAAGTGCGCTTGTAACGGATGAAGTAGAAAAGCAAATTGAAGAATTATGTGAATTAGCACCATTACACAACCCTGCAAACTTAATGGGTATCCGTGCATTCCGTAAGATGCTACCAAATATTCCGCACGTAGCAATCTTTGATACTTCATTCCATACAACAATGCCTGAAGAAGCATTTCTTTATAGCTTACCTTACAAATATTATCAAGATTATGGTATTCGTAAATATGGTGCACATGGTACAAGCCATAAATTCGTAGCAGAACGTGCTGCAGAATTATTAGATCGTCCTATTGAACAATTACGTATCATTACTTGCCATATCGGTAATGGAGCTTCAATTGCTGCAGTAGAAGGTGGTAAATCTGTAGATACATCTATGGGATTCACACCACTTGCTGGAGTTACAATGGGAACACGTTCAGGTAACCTTGATCCTGCAATTATTCCGTTCTTAATGGAGAAGACTGGTAAGACAGCTCAAGAAGTTATCAATGTATTAAATAAAGAATCTGGATTACTAGGAATTTCAGGAATTTCTAGTGACTTACGTGATATCGAACAAAAAGCTGAAGAAGGTGACGAACGTGCCATCTTAGCATTAGATGTATTTGCTAGTCGTATCCATAAATACATCGGGTCATATGCAACACGTATGAAAGGTCTCGATGCAATCGTATTCACTGCAGGTGTTGGTGAAAACTCTGATATCGTGCGTGCACGTGTATTAGAAGGATTAGAATTCATGGGCGTTTACTGGGATCCAAAACTAAATGCGGGTCTTCGTGGAAAAGAAGCATTTATCAACTATCCACATTCACCAGTTAAAGTTATGGTAATTCCAACAGATGAAGAAGTTATGATTGCACGTGACACGATGACTTTCGGTAACTTAAAATAATATGAAAAAAGGTCGGAACTATTGTTCCGACCTTTTTTTACAATAATAGATTATCTTATAGATAATGATATGAACTAACAGCTTTATCTACTGTTTATGTTCTTCTAGCAGTTCTTTTGTAGCAACTTCTGGCTGGAAGTTATGTGGCATTGTTTCAGTTCTGACAACTAATACGTCACATTCTGCATGACGTACGATGGCCTCTGATACTGATCCAATAATGAAACGTTCAACCGCATTAAGTCCAGTTGAACCACACATGATTAAGTCTGCTCCTAATTTTTGTGCGATTTTCTTAGGAATAATCGTCTTAGGTGAACCGTATTCGATTAAAGTATCGACGTTTGATACACCACGGCTTTGTGCTACTCTTTTGTAACCATCAAGCAATGACTCTGCAAACTGTGTTGCGCGTTCTGAAATAGAGCGGTCATAAGCTTCGACACTTGCATAGCTTCTTGTATCGATAACATTGATAATCGATAATGTTGCATTGTTACGCTTAGCAACTTCCACAGCTTTATTGAAGGCCCATTCCGCTTCACTTGATCCATCGACTGCGATTAAGATATTTTTATACACTAACATAAAAATCCCTCCATTTACGATCTTTATTACACTTTTATTATATCACTAATGTTTAGAATGTAATAATAGAATTGTAAACATTTTATATATTCTGAATATTCTTACCAAATCAAATGATTGCGTTTTCATTTGTAAATGTTACTATATTCTTGTAAGGATAAATTAAGGGGAGTGTATGACATGTTAATAGGTATTCCAAAAGAAATTAAAAACAATGAGAATCGTATTGCTTTAACGCCAGGTGGGGTTCATGCATTAGTTGATAACGGACATAAGGTTATCGTCGAAAAAGGTGCAGGACTTGGTTCTTACTTCACAGATGAGGATTACATCGAAGTAGGCGCACGCATTGGTTCAGTTGAAGAAGCATGGAATGTAGATATGGTAATGAAAGTTAAAGAACCTTTAGAGCCTGAATTTAAATATTTCAAAGAAGGTCTAATTTTATTTACATATTTACATTTAGCTCCAGAACCAGCATTAACGAAAGCTTTATTAGATAATAAAGTGGTGGGGATAGCGTATGAAACAGTTCAGTTACCGACAGGTGGGCTGCCATTATTATCTCCGATGAGTGAGGTTGCAGGTCGTATGGCAACCCAGATCGGTGCACAGTTCTTACAGAAGATTCATGGTGGTAAAGGAATCTTATTAGCGGGTGTACCAGGTGTTCAAAAAGGTCGTGTAACAATTATCGGTGGAGGACAAGCTGGAACAAATGCTGCGAAAATGGCGGTCGGTCTAGGTGCTGAAGTTACAATCTTAGACTTAAGTCCAGTACGTTTACAGCAGTTAGATGATTTATTCGGAAATCAAGTTCAGACTTTAATGTCTACACCATTAAACATTGCTGACAGTGTACGTGAAAGTGATCTCGTTATCGGTGCAGTATTAATTCCAGGTGCGAAAGCTCCAAAACTTGTAACTGAAGAAATGATCAAGTCAATGAGCCCAGGTTCAGTAGTCATTGATATTGCAATTGACCAAGGTGGTATATTCGAAACATCAGACCGTATTACAACGCATGATGACCCAACATTCGTAAAACATGATGTTGTGCATTATTCAGTTGCGAACATGCCAGGTGCTGTACCACGTACATCAACGATGGCATTATCCAATGCAACAATTCCTTATGCAATCCAGATTGCAAATAAAGGGTATAAGCAAGCAGCTTTAGATAATGAAGCAATCCTAAAAGGTTTCAATACGCTTGATGGACATGTTACTTTCCAAGCTGTAGCGCAGGATCAAGGTTTAGAATACTTTGATGCAAAATCATTGTTGAATAATTAATGAAAGAATAAAATCGAGGCCCGCATATTAATGTGGGCCTCGATTTTTGTAATTTTAAGCATGATTATCAGACTACTGACACATATAAATTAATGATAGATTTCTCTGCCATATGCATGCTGGAATGGAATCCATTTTTTAAGTTCGGTGAATTCATCACTGTCTGCTACTTCCGGAATAATCTCAATCTCACCTTTGGAATGTCGTAACAGACGACCAAGCTGATACGTATTATCAAGGATAGGTTTCAAGTAAGAAACATCTCCATGCGTGATGATTGCTGATACATTTATCTCAATTAATGCATCCATCGCTTTCAGTTGTGCACGGAGCGGAATCTTATCAAATTGAGAATGCATGATCACAGGTGTTGATTCAGCAGCTTGAATCAATGTCTGCATCACGGGGATATCAAGATCATTATCAGAGTCCAGTGCACCGAATATAAAGCCATCTATCTCCATTCGGTTCAACTGCCTAATATCTTCCCGCATTATTTCGACATCAAATAAAGTATAATGACAACTTTGAAAAGATGGATTGATGAGGGCGTATACTCTGACGTTTAAGGGATGACAGTATTCTATCGCTATTTTTGCGAATCCGTAACTTGCTGTCATCCCGGTCTGATTAATAACAATATGTGTTGCCCCATGATTCACTGCTGCGTATAGATCATGAAAAGTTTCGACGACATTGTATGTGGTCATTTTACATAGCTCGTGAGTACTTCGTATCCATCTTCTGTTACTAGAATATCATCTTCAACGCGAACACCAACTGTTTCAGGATAGTAAATACCCGGTTCGATTGTAAATACCATACCAGTTTGTAATGTGTTTTCATTTGATGAAGAGATATCTGGAAATTCATGTACACTGATGCCAAGACCGTGACCTAGGCGGTGTGGGAAATAGTCTCCATAACCTTTAGAGATGATATAATCACGTGCAGCTGCGTCTATGTCTTTAACAGGTACGCCGGGCTTTACAAGTGCTATCGCACGTTTATTTGCTTCTGTAACGATACTGTGAATATCTTGATGTAACTGAGGAGGTGTACCGAATGCTACTGTACGTGTAATATCGGAACAATAACCTTTGTATATAACACCAAGATCAAAGAGTACATATTCGTCCTCATTCAACGTTCTTCCACCAGGTGTGCCATGTGGGCTTGCTGCGTGATCACCAAACAGTACCATCGTACTGAAACTCATATCAGAAATACCTTCAATACGTTTCATTTCACTTTCGATAATCTGCACAACTTCCGCTTCAGTAATCCCGATTTTTAATGCTGCTACTCCAGTTTCAACCGCTTGGTCTGCGTAGCGTGCCGCTTGTTTTAATAAAGCAATCTCATCTTCTGATTTAATATTTCGCATATCTTTAATAATCTGATCGATTGATTGTAATGCACTTGGTTTGAAGTGCAGCTGAATTGCTTTCTCGCGCTTTACTGTTACATGTTCCTCTTCGATAAACATTACAGCTCCATCCGGTATTTCAAGCTGACGTTTCGCTACTTGAAATGCATCTTCTGTATCTGAATAGCCAACTGTATTTAAATTTGATGCGTTTATCGCATCGTTCACTTCCATTGCGGGCACGATCAATGATGCTTTGTGCTGTGTTACGTACAAAGCTGTAAGTCGTTCGTGGGGGTCAGAAAGGAAGCCACTGAAGTAATTGATATTTTCTGGCGTTGTAATAAAAGCATGTGTAATATTCTGTTCAGTCATATAAGCTGTCAATTTTTCTAGATTTTTCATATCATTGCTCCTTTTTCATAGTACTTCTAGTGTAAATTAAATTAATTGAGAATTCAATTTTCATATGTCAGCTTTTTAAATACACTTTAATTAATGTATAATAGAAGTTAACAATAGGAGAGAGGTGTTATAATGGAAATCTTTTTTCACGGTCAATCTTGTATTACATTCGAACATAATGGAAAGAAAGTCATTGTAGATCCTTTTATTAATGGGAATAAACTGTCAGACTTAGATAGTGAAACAGTTGAAGTAGATTATATTGTACTTACACATGGGCATGGAGATCATCTAGGAGATACTGAAGCAATTGCAAAACGCACAGGAGCAAAAGTAATCGGAACACCAGAACTTTGTGATTATTTAGCAGGTAAAGGTGTTGAAAATACACATCCGATGAATATCGGAGGGAATGTAGCATTTGATTTTGGTAAGGTGAAATATGTGCAGGCATTCCATAGTAATTCTATTACTGAAGCGGGTAAAATCATTTATTTAGGTATGCCTTGTGGTCTTGTCTTTACACTAGGAGAAAAAGTCATTTATCATTGTGGCGACACGGGATTATTCTCTGATATGAAATTAATCGCAGAGCGCCACCCTGCTGATGTCTGCTTTGTTCCGATCGGTGATAATTTTACGATGGGAATTGACGATGCAGCTTATGCTGTTAATGAATTCATCAGGCCGGCTATTGCTGTTCCAATTCATTACAACACATTCCCGTATATTGAAGTTGATGTGAATGCGTTTGCTGATAAGGTGCATACGAAGGTTAAAATATTGCAGAGCGGTCAATCTGTTTCAATTTAATTAAATAAGTAAGAGAATAGGTGGAACATTGACAAAACATGAACAAATTATAGAACATATCAGCAATTTACCCGTGGGGTCAAAGATATCCGTAAGACAAATTGCAAAGATACTCCGTGTATCTGAAGGTACTGCATATCGTGCAATTAAAGAAGCAGAGAATAATGGTATCGTTTCAACCATTGAGCGCGTTGGAACGATTCGTATCGAAAAGAAGAAGCGCAATGCAATAGATAATCTGACGTTTGCAGAAATTGTCAATATTATTGACGGCCATGTTATTGGTGGGCGTGAGGGACTGCATAAATCATTGACCAGGTTTGCAATTGGTGCCATGGAACTAAACGAAGTGGAGAAGTATATCGGTGAGAATACTTTGCTTATTGTCGGTAACCGTTCAGAAGTACAGAAGCTTGCTTTGTCAAAAGGCTCTGCTGTACTTGTTACAGGTGGTTTTGATACTACTGAGGAAGTAAAGCAGATGGCAGATAACTTAGAATTGCCCATCATCTCTTCTAATTTTGATACGTTTGCTGTCGCAAATATGATCAATCGCGCAATCTATGATCAGCTAATCAAAAAGGAAGTGCTCACAGCACAAGATATATTGATAAAGATAGAGGATACAATCTATTTAAGAGAAAACGATACTGTCAGTGAATGGAATCATCTTTCAGAATCATCGAAGCACACGAGATTTCCTGTACTGGATGATAATAATAAATTGAGTGGAATCGTAACAAGTAAAGATGTGTTAGGAAAGAACCCTAACGAGAAGATTAAAAAGGTGATGACGAAAAATCCTGTATCAGTGAATTTAAATTCTACTGTCGCAAGCTGTGCGCATATTATGATCTGGGAAAGCATTGAACTGCTGCCGGTTGTTTCTAGATATAATAATCTACTTGGAATCGTATCGCGAGAAGATGTGCTGAAGGCGATGCAGGTTGTCGATCGTCAGCCTCATATTGGTGATACGATTAATGACCAGGTACTTAAGAAGATGACATTTAAAGAAGGTGAAATTTCAGTGAAAATTTCACCTCAAATGTCCAATCAGTTTGGTATGCTGAGTAAATCTGTCTATTTAGCGATTATAGAAGAGACGATAAATCATGAAATGAAAAAACATATTAAAGGCGATATTCTAATAGATAATATCGATATTATATTTGTTAAGACCGTACAGATGGACAGTGGAGTGAATGTGACATTTACGTTGCTCGATCTTGGTAGAAAGGCAGCGAAAGTAGAGGTGGCGTTATCTGTCCGCCATCAAATCGTTGCCAAATCACTTTGTGCGATACAGGTGATCGAACATTTCTATTAAATAACAAAACCCATACGTGTAAATGCGTACGGGTTTTGTTATTAATAAGCTATCGTTGGCGCTGTTTCTTTTCAAGCTCAGCCCAAGCAGCGTCTTCATCTGCAAAGTGAGACTCAAAATGATGCTTTGCTCTAATCGCATATTGATAGTTGGCTACTGCAAAGACAATCAGTATCGCGCATACTACAAAAGTAAACCACTGTGGGAATAACAGCATCTGATTCAAAGCGAAGGCAAACATAAAGATAGCGAAACATTGACGTGCTCGAGCGCGATACCAGGCGCGACGAACATCTTTCACCGTTCTGAAGTATTTAGCGATATTAAATATAGTAAATATAAATGAAAATAGCATAACAGCAACAAGTGCTGATATAATATAGGGAAAAATAACTTCCATTTGAATTAACCTCCAGTCTTATCGATTATATCAACGAAATGAATTTTAGTAAATAAAGGAGAATATATGAATAAACAAGAAATAAATACATTGATTAATGAAATCAATGCTTACGAGACAGTTATTATTTTTAGACATGTCCGACCGGATCCAGATGCATTAGGTTCACAAATAGGATTAAAACATGCGATTAAGCGTTTATATCCCAATAAACGTGTATATGCGGTTGGTACTGAAGTTGAAAGTTTAAAGTTTATCGGTGACATGGATACTCTAACTGATAAACAGTTTGAAAGTGCGTTAGCGCTCGTTCTGGATACTGCGAATGCACCGCGTATTGATGATAGTAGATACATGCTTTGTGATAAGATAATTAAAATCGATCATCATCCACCTGAAGATCAGTATGGAGAACTTAACATTGTGGATACGACTGCATCGTCAACAAGTGAAATCATCTATGAAATATTGACTTCGCTAGGATATGGAAGTGATTATATCGATCGCGCAGTAGCAAAGTGTCTTTATATCGGGATTGTTGGGGATACTGGAAGGTTTCTCTTTAATAACACAACATCGCGAACGATGGAAATTGCTGCAGAATTACTTAAGTTTGATATAGATCATACGAAGATGATTAATCAAATGCAGCAACGAGAGGCTTCAAGTATGAAGTTTCAAGGTTTTGTGCTGCAAAACTTTGACTTTGATAATGGAGTCGGCAATATTTTCATTTCTAAGGAGGTGCTCGAATCCTTTAATATTACTGCTTCAGAGGCTTCGTTATTTGTCAATGCTTTTTCCGATATGAAAGGAATCAAAGCATGGGCTTATGCTGTAGACGAAGGCGATGATATTCGCGTAAGACTTAGAAGTAAAGACGTTGTTATTAACACGCTCGCTGCTAAATATAATGGTGGAGGCCATCCATTGGCAAGCGGTGCTTCTGTATATAGCATAGCGGAATACGAGCAGTTGTTAACTGAACTAAAGAAACTTGTAAACGGGTAGGTGAAACAGATGGTTGTTCATTTAAATGTGCATTCGGCATATGATCTTTTGCATTCTACAGTTGAAATTGATGCGTTAGTGACACGTGTCACAGAATTAAAAGAACATGCAGTTGCCTTGACAGACTTTAATGTATTATTTGGTGTGCAATCATTTTATAAGGCATGTATTGCTGCTGATATTAAACCGATAATTGGAATGGAGATATGTGTGACGGATGGACTGAAACAACTACGTGCCGTATGTCTTGCACGCAATAATACAGGGTATGTGAACCTGATTAAACTTTCGTCGAGAATACAGCTTAAAGGGGTAGAGCTCACACCTTTAAAATGGCTGTCACAATATCAATCTGGAATAATTGTAATCTTCAAGTCGATTACGGAATCTGAATCACATTTTACACAGGGTATCGAATCGTATTATATTTGCCATAACAGTTCTCTTGATGCAAAAAAAGTATATATAGAAGATGTACTTTATCTGGAATCCAGTGGTGTACAGCATCTGGAAGTACTCAATGCGATAGAGGAGAATAAGAAGCTGCCATTAGAAATGGTACGAATCAAAGCGGGCACAGCATATATGAAGGATGATGTGCAACTCATTGATTTAAAGATTCCACAGGAGTATTTAGACCGCACACACGAAATTGCGGACCAATGTAATGTAGACATTACAAAGCATCATGCAACTATGCCGAAATTTCCAGTCGAAGGTTATTCGAGTGACGCGTATCTAATGAAGCTGCTACAAGAAAAGAAGAGAGAGATACCACACTTTGATGAACGCTATGAGCAACGTCTACGTTATGAATATGATGTTATAACGCAGATGGGGTATGCCGATTACTTTCTGATTGTCGGTGATTTAATTCAGTATGCAAAGGAACACGATATTCTTGTCGGCCCGGGTCGTGGTTCATCAGGCGGCTCACTAATCAGCTATGTGCTTGGAATCACCGAGGTAGATCCTGTTCAATATAATCTGCTCTTTGAACGGTTCTTAAACCCAGAACGTGTGACGATGCCAGATATTGATATTGATTTTGAAGACACGAAGCGTGATCAGGTGATTCAGTATGCGGTCGACAAATATGGTAAATATAATGTCAGTGGTATCGTTACATTCGGACATTTAAATGCACGTGCGGTAATGCGTGATACAGGGCGTATATTACAGTTTTCAGATGCCGAATTAAAGAAAATCAGCACTTTGATTCCAAAACGTGTCGGTATCACACTTGATGATATGAAGATGGATGAGGATTTTATGGGGTTCATCAATGAGTATGATCGTCGAAAGCAATGGTTTGATATTGCTTATGCGCTCGAAGGACTCCCGCGCAACACATCGACACATGCTGCTGGCGTAATTATTCATGATCAGCTACTGACAGATTACGTGCCGATTATAGAAGGAGATTCAGTGTCACTTACGCAGTGGACGATGACAGAAGTTGAATCTATCGGTTTACTGAAAATCGATTTTTTAGGACTAAGGAATCTGTCAATCATACGTAATGTGATGGATCAGGTTAGGATACAGTTTAATCAGCAGCTTGACCTGAATACATTGCCGCTTGATGACCCTAAAGTCTATACACTACTAGAACAAGGGGACACCACTGGTATATTCCAGCTCGAATCGGATGGTATTCGAAATGTACTACGTAATCTGAAACCCAGTCATTTCAACGACATTGTTGCCGTACTGGCACTTTATCGACCAGGCCCTATGGAACAGATTCCAGTCTATATCGAAAGAAGGCACGGTGTTCAATCTGTTGATTATATTCATGACGATCTAAAAGCGATATTGAAAGATACATTCGGTGTCATCATTTATCAAGAACAAATTATGCAGATTGCAAATCAATTTGCGGGATTCAGTTATGGAGAAGCAGATATATTAAGGCGAGCCATGAGCAAGAAGGACATGTCGGTGCTACTGACGGAAAAAGAACATTTTATTCTAGGAAGCGTCAATAAAGGTTATGATAAACAAACCGCAGAAGCGATATATGAATTAATACTGAAGTTTGCGAACTATGGGTTTCCGAAAGCGCATGCAGTTGCATATGCCAAAATCGCTTACTATATGTTATACCTGAAAGTGCATTATCCAAATATCTTCTATACAGCTATACTGAGTAATCAAATCGGCAGTGAGCACAAGACTAAAGAGATTATCGATGAAGTCAAGAAACGTGGTATACCGATATATGCTGCCGATATCAATAAGGCACATTGGTATTATCGTACATATAAGGACGGTATATTAAACGCTCTAGGTGTCATTAAAGGACTCGGCTACAAAAGTGTTCAGGATATTATTGATGCAAGAAAACAAGGTTCATTTAAAGATATCTATGACTTCTGTGCGCGTATCCCCTCACGAATTGCTAGTAAACCTTTATTAGAAGCTCTAATCTATGCGGGCTGTTTTGATTCTTTTGGACACACGCGCGCAACATTACTTGCATCGCTTGATATGATAATCGATGTTGAAAGGACAAATGAAGGAGAAGAAAGCTTTCTAGAGTCGCTTGGTTTAAATAAGAAGAAAGATTATATCATTCACGAAGAAATGTCAGATATGAAAAAAGCAGAATATGAAAAAGCATATCTTGGCTTTTATTTAACGAATCATCCGGTGGAATCACGCTTTAAAGCACTTCAATATCTGCCATTATACAAGATTGCGCAACGACTGAATCAGCATTATATGCTGATATTCATTGATGAAGTGAGAAGGATTAGAACAAAGAAAGGTCAACCGATGGCATTTATCAAAGGCTTTGATGGTACAGATAATATTGATATCGTATGTTTTCCGGATACCTATCATAAGTTTGAGACAGTGATTCAATCTCACCAAATGATTGTGATCAATGGGAAATTTGATAGTAACCGAGGGAAAGATAACTATATCGCTGAAACGATTGAAACTGTCGAATCATTTATGAACAGAATATACGAGGAAGCTCGATTTATATATATACGCGAACCGTTACCAGAGAGCATCATTCTAGATGAAGGGGAGATACAGCTCATCTATTTTGATCGTGCCCAGCATGTAATTGGCACAGTGTCCAAAGATAAAATTAAAGAACTGGTTGAATATTTCAACCCTGAAGATATTCGTATAATATAAACTTTATTAAAGATTAAACATATGATATATTAATCCTTAGTGGTCAGACCACTAAGGATTTTTTTGGAGGTGCAACTGTGAATACCCCGCATAAAGGTTTTAATCATGTTTTAGATGAAATCGACCGCATGATAAAGAATGATGGATTGAAGTCTGGTGATAAACTTCCATCTGAAAGACATTTGAGCGAGTTACTGAATATCAGTCGCTCAAGCATAAGAGAAGCATTACGCGCACTTGAGATTCTTGGTGTTATCGAGACGAGACGGGGCGAAGGAACTTATTTATCCGATATGGATAATAACCAGTTCTTCGAGCTGATAGGCGGATATTTGATTACATCAAGGGCACAAACAGGTGAAATAAAGGATTTTATACATATGATTGAAAGCAGTATAACATTTGAAGAGAATAAAACGATTGAAGAATGTATCAATACAAGCAACACAATCATGTTTAGAGTTTGGAAATTATTAAAGCGCTATGAAGCGACTTATGATGAAAAGGCGTGAGCATATGTTTAAGGATATCTTTAAAAAAAATAAAAAGAAAAAATATGTAACCGTTAAAAATATGACAGATACAGAAGTACCTGAAGGTATAATGGCGAAATGTCCAAAATGTCAAAAAATTATGTATACAAAAGAGTTACAGGAAAATCTAAATGTTTGTTTTAACTGTGATCATCACATGGCGATGAACGCTTATGACCGCATCGATGCTTTGATGGATAAAGGTACCTTTAAGGAACTGGATAAACATGTTGAACCGGTCAACCCGCTTAACTTTCCCAATTATGAAGAGAAAATAGAGAAAGATAGAGCGAAGACGGAGATTGATGAAGCGGTCGTAACTGGGTGGGGTACAATCAATGGTTATAAGACGGGAATCGCTGTAATGGATTCAAGATTTCGTATGGGTTCTATGGGAACGGTAGTTGGAGAGAAGATTACACGTGCAATTGAATATGCGACAAAACAGCAGATGCCTTTTATTATCTTTACAGCAAGTGGTGGTGCGAGAATGCAGGAAGGAATACTATCACTGATGCAAATGGCTAAAGTAAGCGTGGCTTTGAACCGACATCGTGAAACAGGATTATTATATATTGCATTTATGACACATCCTACGACAGGCGGTGTATCTGCAAGTTTTGCATCTGTCGGAGATATTAATCTTGCTGAACCAGAAAGTTTGATTGGATTTGCAGGACGACGTATCATCGAACAGACGATCAATGAGAAGCTACCTGATGATTTCCAGACTGCTGAATTTCTACTGGACCATGGACAGCTTGATAAAGTTGTGCATCGTAAAGAGATGAAAGAGGTTCTTACTACAATCTTGAAATTACATCAAAGGGGTGAAAATTAATGGTGCTGGATTTTGAACAACCCATTAGAGATATCGAAAAGAAAATTCAAGATATAGAGCAATATATGAAAGCATCCGATGTTGATTTGACACATGAGGTAGAATTACTGAAGGCAAAGAAAGAAAGCCTGTTTAAATCAATCTATGCCGATCTGTCCCCTTGGCAAAGAGTCCAGATTGCACGTTTAGGTGAAAGACCGACAACGTTAGATTATATCGCACATCTATTTGATGAATTTATGGAATTCCATGGAGACAGGAACTTTAGAGACGATCCTGCAATCGTCGGAGGTATTGCTTCTTTCCAAGGCCGCCCAGTTACTGTCATTGGTCACCAGAGAGGAAAAGAGACGAAAGATAATATATACAGAAACTTCGGCATGGCTCACCCAGAAGGTTATCGTAAAGCGATGCGGTTGATGAAGCAAGCTGAAAAGTTCAACCGTCCGATTATATGTTTTATCGATACGAAAGGAGCATATCCTGGTAAAGCAGCTGAAGAACGTGGGCAGAGTGAGTCGATTGCACGTAATCTAGTAGAGATGGCTGCACTTAAAGTACCGGTTATCTCGATTGTCATCGGGGAAGGTGGAAGTGGTGGAGCGCTTGGTTTAGGTGTATGTAATACATTGTTAATGTTAGAAAACGCAACGTATTCCGTCATTTCTCCAGAAGGTGCGGCAGCGTTACTGTGGAAAGATAGTACACTTGCCCAGTTGTCGGCAGAAACGATGAAGATTACTGCACCTGACTTGCTTGAACTTGGTGTCGTAGATGAAGTGATTCATGAAATACCTGGGGGTGCACATCGAAATATTGCGCAACAAAGTCAGTTGATCAGTAAAGCATTAACCCCATTTATTCATGAACTTTCACAACGCTCTGCAGAGGATATTGTGCAACAACGCTATGATAAGTTTAGAGCAATCGGTGAAATCAAATAAAAAGATATAAATATAATATGAAAAGGTAGTTGAAAACGTTGTCTAAATAATAAATTGGCGACGTTTTTTTGAATGTTTTTTTAAAACGTTTTCATTGTTACGAAGATGTGATATTGATGGATAATGTGAAAGTAATGTGTTAATTTAAAGATAAAGAATACACAAAGTGAGGAATTGATATGAAAAAGATAGCTGTGTTAACGAGTGGTGGCGATGCACCTGGAATGAATGCTGCTGTTCGTGCTGTTGTGCGTAAAGCAATGTATTACGACATAGAAGTTTATGGCGTATATCAAGGGTATCAAGGATTAATCAATAATAATATCAAGAAGATGGAACGTGGCACTGTAGGGGATAAGATACAGCGTGGGGGGACATTTCTGCAATCGGCACGTTGTCCAGAATTTAAAGATCCAGAAGTACGCAAGCAGGCGATTGCCAATTTAAATAATCTTGGCATTGAAGGTCTGGTGGTTATTGGTGGCGATGGAAGTTATCGTGGCGCTCAAAGACTGAATGAAGAAGGCATTAAGACAATCGGTATACCAGGAACGATTGATAATGATATTAATGGCACAGACTTTACAATAGGATTTGATACGGCTTTAAATACGATTGTAGAAGCAATTGATAAGATTAGAGATACGGCGTCGAGTCATGAACGTACATTCATCGTAGAAGTAATGGGTAGAGATGCGGGAGACCTAGCACTGTGGTCTGGTCTTGCAGGAGGTGCTGAGACAGTATTATGTCCGGAGCATCGTAAAGATGTCAAGGTCATTGCAGATAAAATTCAACAAGGGATCGAACGTGGCAAAAAACATTCTATCATCGTTGTTGCTGAAGGCGTTATGACCGGTGAAGAATGTGGTCAGGAACTAAAGAAATATATTAATGTTGATACTCGTATATCGGTACTTGGTCATATGCAGCGTGGAGGCTCGCCTTCTGGAATGGATAGAGTGCTTGCAAGTCGTCTTGGTGGTTACGCTGTAGAACTACTGATGAATGATGAAACTGGTCTGGCAGTTGGTATTCAGAATAATAGTTTATCTAAGACTAAGTTTGAAGACATCTTCACATCTGTCCATCATTTAGATGAGAAGATGTATGAATTATCTAATGAATTATCGATATAATTCAATAAGCGTCGTAACAAATATAATGGAGGCTCATAAAATGAGAAAAACTAAAATAGTATGTACAATCGGACCGGCTTCAGAATCTCCTGAAATGTTAGAGAAATTGATGAATGCAGGTATGAACGTTGCTCGCCTTAATTTCTCGCATGGTTCACACGAGGAACATAAGGCTCGTATCAAGACAATTCGCTCTGTCGCGCAACGTTTAAATAAGACGGTAGCAATCTTGCTTGATACGAAAGGTCCTGAAATTAGAACACATAATATGGAAAATGATAAGATTGAACTTGTTAAAGGTTCAACTATTACAGTCAGTATGGAACAAGTATTGGGCACTTCTGCAGAGTTCTCGGTAACGTATCCTGAATTAATCAATGATATTCACATAGGATCTACAATTTTATTAGATGATGGATTAATCGAGCTTAGAGTAAAGGATATTCTGCATGACGAAGGTAAGATTGTATGTGACGTTATCAATGCAGGTGAACTAAAGAACAAAAAAGGTGTAAACTTACCTGGTGTTAAAGTAAACTTGCCTGGAATTACAGATAAAGATGCTGCAGATATTCTATTCGGTATCGAACAGAAAGTAGACTTCATTGCGGCATCATTTGTACGTCGTGCGAGTGATGTATTAGAAATTCGTGAAATATTAGAGAAAAATCAATGTGACTTTATTCATATTATCCCTAAAATTGAAAATGAAGAAGGGATAGAGAATATCGATCAGATTCTGGAAGTTTCTGATGGACTGATGATTGCACGTGGAGATATGGGGGTAGAAATACCAGCTGAGCAAGTACCACTAGTACAAAAGGAATTGATTCAGAAGTGTAACATTCTCGGAAAACCTGTAATCACTGCCACACAAATGCTCGATTCTATGCAACGTAACCCACGCTGTACACGTGCAGAAGCAAGTGATGTGGCCAACGCCATCTATGATGGAAGTGACGCAGTAATGTTATCAGGTGAAACGGCTGCAGGATTATATCCGGAAGAATCGGTTAAGACGATGCACAATATTGCATTTGCTGCAGAAGAAGCACAAGATTATAAACGTATGCTTTCAGACCGCACAAAATTAAATCAGCCATCTATGGTAAATGCGATTGGTGTCTCTGTAGCACATACTGCTTTAAATTTAGACGTACAGACGATTGTTGCTGCAACTGAAAGTGGTACAACAGCACAGACAATTTCTAAATATCGTCCACATGCACATATTATCGCAGTAACACCTTATGAAGAAACAGCGAGACATCTTTCATTAGTATGGGGAGTAATACCTGTAGTGAAGACGGGTAAATCTACAACTGATGAATTATTAGATAAGTCTGTACAGGCAGCAATTGAAGTAGGAACTGTTGAAAATGGAGATCTAATCATTATTACAGCAGGTATCCCAACTGGTGAAGCAGGAACTACGAACTTAATGAAGATTCATCTCATTGGTGATGTGATCGCAGCAGGGACTGGTATAGGTAGAACTGCGGCACATGGAAAGGTCATTAAAGCAAATAGTGCAGAAGAACTACAAGGTGTTGATATGACGGATAAAGTTGTGGTGTCACCACAGACAGATGCAGATATGGTACCTTATCTTGAACAGGCAGTTGCGATTGTAACTGAAGAAGGTGGATTAACATCACATGCGGCAGTAGTTGGGCTTAATCTCGGTAAACCGACAATTGTAGGTGTCCAGGATGTGATGAATACATTAGAAAATGGAACACTTGTAACAGTAGATGCACAGCATAATAAAGTATATATCGGACACGCAAAAGTAAACTAAAATAAGGATGAGCATTTGCTCATCCTTATTTTTGATTTCTATAAATTTTTTTGAATATACTTGAAGCTAAATGCCCTTGATAATTTCTTTATCTATAATTATGTTTTTCGAAGTTGTCTTTCTTAAATCCACCCTGTACATAATACATAACTGCTAATAGAATAAACCATAATGGTGAAACGAATAATCCTAAACGTGTATCTTCTGCTATAAATAAGAGCATGAATACAAAGGCAAAGAATGCAAGTACAATGTAGGCTGCTATTTTGCCGCCAGGCATTTTATAGGTACTATGTTCATGAAGTTCTGGTCGTGTTTTTAAATACTTCAAATAAGCGAACATAATAATTGACCATACAACGATAAAGAATACAGTAGCAACTGTAGTTACGAGTGTAAATACCGCATTTGCATTCGGAATAATATAGTTCAATAATACGGAGATTAACAGCAGTACACTTGAGAACACAACTGCATTCGCTGGTACGCCAGCTCTATTCGTTCTTTGAAAGAAACTGTTATCTCCTTTTGAGAAGTTTTTACTTAATCCGAATAGCATATGGCTGTTTGAGAATATACCACTGTTACAAGATGATGATGCAGAAGTTATAACGACAAAATTGATTAAACTTGCTGCAAATCCAATACCAATCAGTCCAAAGAACTTAACGAATGGACTTTCGTTTGGATCGATTTTATCCCACGGTGTAACACTCATGATGATGATTAATGAGCCGATATAAAATAAAACGATACGAATAGGTACACTATCTATTGCACGAGGTAATGTTTTCTCTGGATCTTGTGCTTCTCCTGCTGTAACACCGATAAGCTCAATTCCCACGAAACTAAATATTGCCATCTGGAAACTTAGCAGAAAACCATTCATACCATTCGGAAAAATACCGTTATGTGACCATAGATTAGTAAGTGATGCATGTCCAAACTTCGTTTCAAATCCAATTACAATTAGGATAACACCAACAAGTATAAGCGCGATGATTGTAACTACTTTAATGATAGCAAACCAGAATTCAAGTTCTCCAAAGAGCTTTGCTGTAAGTAAGTTCAACCCCATCAGCACAACGATACAGATTAAAGAAGATGCCCATGTCGGGAAGTCCGGCCACCAAAACTGAACGTACTTCGCAACGGCAGTCACTTCTGCCATCCCAGTCACAATCCAGCAGAACCAATATGTCCAACCTGTAACATACCCCATGAAATCTCCAAGATAATCTCTTGCAATATCAGTAAAGGAATGATAATTCGTATTGGATAATAATAATTCACCAAGCCCTCGCATAAATAAGAATAAGAACAACCCTATGACGAGGTATGTCAGCAATATTGAAGGTCCTGCAAAATTGATAGATTTCCCAGCTCCTAAAAATAGTCCAGTACCTATAGCTCCACCAATTGCAATAAGCTGAATATGTCTGTTTGAGAGCGCGCGTTGTAAATCATTGTTACTGTTGTTATTTAACTGAGTATTCACATTTTTACCTTCTTTCCTTAGTATTTTTCTATTATGTTATGAATTATCGAAAAACTCAAACTATATTTTAAAATATAGTTATAACTAAAACTTATCACGCTCAATAATAAACTACTATAATTCATAATCATTCACAAAATAAAGACAATTAGCTATAATATGAAGTGTGAAAGCCGTTACATTGGGCATAGCAAAATTTTGTTGTAAAGGGGAAATAGAAATGGCAGAATTAGTTAAAGGGCTTGAAGGTATCGTAGCTTCGAACACAAAAGTGAGTTCGATTGTTGGGGATCAACTGACATATGCAGGTTATGAAATTGATGACTTGACTGAAAATGCATCATTTGAAGAAGTGATTTTCTTACTTTGGAACTTCAGATTACCTAATAAAGAAGAACTAGAGAATTTAAAGTCTCAGCTTATTGAATATATGAATCTACATCCTAGAATGTATAGTCATTTCGAAGATTATACTGCGGACGAGGTGCATCCAATGACAGGGCTTCGTACTTCATTGTCATACCTTGCTCATTTTGATCCACGTGCGGATGAGTTTAATGAAGATGCACATATGAATAAAGCAATTCGTATTCAGGCGAAAGTTGCATCACTTGTTGCAGCATTTGCACGAGTTCGCCAAGGTAAAGAAGTGGTTAAACCGAAGAAAGAGCTAAGCTATGCAGCGAACTTCCTTATATGTTATTTGGTGAGGAACCGACGGAAGTTCAGGAGGAGGGCTTCAACAAAGCTCTGATTCTTCATGCCGATCACGAACTGAACGCCTCTACGTTTACGGCGCGTGTCGCTGTCTCTACTTTATCTGATATGTATTCAGGTGTCGTTGCTGCAGCTGGTGCACTAAAGGGGCCACTTCACGGTGGTGCAAATGAACAAGTTATGAAAATGTTAAGTGAAATCGGTTCAATTGATAATGTTGAAGACTATATCAACAAAAAAATTGAAAATAAGGAAAAGATTATGGGCTTTGGCCACCGTGTGTATAAGAACGGAGATCCACGTGCTAAATATTTAAAAGAGATGTCTCGTAAGATTACAGATGAAACTGGACAGAAGGAACTTTTTGAAATATCAGTTAAAATCGCTGATTTGTTAAAGGAGAAAAAAGGCCTATTACCAAACGTCGATTTCTATTCTGCGACAGTTTATCACTCGATGGGAATCGAGCATGATCTGTTTACACCGATCTTTGCGGTAAGTCGTACATCGGGCTGGATTGCTCATATTCTTGAGCAATATAAAGATAACCGCATCATTCGTCCGCGTGCAAACTATATCGGTGAAGTCGGCCGTAAATATGTGCCTGTAGAAGAACGATAAAATACAAATATGGAGGAATAAATAATGGCAGATAAAATTACAAATTCTAACGGAGTATTAAACGTACCAAATCATCCTGTAGTTCCATTTATTATTGGGGATGGAACAGGTCCAGATATATGGAATGCAGCCAGCCGCGTGTTAGATGCAGCAGTTGATAAAGCATACAACGGAGAAAAGAAGATTGAATGGAAAGAAGTACTTGCTGGTCAAAAAGCATTCGATGAGACAGGTGAATGGTTACCGCAAGAAACGTTAGATGTGATTGACGAGTACCTAATTGCAATTAAAGGGCCTTTAACAACACCAATCGGTGGAGGTATTCGTTCTTTAAATGTTGCTTTACGTCAAGAGCTTGATCTTTTCACTTGTCTACGTCCGGTACGTTACTTTGAAGGTGTGCCTTCACCAGTTAAGCGTCCTGAAGATACAGATATGGTTATCTTCCGTGAAAACACTGAAGATATCTATGCAGGTATTGAGTTCAAAGAAGGTTCTGAAGAAGTTAAGAAAGTCATTGATTTCTTACAAAATGAAATGGGTGCGAAAAATATCCGTTTCCCAGAAACATCAGGTATTGGTATTAAACCAGTTTCTAAAGAAGGTACAGAACGTTTAGTACGTGCTGCAATCAATTATGCAATTACAGAAGGACGTAAGTCTGTGACATTAGTTCATAAAGGGAATATCATGAAATTTACTGAAGGTGCGTTTAAACAGTGGGGTTATGATTTAGCAGAACGTGAATTCGGAGATAAAGTATTCACTTGGGCTGAATATGACAAGATTAAAGAAACAGACGGTACAGAAGCGGCTGATAAAGCACAGGAAGTTGCTTTAGATGCAGGAAAGATCTTAATTAAAGATTCTATTGCTGATATCTTCTTACAACAAATCTTAACGCGTCCAGCGGAATTTGATGTTGTCGCAACGATGAACTTAAACGGTGATTATATTTCTGATGCGCTTGCTGCTCAAGTAGGTGGTATTGGCATTGCACCTGGTGCGAATATTAACTATGAATCAGGGCATGCAATATTTGAAGCAACGCACGGAACAGCACCTAAGTACGCTGGATTAGATAAAGTTAATCCATCTTCTGTGATTTTAAGCGGAGTATTGATGCTTGAGCATTTAGGGTGGAAAGAAGCAGGAGAACTCATTACGAAATCTATGGAGAAAACGATTGCTTCTAAAGTCGTTACTTATGACTTTACGCGATTAATGGAAGGTGCAACAGAAGTTAAATGTAGTGCCTTTGCAGATGAACTTATTAAAAATATGTAATAAACAGAAGCAGTTATTTGAATTTATTCATTTAACTGCTTTTTTTAGGAGGAAATCATATGAGGAAGAAAATCAGCATAATTGGAAGTGGATTTACGGGCGCTACAGCAGCATTCATCGTAGCACAAAAAGGACTTGCAGATGTTATGCTCGTTGATCTTGCACGTAATCTGGATAAAGGAAAAGGGAAGGCGCTGGATATGCTTCAGTCAGCTGCCATTTTTAACAGCAGTGTTTCAATCTCTGCAACAAGTCAATATGAAGATATTAAAGACTCGGATATCATTATGATTACTGCAGGGATTGCACGTAAGCCGGGTATGACACGTGAGGACCTTGTACAGACTAATCAGCAGGTGATGACAGAGGTTGGAGAACAGATAAAGGTATATGCCCCTAATGCAATTGTTATCGTGCTCACAAATCCAGTAGATGCAATGACCTATACAGTACAACAAGTGACTGGCTTTCCGCATGAACGTGTCATAGGTCAGTCTGGTGTCCTTGATACTGCAAGATTCAGAACATTTGTTGCTTCAGAACTTAACATTTCAGTAGAAGACGTGCATGGTGTCGTACTCGGAGGCCACGGAGATACGATGGTTCCTCTAATACAGCATGCCAATGCAGGTGGAATTCCGCTTACTGAGATTATGGATAGATATACAATTAATTCTATCGTCGATAGAACACGCAAAGGAGGAGCTGAAATTGTCCAGCTTCTTGGTGATGGATCAGCATATTATGCTCCTGCAGCTGCTATGGTTGAGATGGCTGAGGCAATAATTCTTAACAAGAAACGTATTCTGCCTGCAATTGCATATTTAAACGGTGAGTACAATGAAAGTGATGTATATATCGGAGTGCCTGTATTGATTGGGGAGAATGGTGTTGAACGCATCATAACGTTTGAATTAACTGCTGAAGAACAGTCTGCATTTCATCAATCTGCTGAGGTAGTCAGAGACGTCATGCGTCTCTTGAAGTGATTTATTAATTTATTGTAAACTTTTATACGAGTTCATGAAGTTTGTTGATTAGATGTAGCCATATATATTTACTGTAATATATAATAAAATTGTATATATGGTCTTGGAGGGATAGGATGAGTCAGAAGGTATTAGTAGTAGATGATGAACAGTCGATTGTGACGTTATTACAATATAATCTTGAACAATCAGGCTTTGAAGTGATAACCGCTTTCGATGGGGAAGAAGGTTTAAGTAAAATATTTTCTGAAGATCCGGATATTGTTGTTCTTGATCTTATGTTACCTAAGATGGATGGTGTAGAAGTCTGTAAAGCAGTCCGTAGTGAAAAGAATCAAGTGCCTATTCTGATGCTTACAGCAAAGGATGATGAGTTTGATAAGGTACTTGGCTTGGAGCTTGGAGCGGATGATTATATGACGAAACCATTTTCACCTAGGGAAGTTACCGCAAGGTTAAAGGCAATTTTGAGACGATCTCAGGCATTAAGACAGCACGAGTCTGAAAAAGAAAATAAAGAAATAATCATCGGCAAACTTAAAATATTGCCAGAACATTTTGAAGCGTATCGTAATGGCGAGCTGATTGATCTGACGCCAAAGGAATTCGAATTATTAATCTATTTGATAGAACGACAAGGACGTGTGATTACACGTGAACATATGCTGAATTCAGTGTGGAACTATGAATTTGCTGGTGATTCACGTATCGTTGATGTTCACATCAGTCATTTGAGAGAGAAAATAGAAGAAAATCCAAAGCAGCCACAATACATTAAAACTGTACGTGGTCTAGGTTATAAGCTGGATTACCCGAAACGAAATGATTAGTTTTCAAAGAAAGTTACTCATCATGCTTACAACAATGATTGTTGTAAGCTTTCTTTTAGTCGGCATGTTTATTACGACCTCTATCTCAAATGATATGAAAGTATCGATGAAACGTACGATGGCACAAGATGCAAAAATAATACAGTCTTTGGCTGAACATCAAGATTTCAACATGATCGCAGCCACTTTTGATGACCAGAGAAGTTATCAAATATTAGTCATGGAAGGTAATAAACCGCTGTATGTTACACAAGGTTTCTCTCCCGAATACTTTGAAACTGCGCTATCGAGATATACAGCAGGTGAAAGTGAAGCGAATGAATTTCGATACGATTCTGAAGACAAACAGAGCATCCTTAAAATGACAAAAAAAGACACTGTCATCTATTTAATACAGGAAAATCGAATTTTGACTATTTTAAGTAGAAGCATATGGAAATATATTGGATTAATGTTATTAATAATGCTTCCTATTCTCTATTTTATCGTGAGGTACATCAATAAAAGCTATATTCAACCAATAAAAGAAGTCACTTACGCTTCTAAATTACTAGCAAACGGAAACTATAAAGTACGTGTTCCAGAAAGTAATGTCACTGAGACTAAGGATTTATTTATCAGTATGAATATATTAGCACGAACATTGCAAGACTTTATGAATGAACAGAAGCTTCAGCGTAATCGTCTTGAGACGACATTACAGAATATTCCTTCCGCTACTTTACTTGTCAATAATTATGGTGAAGTTGTTATAGCAAATGAAACATTTCTAAATTTCTTTAATCGTGGTAATAAAATTAAGAAAGCTCATTACGACACCGTAATAGCGCATAAAGACTTAAAACGTATGATTAAAGAAGCGATTGCAACTGAGAAACCCATCAATGAAACAATTGAACATAATGTTAACGTCCATAAAAAATATTTTGATGTGGCAGTGGTGCCTGTATTATCCAAGAAACGTAAAAGGATTGAAGGGATTGTCATAGTGCTGCACGATATTACACAGTTAAAGACACTGGAACAGATGAGGAAGGATTTCGTTGCAAATGTTTCGCACGAACTAAAAACACCGATTACTAGTATAAAAGGATTTACAGAAACATTACTGGACGGTGCAAAAGAAGATAAGGATACGCTGGAGATGTTTTTAGATATTATCCTGAAAGAATCTAATCGAATCCAGGTTCTTGTAAGCGAGCTGCTAGAACTATCTAAAATTGAGCAGGCAGATCACTTTAATATGGTGAAAGTAAATTTGCCTCAGAAAGTATTTAATAGTGTTGAAGTTGTATATCCGCTTGCTGAGAAGAAGAATATTAAATTTAATCTCGAGCTTGAAAAAAATCTTTTTGTCTTGGCAGAACCAAGCAAGCTTAAGCAGGTTATGATCAATCTACTTTCAAATGCAATCAATTATTCACCAGAGGATGCAGAGGTTACGGTAAAGGCATATCTAAAGGCGGATGAATGTATCGTTGAAATTATTGATCAGGGGATTGGTATCGCACCTGAGGAAACAACAAGAATATTTGAGAGATTCTACCGCGTAGATAAAGCAAGAAGCAGAGACTCTGGTGGAACAGGACTAGGTCTTGCAATTGTTAAACATATTATTGAAGTGTTTAATGGTGAAATCGATGTTGAAAGCGAACTTGGAAAAGGTTCAACTTTCAGAATAAAATTAAAGCAGTTTCTTTATTAACATAAGATTTATTTTTAGTTTACTTTAATTTAACTATTATCACATATAATAGAGAAAGAATCTTTCATTTTGAAGCTTGAACGCCTGATACATATGTGTCGGGCGTTTTTGTGCGTGATTTATGTTAAACTATGATTACTACAGTTCAGGAGGATATTATGGCTGATAAACTAATATTAATTGATGGTAATAGTATTGCTTTTCGTGCATTCTATGCCTTACCCCTATTAAAGAATCAATCCAATTTACATACGAATGCGATATATGGTTTCACGCTTATTTTAGATAAGTTGATTAAGGAAGAACAACCTACACATTTTTTAATTGCATTTGATGCAGGTAAGACAACGTTTCGCCATGAGATGTACAAAGATTATAAAGGAGGACGTCAAAAGACGCCTTCAGAACTAAGCGAACAGTTTCCTTATATTCGTAAACTCGCAGAGGCTTATCAAATCAAGCATTATGAGCAGGATATGTATGAAGCAGACGATATTATCGGAACGCTTGCAAAACAAGCAACAGAAAATAAGCTAGAGACAATCATCGTTACTGGGGACCGAGATCTGACACAACTTGCAAGTGATTATGTGACTATTTATTATACAAAAAAAGGGGTTACAGATATTGATAAATATACACCTCAGTTTATTCAGGAGCAATATGGATTTGAACCAGAGAAAATAATCGATTTAAAAGGATTGATGGGAGATAAATCGGATAATATTCCCGGTGTTCCTGGTGTAGGAGAAAAGACTGCGCTTAAATTACTACATGAATATGGTACGGTTGAAGCGGTGCTAGATAATCTGGAACATATTAAAGGTAAGAAATTAAATGAGAACTTAACAAATCATAAAGATGACGCATTAATGAGTAAGCAGCTGGCAAAGATTAATACTGATGCACCGATTGCAGTAAATTTAAATGATACATTGCTCCCTGAAAAAGATGAAAGTAAGAAGATTGCACTATTTCAAGAGCTAGACTTTAAGCAAAAGTTAGATAATATTGATGCTGAAACTCAAGTTACTGAAAAGAAAACAATTGAAATAAGCAATCAGTTTCATACGTTTGATTTCTCGACTATTGAATCAATGGCTATTCGTATTCGATGTTTTCAAGATAATTATTTGAAGAATGAAATTATCGGGGTAGGGATATTGGTAGGAGCACATACATTTGTTATCCCTCCTGATGAAATCACTCAAAATGAATCATTCATCAATGCACTTAAAAATGAAGATACGAAAAAATATGTCTATGATGCAAAGGAGACAAAAGTTTTATTCAGTAGACTGGACATAGAGATAAAAGGGATTGAGCACTGTGTGATGCTCGCATCTTATTTACTCGATCCGGCTTTGAAAATAATAGATGTTGCTCAAAGTGCGCAAATGCAAGGTATTAATTACGTGGAATCAGATGAAATGATCTTCGGAAAAGGTGCTAAGATGCACATACCTGAACGTACAGATTTATTTAAACATATTGCGTCTGAAGTAAATGCAATCCATGAGGTGTCGGCGCTTCAGATTAGAAAATTAAATGAACTTAAGCAGCTTGAACTGTTAACAGCGCTCGAACTACCACTCGCACTTGTTCTCGCAGATATGGAGATGCAGGGGATTAAAGTAAATAAGCAGACGCTTCAGGAGATGCAGCAGGAAATTCAAAGTCGCTTAGATGCATTGATCACACGTATTCATGAACATGCTGGCAGCACATTTAATATCAATTCTCCGAAGCAGCTTGGTGTCGTATTATTTGAAGATTTAAAGCTAGATTCACCGAAGAAGAAAAAGACGAAGACAGGATATTCTACAGCGGTTGATGTTCTTGAGTCATTAACAGGAAAACATCCGATCATTGAAGATATATTACTCTATAGAACGCTGTCTAAACTGCAGTCAACTTATGTAGAAGGATTGCAGAAATTGATTGGAGAAGATGATAAGATCCACACACGTTTCAACCAGGTTATTGCCCAAACCGGACGTCTGTCATCTATTGACCCTAACTTGCAGAATATTCCTGTAAGACTAGATGAAGGTAGAAAAATAAGAAAAGCATTCGTACCGAGTGAACCGAACTCTGTAATATTTGCTGCAGACTATTCTCAGATTGAACTTCGAGTACTCGCACATATTACTGGGGATAAAGGTATGCTTGAAGCTTTCAATCAAGGCATTGATATTCATACGAAGACTGCGATGAAAGTCTTTAATGTTGAAAGAGAAGAAGTAACAAGCGATATGAGGCGTCAGGCGAAAGCAGTGAACTTCGGGATTGTTTATGGGATCAGTGACTATGGCTTGAGTCAAAGTTTAGGTATTACTCGAAAAGATGCGCAAGCTTTCATTGATAACTACCTTGAAAGTTTCCCGGATGTAAAAGCGTATATGCATGATATTATTCAGGAAGCTAAGCAGCAGGGTTACGTTACGACATTGCTGAATCGACGTCGCTATATCCCGGATATTACGAGCAGAAACTTTAATTTAAGAGGATTTGCTGAACGTACTGCGATGAATACACCGATTCAAGGAAGTGCAGCAGATATCATTAAGCTCGCAATGGTACATTATAACGAACAAGTGAAAGAAACTGACTTTAAAGCTAAATTGTTACTACAAGTGCATGATGAGCTTATTTTTGAAGTGCCAAAAGATGAGCTTGAGGCTTTCAGCTTATTTGTAAAACATGTAATGGAAAATGCATTGGAATTAAAAGTACCGCTTGAAGTTGAATATGATTCAGGTGAAAGCTGGTACGAAGCAAAGTAGGAGGAATTATGCCGGAATTACCAGAAGTTGAACATGTAAAGCGTGGTATTGAACCACAGATTACAGGAGAACGAATTATTGATATCCACTTTTCAGATGCTGTATCAAATGGAAAGACACAAGGCAAAGAGACCATTGTTAAAGGGCTTTCCCTAGATGCATTTAAGGAACGATGTATTGACACTCATATCGAAAGTGTGATGCGTCGCAGCAAATATATTATCTTCAAGTTAAAAGGAAAGGATGGGAACCGTTATATGGTCGGTCATCTTGGAATGACCGGCGCATACTTTGTGGTACCGTCTATCGATGACATTACAGTACCTAACTACAAAAAACATTGGCATGTCACTTTTACATTGAGCAGTTCGATGAAGCTGGTATATTCAGATATTAGAAGGTTTGGTGAACTGAGAATGTTAGATGAATCACAGTTTGCACACTTCGATGCAACCATTGCACCAGAACCATTTAGTGAAGAAGGCCGAGCTCATTATATCAGTGCACTGCACTTGCCGAAATATCAGGATAAACCGATTAAGCAAGTTATCATGCTGCATTCGGTTGTCAGTGGATGTGGAAATATCTATGCATGTGAAGCGCTGCATAATGCAGGAATTAACCCGAATATAACAGTCAAAAAATTAAGCGAAAAAAGACGTACATTACTTTATGAACATATTGTCGATGTGCTGAATGAAGGCATTTTATATGGGGGCTCGACCATATCAGATTACCGAAACGCACAAGGTGAAAGTGGAACGATGCAAAATAGGTTTAAAGTTTATGGTAAAAAAATTTGTGGAACATGCGGTAATGAAATTAAGACGAAAGTGATAGCTACACGTAATACACATTATTGTACACATTGTCAGAAATAGGAGGAACTATGACAGTTATAGGTTTAACAGGTGGTATTGCCAGTGGTAAGTCAACAGTAGCAAATTATCTGAAGGAGAATGGATTTGCTGTCATTGATGCAGATATTGCGGCAAGACAGGCTGTAGAAAAAGGAACAGAAGGATTAAGAAAAGTTGCTGAAACATTTCCAGGTGTGCTGAATGAAGATGGGACATTAAATCGTAAAGCACTAGGTACGATTATCTTTAATGATAAAGCGCAGCGTGATAGTTTAAATGAAATTGTTCACCCGATTGTGCGACGTCTGATGGATGAAGAAAAAGCTGCTGCACTTTCTGAAGGTAAGGTGGTAGTTATGGATATACCACTGTTATATGAAAATGAGCTCGAACATACTGTTGATGAAGTGTGGGTCGTATATGTGTCATACGATATACAAAAAATGCGCCTGATGAAACGAAATGAACTTTCAGAGTCAGAAGCAGATGCGCGTATCAATAGTCAGATGTCGATGGATGAAAAGCGAGATAAAGCCGATATCGTCATTGATAATTGTCATGACTTAGACAGTCTTTATAAACATTTAGAAGCTTTGATCAAAGACTATAAGTAGATTCAAATTTTCGAAAAATTTAAATTTTTTATTTCGCAGAAAATACACTACACAAGCGCTTTCATTGTGTTATACTATTGCTAAGTATTAGTATAACACTTTGAAGGGGAGATTATTTAATGAAGACAAGAGTAGCGATTAATGGGCTGGGAAGAATTGGCAGAATGGTATTTCGTGCAGCATTATTAGATGATAATTTAGAGGTTGTAGCAATCAATGCGAGCTACCCACCTGAAACATTAGCTCATTTAACGAAATATGATACTACTCATGGTAAGTTTGAACTTGATATTGAACCAACTGAGAATGGTTTACTTGTAGATGGCAAGAAGATTGAACTCGTATCTGAACGTAATCCTGAATTATTACCGTGGAAAGATATGAATATTGATATTGTGATTGAAGCGACTGGTAAGTTTAACGATGCTGAGAAAGCAGCTGCACATATTAAAGCTGGCGCTAAGAAAGTGCTGCTTACTGCTCCAGGTAAAGGTAATGTTCAGACCATCGTACGTGGAGTGAACTGTGCACAGTTAGATGTTGAGAAATATGATGTGATTTCAAATGCATCATGTACAACAAACTGTCTGGCACCAGTTGCGAAAGTGCTGAATGATAAGTTTGGTATTAAAAATGGTTTGATGACTACAGTTCATGCTTATACAAATGACCAGAAGAATTTAGATAACCCACATAAAGATTTACGTCGTGCCCGTGCATGTGCACAAAGTATTATTCCGACTTCTACAGGTGCTGCAAAAGCATTATCTCTAGTATTACCGGAATTACAAGGTAAGCTTCATGGAATGGCGTTACGTGTACCGACAACGAATGTTTCATTAGTCGACTTAGTTGTAGATTTAGAAAAAGAAGTCACAGTCGAAGAAGTAAATCAAGCATTTAAAGATGCGGCTGATAATGAACTTAAAGACATCTTAGATGTAACATATGAGCCGTTAGTATCAGTAGATTTCAATACGAATCCACATAGTTCTATCGTAGATGGACTGTCGACGATCGTTATGGAAGGTTCAAAGGTTAAAGTATTATCTTGGTATGACAATGAATGGGGTTATTCAACGCGCGTTGTAGAACTTGCAGGATTAATGGGTGAACAGTTAAATAAATAGTTTCCTTGAATAACGCCGTCCAATTTAAATGGACGGCGTTTCAGACTGTAGACAAAGTCTCCTTCGGAGATGAAGTTTACAGTCTTTTTTTGATAAAATATAGGTATATCATTGAACGGTGGTGTTTTA
>NZ_PPRM01000095.1:57086-57988 GCF_002902665.1 Macrococcoides caseolyticum
AGTGTCACTTAGCCAAATGAATCTTACTTTGATTCAGAATATTAATTAAACAAATTACTGGAGGATTTTATATAATGAAAAAAGCAATTATGACTTCAACATTAGCATTAGCGTTAGGAGTAACTGGTGTTTCAGCTTCTCAAGCAGATGCATCTACGGAAACAGCAGAAACAAATCAAATCAACAAAGCCGAGTTAGCAAACTTAGCATTAAATAACCCATCAGCTTTAAATGAAAAGCCTGTACACGAAGGGGCTTATCATTATGAATTCACTAAGGATGGCTATCATTTTACCTTTGATTCAAATGGTGCATACTGGACTTGGGAATATAACCATACTGGATCAGCAGATTCTGAAGCATTCAGCTCAGTAACGAATAACAACTTCAAACAGGAGGCACCTGCTGTACAAGCACAGGCTCCTGTAGCAAAGACACCTGCTCAAACATATGTAGCACCTAAAGCACAAAACTATCAGGCACAATCAACATATAAAGCGCCAGCTCAAACACAATCAGCAACTTCACCAGTAAGTGTTAACGCACACTTACAACTTATCGCTCAACGTGAATCTGGCGGTAATATCCGTGCAGTCAATCCTACTTCTGGCGCAGCAGGTAAATATCAATTCTTACAATCTACTTGGGATTCAGTAGCTCCCGCTCAGTGGAGAGGCGTATCTCCAGCATCAGCACCTGAAGCAGTCCAAGATGCAGCAGCTGTTAAGTTATATAATACAGCTGGTCCATCTCAATGGGTTACAGCTTAATCTAAAGATTAAAAAATGAATGTGCCGTTCGGCACATTCATTTCAGACTGTAGACAAAGTCTCCTTCGGAGATGAAGTTTACAGTCTTTTTTTGATAAAATATAGGTATATCATTGAACGGTGGTGTTTTAC